>CBDUVN010000010.1:0-40312 GCA_965370685.1 uncultured bacterium | reverse complement strand
CCAGGAGCCCGACAGAAACCAGGAGCCCGACAGAAACCAGGAGCCCGACAGAAACTAGGAGCCCGACAGAAACATCGTCCGATATCCTTCCACCAGAGTGTCGCCAAACAGGAATGCGATCGCGGCCCCGAGCGCCAGGAACACGCCGAACGGCACGTCTTTCCCGGTCTTCAGACTCACGGGCCCGAACACGACAGTCCCCACCACTGCTCCAAGGAAGATCGTCAACATCGCTCCAGCGGGACCGAGGAAGGCTCCGACCATTGCCATCATCTTCATGTCCCCACCCCCCATCGCCGGCTTCTGGAACGCCCATTCGCCGAGGATGCCGACCGCGAGCAATACACCGAACCCGAGCGACGCCCCGAGGACGGCCACCAGCGGTGTCGGGGGCCCGGGAAGCAGGGACAGCGCCAGCCCGGCGCCGAGACCGCCGAGACTGAGGGCATCCGGAATCAGGTAGTGCCGCCCGTCGATCAGCGCGATCGCCAGCAGCAGGCTGAACAGGATGCACCCCTGCAGTGCGTGCCAGGTCGGTCCATAAACCGCTGCGAGTCCCACCCAGATCGCCGCGGTGATCAACTCCAGCGCCGGGTAGGTCCAGGAGATGGGCTCGCGGCACGACCTGCACCGCCCGCGCAGCGCCAGCCAGCTGAATACGGGAAAGTTGTCGAACCAGGCAATCGTTGCTCCGCACTTCGGGCAGCGGGAACGGGGCCGGACCAGGCTCTCCCCACGTGGCAGGCGACCGATGCAGACATTGAGGAACGAGCCCACGGCCAGTCCGAGGACTCCAGCATACAGCAGGAATACCACCTCAACGGCTCCCGGCATGGTCACCTCCGAGAATTCGATCGAGCAGGATCGCAGTGGCCGCGGCGACGTTCAGCGATTCGGCGCCCCCTGACTGCTCGATTCCCACGGTACGATCAGCCGCGACCAGGATCTCATCCGACACCCCGGCTCCTTCATTCCCCACCGCGATCGCCACTCGGGTTGGCGCAGGATCCCCTCGGCGAAACGGATCACCACCAGCAGCCGACGCCCACAGGGGAACGTCTCGCTCCCTCAGACCATCGATCGCCTCCCGGTGACCGAGTTCGAGGATCGGCAGCCGGAAGCTGGCGCCGGCGGCGGCCCGGACCGCTCTGGGAGACCAGGGGTCCGTCGTGCCGGGCAGCACCAGCACCCCATTGGCCCCCAGGGCCTCGGCCGTCCGGATGAGCGTCCCCATGTTGCCCGGATCCTGCACACCATCGACGGCCAGCAGTCGTAAGCTCGCGAGGTCTTCCCACCCGCTGCAGGGAATTTCCGCCACAACCAGAATTCCCTGCGGCGTGACCGTGTCCGCGAACTCGGCGAGCTCGGCTGGCGAAACGGCCTCGCAGGGTACGCCGTCCGAATGAAGGCGCTGCACGATATCCGAGATCGCCGGATCGTCAAGTGCCTCTTCGGTGAACAGCCCGTGCAGTACTCGCTGCCGCGCATCGAGGAGGTCTCCGACGACCCGCGCACCCTCAGCGATCAGGAGTCCACGTTTCGCGCGCTCCTTGCGCCGGAGCAGAGCACGTAGCCGCTTTCCTTCGTTCAGGCTCGGCATGGTGAATCCCGACCGGGCACCCTGGCAAGGCGACGACCCAACGAGAGGTGGCTTGAGACGATGCACGAGACGAACTTACCCCCGGTGGTCCTTACGATCGCCGGGAGCGATTCGGGCGGCGGAGCAGGAATCCAGGCAGACCTCAAGACGTTCCACGCCTTCGGGGTGTTCGGAACGACCGCCGTGACGGCCGTCACCGTGCAGAACACCGTCGGCGTGACGGGCGTGCACCCGATTCCGCCCGACTTCGTCGAAGCGCAGATCCTGGCTGTGACCGAGGACCTCCGACCCTCGGCCTGTAAGTCCGGTATGCTGGCTGACTCGTTGATCATCGAGGCTGTGGCCCGCGGTCTCTCTGCAGCATCGATTCCCGCATACGTTCTGGACCCCGTGATGGTCGCAACGAGTGGTGACCCGTTGCTGGACAGCTCCGCCGTGGGTGCGCTTCGATCCGAACTGTTCCCCCTGGCATCGGTAGTGACCCCGAACCTGCACGAAGCTGAGATCCTGGCCGGAATGTCGGTCGAGAACGAGGCCGACATGCGTCGGGCGGGGGAACGGATCCTCGCGGACGGTGCGGCCGCGGTCCTCCTCAAGGGAGGCCACCTGGCGGGCGACGAAGTGGTGGACCTGCTGCTCACGGGATCAGGAGAGCGGAGCTGGCGATCCGCCAGGCTCCCGATCGGTAACGCGCACGGAACGGGCTGCACTCTTTCGGCGGCGATCGCCGCGGGCCTCGCCGCGGGCCGCACTCTCGACCAGGCCGTGGAGTCCGGTATCGATTTCACCCGACGTGCGCTCCAGACGGCTCCCGGGCTCGGATCGGGCGCAACGCCGCTCAACCACTGGACGCGGCCGTGATCCGCCGATCGGCGGCAGCCACGGCAGCTGTCACGAGGTCCTGAAACTGGTCGGCTACCCGCTCGGTCGTCTGGATCACTTCCTCGTGGTCGAGCGGCTGCGAGCCGATTCCAGCCGCGTAGTTCGTCAGGCAGCTGATGCCGAAACAGCGGACGCCGCGCGCACGGGCGGTGATAAGCTCGGGAACCGTGGACATACCGACTGCGTCCGCGCCCAACCGTTCGAGCATGCGGATCTCGGCCGGCGTCTCGAAGCTCGGCCCCAGCACCGCGGCATACACTCCCTCACGCAGGGGGACACCGGTGGACTGCGATGCCTCGTGCAGTACCTGCCGCAGCTCGGGGTCCCAGGCCGCCGAAAGATCTGGAAACCGGGGATCGCCGGGCACCACCCGTCCGACCAGTGGGTTCCGGCCCATCAGGTTGATGTGATCTCGAATCACCATCAGCTCGCCCGGCATGAACCCGGGGTTGATCGCCCCTGCCGCGTTTGACAGAAACAGGCCTCGGATTCCGAGCGCCGCGAGAACACGGATCGGAAAAGTCGCCTCCTGGACGGGGTGCCCCTCGTACAGGTGGGCCCTGCCGCGCATCGCCACGGCCGGAACCCCAGCCAGTGTCCCGAGCACCAGCACCCCGGCGTGTCCTTCAACCGCGGGCTCGGGAAAGCCCGGCAGTTCGCTGTACGGGATCGTCTCCGCGGCGTCGAAGCTGTCGGCCAGGCCCCCGAGCCCCGATCCGAGGACCAGTCCGATTCGCGGGCTCGCCCCGGAAACCCGCTCGAGAACGACTCGTGCGATCTGTTCGGCGCGAGCCGTGAGATCGGAGGAGGCGCTTCCCGCACCGGTTCCCACCCCGCTCGTCGACAGTCGGCTCATGCGAGCACTCCCGCGAGGGTGGCCGTCATCCAGGTCGCCGTGGTCCCCCCGAGCATCGCCCGCATGCCGAGTGTCGACAGATCCTGGCGCCTCGAAGGGGCGATCCCGCCGATACCACCGATCTGGATCGCGATCGACGAGAAATTCGCGAACCCGGTAAGTGCGTATGTGGCGATGATCACGGACTTCGGAGACAGCGTGGAACCGGCGGCCAGTCCGTCCGCCAGCATCTGAAACGCGACGAACTCGTTCGCCACCATCTTCACGCCGAACAGGCTTCCGATCTGCGCTGCGTCCGACATCGGGACTCCGATCAGCCAGGCCACCGGTGCGAACAGGTAGCCGAGCAACATCTCGAGGGTCACTCCCTCGACCCCGAACAGACCGAGTCCCCATCCGAGCAGTCCGTTGAACAGCGCGATGAGAGCGAGAAACGCGATCAGCATCGCACCGACGTTCAGGGCCAGCCGCATCCCGTCCGCCGCCCCGCCCGCCGCCGCGTCGATCACGTTCGAGTGGTCCTGCTCCAGCTCCATGTCGAGCTTGTCCATCGTCTCCGGGTGGCCGGTCTCGGGGACCAGCATCTTGCTGACCACGACGGCCGCCGGGGCGGCCATGATGCTCGCCGCCAGCAGATGGCCAGCAATCGTTGGAAACGACCCGGCGAGCATCGCCACGTAGGCCGCCATCACTCCGCCCGCCACGGTCGCGAACCCCCCGACCATTACCGTGTTGAGCTCGGACATCGTCATCTTCTCGATGAACGGCTTGACCAGCAGCGGCGCCTCGGTCTGGCCGACGAATATGTTCCCGGCTACGGAGGTGGTCTCCGCGCCACTCGTCCCGAGGGTTCGCTGCATCAGCCACGCGACGCCCCTGACCACCTTCTGCATGAACCCGACGTAGTAGAGGATCGTCATCAGGGCCGAGAAAAAGATGATCGTCGGAAGCACACTGAACGCGAAGTTGGCCAGCAGGGGGATACTTCCCTCGCCCCCACTCACCGGAATGACCGGTCTCACGAGGTTGCCGAACACGAAAGAGGCGCCGGCGTTGGTGTAGCTGATCAGTGCCACGAACACGTCATTCACGACCCGGAAGAACCCGCGTCCCCACTCCGTCTTCAGAATGAGAAGAGCGAACAGCAACTGCAGGCCCAGCCCTTTTGCGACCAGTGACCAGCGGATCGCGGATCGGTTTGCGGAGAATGCCCACAGGACGACGATCATCACGGCGAGAGCGAACAGTCCCCGCCCGAGCCGGATCGGGAATGGTTCCTCGATAGCGTCGACATCCACGATGCTGGACGTCGCCCTGTCCTGTGTGAGGATGACCGGCTCGGGCGCTCCGACAGAGGAGCCCGGGAATCCGACGCGGAACTCCAGCGCGGGACCCATCGGCGCGCCGTTCGCCGGTGCGAGGACTGCTTCCGAGGAAACCCCGGATGAAGGGAAGGCGAGCGCGAGGCACGACACGAGACCCGTGAGACAGAAACCTCGGAGGCGGCGCGACTGCGCCGGACCTACCACGAGCCGAAGCGCCCGATCTGAGCCTTCGTCAGAACGACACCGGCGTGCTTCGCCTCGACCAGGGTCTTCCTGGCAAACAGCTTGATGAACACGACTCCGGCGATGAAGCCCCCGACATGCGCCCAGAACGCCACGCCTCCGCCTTCGGCACCGGCCTGAACGACCCCCGAGAACAGTTGAAGCGCAAACCACAGTCCCAGCACCGTCACAGCGGTGAGCGGTATGATCCGGATGTAGACGATCAGGAAGATCAGTGTCTGAACGCGGACCTTCGGATACAGAACCATGTAGGCGCCCATGATCCCGCTGATCGCTCCCGAAGCCCCGACCGTCGGAACCGTGCTGCCCGGGGCGAACATGATGTGGGCCACGGAAGCCAGGACCCCGCAAAGCACGTAGAAGATGATGTAGCGGAAATGGCCCATGGAGTCTTCGATGTTGTTCCCGAACACCCACAGAAACCACATGTTTCCGATCAGGTGCATCCACCCGCCGTGCATGAACATCGAGGTCAGCACGGTCCCCGCGCTGAGCCCCCCGATCATGCAGCTGGCGTCTCCGATCATAACGGACTCGCCGGGCGACAGGGAGCCCGTGATCTCACCCGGGATCGCCCCGTATGCGCAGAGAGAATTGAGGAATGGATCCGGTGCGCCGCCTCCCTGGACCAGGAGCCATACCAGCACGTTCGCCGCGATGATGAGAATCGTGACAAACGGAAACAGCTCGGTTGGGTTGTCGTCTCGCAGCGGGAACATGCTCGACAGGGTAGACGGCCCCCTGAACCGACGCAACATGTGCGTCAGCCGGCCAGGTGACGGACCGACACCTGCCTTTCTGACACGAATCCGGAGACCAGTGTGCCAGAATAGCGGGGAAATTGCGGATTTCCGGTGTCTGGCGCGGCACATCGCTTGCACTTCCTCCCGCAGACGAATCAACGAACGACCCGGTCTCCCGCCCCCTGAGGCGGCGCGGCCTCCGGGCGGGAGTGAGAAAGGAAAAACGCATATGGGCAAGGTCATTGGAATTGACCTCGGAACGACGAATTCAGTCGTATCCGTGATGGAGGGAGGCGACCCGGTCGTGATCCCGAACGCCGAGGGTGCTCGGACGACACCGTCGGTAGTTGCGTTCACGAAGGATGGGGAACGCCTCGTCGGACAGGTGGCGAAGCGGCAGGCCGTCACGAACCCGGTGAACACAGTTTCTTCGATCAAGCGGTTCATGGGACGGAAGTGCTCCGAGGTGGAGCACGAACGGAAGCTGGTTCCGTACGAAATCGAGTGCGACAGCCAGGATCGGGTCCAGGTCAAGATCCCGCATGGCGACAAGACGCTCACGCCACCCGAAATCTCGGCCATTGTGCTTCAGAAAATGAAGCAGACGGCAGAGGACTATCTGGGAGCGGAAGTCAGTGAGGCCGTGATCACCGTCCCGGCGTATTTCAACGACGCCCAGCGGCAGGCGACCAAGGATGCGGGCAAGATCGCCGGGCTCGAGGTGTTGCGGATCATCAATGAGCCGACGGCGGCTGCCCTGGCCTACGGTCTCGATAAGAAGAGCGACGAGAAGATCGCCGTGTTCGACCTCGGCGGAGGTACGTACGACATCTCCGTGCTGGAACTCGGAGACGGTGTGTTCGAGGTGAAAGCCACGAACGGCGATACGCACCTGGGGGGAGATGACTTCGATCAGCGCATCATCGACTGGCTGGTCGACGAGTTTCTGAAGGACCAGGGAATTGATCTCTCCAAGGACCCGATGGCCCTCCAGCGGCTCAAGGAAGCGGCGGAGAAGGCCAAGTGCGAACTCTCCACGGTCACGCAGACCGATCTCAACCTGCCGTTCATCACGGCGGACCAGAGCGGCCCGAAACACCTGCACATGACCCTGACCCGGTCGAAGTTCGAGCAGCTGGTCGATGATCTGGTCCAGCGCACGAAGGAGCCGATGCAGAAGGCGCTCGAAGACGCGGGACTGAAGAAGTCGGAGATCGACGAGGTAATCCTCGTGGGCGGCTCGACGCGTATTCCCAAGATCCAGGAGGCCGTGCGAGACTTCTTCGACAAAGAGCCCCACAAGGGCGTGAATCCCGACGAGGTAGTGGGAATCGGCGCCGCGATTCA
Organism: uncultured bacterium; assembly: GCA_965370685.1. Taxonomy (GTDB): domain Bacteria; phylum Gemmatimonadota; class Gemmatimonadetes; order Palauibacterales; family Palauibacteraceae; genus Carthagonibacter. Next base: position 33,316 of record CBDUVN010000010.1, on the reverse strand, counting down.
GGGTGGAGTCCTCGCGGGCGACGTGAAGGACGTCCTGCTGCTCGACGTGACGCCGCTGTCGCTGGGAATCGAGACTCTGGGCGGAGTGATGACTCCCCTCATCCCGAGGAACACCACGATTCCGACCAAGAAGAGCGAGGTGTTCTCGACGGCGGAAGACAGCCAGCCCACGGTGGACATTCATGTCCTCCAGGGCGAGCGGCCGATGGCGGGAGACAACAAGACGATCGGTCGGTTCCAGCTGACCGGTATCCCGCCTGCCTCGCGCGGCGTGCCGCAGATCGAGGTGACGTTCGACATCGACGCGAACGGGATCCTGCACGTGAGCGCGAAGGACCGCGCGACGGGCAAGGAGCAGAAGATCCGGATCGAGGCCTCGTCGGGCCTGTCCGACTCCGAGATCGACAAGATGATGAAGGACGCCGACGCGCACGCCACCGAGGACAAGGATCGGCGTGAGAAGGCCGAGGCCCGGAACCGTCTCGACTCTCTGATCTACCAGACCGAGAAGAACATCGAGGAATGGAAGGAGTCGATCGACGACTCGGCCAGGGAGGATGTCGAGGCCAAGCTGGAGCGGGGCAGGCAGGCCCTGAAGCAGGACGACCAGGGCGAGATCCAGGCGGCCGCGGAGGATATTCAACAGGCGGTCCAGGCAGCCGCACAGCAGATTTACGCGAAGGCCGGCATGGGCGACCAGGCAGGCCCCACGGATGAGGGATTCGATCCCGGAGCCGCGGACGCGACTGCGACCGACGAAACCGGCGCGTCTGATGAGGACGTCGTCGAGGCGGATTACGAGATCGTCGAGGAATCCGAAGAGAAGTAGTGCAGCAGCCGGAAACGCGGGCGGGCCGACAGGGGTCCGCCGGGGACGGCGTCCTTCGGGGCGCCGTCCGGCGTTTCGGGCAACCTCGAAGCGATGCAGAGTGTCCAACCAACCGATTGCGGAACCCGGAAGGCTCTCCAGTCATATCACCCGAACACATGGCGGCGTCTGCGCCCGGCCAGAACCCTGGAATCGACGAGTGATGATGAACGACCCTCTTCGCAGCAAGCTGAACCTGATCCTCACGGCCCTCGTGGCATTCGGAGTCGGGCTCGGCATCGCGGCCCGATTCGATCTCACGCCACCGGGAGTGGCGCAGGACCACAATCCACCCCTTCGCCTGGTTTCTTCCAGCCCGAGTGCGAACGAGTCCGGCCGTCAGATGCTTCCGATGGATGGCTTTGCGGAGATCGCGGAACGGATCACGCCGGCCGTCGTCACGATTTACGTCGACCGGGACATCCCGGCGCACGATCGGCAGCGGCTTCCCGAGCCGTTCGACCAGTTCCAACAGCCGGTTCCGCCATCGGTCCGCGGAAGCGGCTCCGGGTTCATCATCAGCGAGGACGGCTACATCGTCACCAACAATCACGTCGTCGAAGGAGCGACCCGCATCACGGTCGAGCTCTTCGACCGCAGGCGATTCGACGACGTACGCCTCATCGGGCGCGATGCGACGACCGATATCGCACTGCTGAAGCTGGATTCCGACGACCTGTCGGCGGCAACGCTTGGCACCAGTGACGGTTCGCGTGTCGGCGAGTGGGTCCTCGCCGTCGGCAGTCCGGGATTCACGGCCGGCACATCACCGCTCACCATGACGGTTACGGCAGGCATCATCAGCGCGAAGGGCCGTAACATCCGGATCATCGATGAGAACAGTGCGATCGAAGACTTCATCCAGACCGACGCGGCGATCAATCCGGGGAATTCGGGCGGGCCACTCATCAACGCGCGAGGGGAAGTGATCGGCGTGAATGCGGCCATCGCCTCGCGGAGCGGAACGTACGAAGGCTATGGGTTCGCCGTCCCGATCGATCTCGCGCGTGAGGTGATCGATGACCTGGTCGAGTACGGACAGGTCCGCCGGGCGCTCCTCGGTGTGCAGATCCGCGCGGTGGACGCACCGATCGCAACGGACTACGGACTCGACCGGCCAATCGGCGCGCAGGTGATGGGTGTAGAGGACGGGAATGCCGCCAGCAGAGCCGGGATCAACGTCGGAAGTCTGATCATCGCGATCGACGGGAAGCAGGTCGAGTCGGTGAACGATCTGCAACGCAAGATCCGCTCGCGCGAGCCCGGTGAAACGGTCCGGGTGGACCTGGTGGACTACGATCGCAGTCGGCGGACCGTCTCCGTCACGCTCGAAGAGGCGGAAACAGTTCAGACAGCCAGCGTCGAGCCGGAGGTGCCGGATGCCGGGCCAGACCCCCTCGGACTCAAGGTCGAAGAGATCTCGAGCGATTCCCGCAGGGCCCTGGACCTTCCCGACCACGTGGACGGAGTCGTGGTGTCGGAGATCGCACAGTTCGGCCAGTTCGCCGGCCGGTGGCGCCAGGTAGGTCGCAGCGATCACCCCGTGATCGTGAGCGTAAACCGGTTGGATGTGAAGAGCGTTGCCGACTACCAGGACGCGATCGGCGAGGTCGGGCCGGGAGAGGTGGTCAGCCTGCTGGTATTCGATCCGGTCGTTGGCGAGACCCTTCCCGTCAGCGTGCCGCTGCCGTCGGCTCCGCGCTGATCCGGTCCCAGTCGAGCCGGAACGCGGACGGCGCCCCCCCGCGGAGCGTCGTCCGCGTTCGGCTTCTTCCTCCGTTCCTCCTGCCATGGTTTCCTGCCGCGTGCGTGGCCCGTTCAAGCGCCCGAGGTTAGAATGACGGTCGCTCCAGCTCAGGGGGCGAAAGTGGCGGAACTGGCAGACGCGCCAGCCTTAGGAGCTGGTGGCCGAGAGGCCGTGGGGGTTCGAGTCCCCCCTTTCGCATCACACGAAGACCCTCAGACGTGAGATTGTGTTGATGGAACCCGGGACGATAGAGAATGGCGGGACCAGCGGTCTCGACGTGGCGGTCGAGATCGGAGATGGCTGGTCCCGGAAGTTGACGATAACGGTCGCTCCTGAGCGCGTGGCAAGCGCCCGGGCGAAGGAGCGGAATCGATTGTCCAGGTCGATTCGACTGAAGGGATTCCGTAAGGGACGGGTTCCTCCGGAGATAGTGGAACAGCGATTCGGCCTCGAGCTCGACCAGATCGTGCAGGAACGGCTCATCGAAGAGGCCTATCGTGAAGCCGTAGACTCCACGGAGATCAAGCCCGCAGGTGCCGCGAGCATCTCGAATGTCCATTACGCCCCGGGCGAGCGGCTGACATTTCAGGCGGACGTGGAGATCATGCCAACGGTGGAGCTGTCCCGCGTCGGAGGATTCCGGCTCAAGCGGGACACCCGACCGGTGACCGACGAGGAGGTGCAGGAGATCCTCGATCGGGTGCGCTCCGACTTCGCCGATTGGAAGAAAGTAGAACGGCAGGCCAGCGCAGGAGACCAGGTCGCGGTCCGCGTAACTCCGCTGTCCGAGGGAGAAGAAGCTCCGACGGCGGAAGCGAAACCGTATCGATTCGTGCTCGGGACCGGTCAGGCGCTGCCGGACGTCGAGCAGGCGATCACGACCCTGGCACCGGGTGAGTCCGGATCGTTCCTGGTGGAGTTTCCCGGGGAATCGGAGGGTGACGAGCTCGAGAAGCGCCAGTTGTTCATCGCGGTCGACAGTGTCGAGGAGCAGGTGTTGCCGGAACTCGACGACGAGCTGGTGAAACGTGCCACGGGCGGCGCCCAGGAAACGGCAGCGGAGCTGAAAGAGATCATTCGCACCGACCTGGGGAAACACCACGAAGATGAGGCGGAAGGCCGGCTTCGCGGGCAAATTCTCGAGGCACTTATCGAGGCCAACTCCTTCTCCCTCCCCGTTTCGCTGGTGGACCGGTACCTGGATGGAATGCTTCGTGCGCCAGAGGATGCCGACGGAGACGAATTGAGACAGGCCCGGGAGTCTCTCGCGCCCCATGCCGAGCGACAGATCAAAGAGGAGATGATCCTCGACCGCCTGATCGAACGGGAAGGGTTTCGGCCCGACGAAGAAGAGGTCGAGCGCAAGATCACCGAGCTGGCGGAGCGGAGCAAAATGGCGCCCGGAGCGCTACGGCGCCGTCTCGAGAAGGAGGGCCAGCTCGAGTCGCTGCACCGGAACCTGGCAGTGGATCGGGCGTTCGAGTACTTGAAGTCTCAGTCCGAGATCGAGGAATTGAGCTGACAGGGACGGGAACCCGCCGCGCAGCCCGGGTAGGATGACCGGGACGGCGTATTCGACTCCCGCAGAGAACGGAAGCCATGACGATTTACGCACCGTATGTCATCGAGCGGTCGAGCAGGGGCGAGCGAAGCTACGATATTTTTTCGCGCCTGCTGATGGACCGGATCGTATTCCTGGGATCTTCGATCACCGACGACGTGGCCAACATCGTCATTGCCCAGCTCCTGTTCCTGCAGGCGGATAACCCGGAGCGGGATATCAGCATCTACATCAACAGCCCGGGCGGCAGTGTGTATGCCGGGCTCGCGATCTACGATACGATCCAGTACATGTCGGCGCCGGTGGCCACGATCTGTATGGGAATGGCGGCGTCAATGGGCGCTTTTCTGCTCGCCGCCGGCACGCCGGGCAAACGGTCTGCGCTGCCGAACTCGAGGATCATGATCCACCAGCCATCCGGTGGCTCGCAGGGATCGGCGTCCGACATCGAGATCCAGGCCCGCGAAGTGCTTTACGCCCGGGAGCGCCTGAACGAGCTGCTCGCGCAGCACACCGGACAATCGGTCGAGCAGATCGCGGAGGACGTGGACCGGGATCGGTACATGTCTCCCGTTGAAGCCCGGGACTACGGTATTATCGACCGGATCATCGAGCAGGCCGGCAGCGACAGCGGCGACGATGGGAAGAAGGCTCCCGCGGTCGAGTTGACGGGACCGGAAGCCGTCGGCGAGTCCGACTCCGGCAGCTGACCCGGGTAACGAGGAGAGACGCACATGCCTGGCGACAAGCACCTTCGCTGCTCTTTCTGCGGGAAGTCCAAGGAGAGCGTCAAGAAGTTCATCTCGGGGCCCAACGTCTACATCTGCAACGAGTGTATCTCGCTGTGTAACGAGATCCTGGCGGAGGAAGATGATCGCGAAACAGCAGCACAGATCACCGAAGTCCTCAGCCCCGTAGAGATCAAGGGAATCCTGGACGAATACGTAATCGGGCAGGAGCAGGCGAAGAAGTGCCTCGCCGTGGCCGTATACAACCACTACAAGCGGATCAATCACAGCAGTCTGATCGACGACGTCGAGATCGACAAGTCCAACATCATGCTGCTCGGCCCCACGGGGGTCGGCAAGACCCTGCTGGCGCAGACGCTTGCACGCATGCTCCAGGTTCCGTTCACCATCGCAGACGCCACCACCCTGACCGAGGCCGGATATGTCGGTGAGGACGTGGAAAACATCCTCGTCCGTCTCCTGCAGGCCGGCGATTACAATATCGCAGAGTGCGAGCGCGGAATCGTGTACGTGGACGAGATCGACAAGATCGCTCGCAAGAGCGAGAACCCGTCGATCACGCGGGACGTGAGCGGAGAGGGAGTCCAGCAGGCACTGCTGAAGATCCTCGAGGGAACGGTCGCTTCGGTTCCACCGCAGGGTGGCCGGAAGCACCCGCAGCAGGAGTACATCCAGATCAACACTCGCAACATTCTGTTCATCTGCGGGGGTGCGTTCGACGGACTCGAAGAAATCATCGAAGCTCGGCTCGGAAAACGGCAGATCGGATTCGGTGACGAGGCCGCCAGCGAGGAGGACCCGGATTTCAGCCCCCTCGACCATGTCGAGCCGGAGGACCTCTTGAGATTCGGCCTGATCCCGGAGCTTGTCGGTCGTCTTCCGGTAACCGTGACCCTGCATGACCTGGACGAAGACGCGATGCTGGAGATCCTCCAGCGTCCGAAGAACGCCCTGGTCAAGCAGTATCAGAAGATGTTCGAGCTCGAGGGCGTGGGGCTGACATTCGACCCGAAGGCGCTTTCCGCCGTCGCGAGCAGGACGATTCAGCGGGGAACCGGAGCTCGCGGGCTTCGTGCCGTCCTCGAAGAAGTGATGCTAGACATCATGTTCAACCTTCCGTCGCGGGATGACATCCGCGAAGTCGTGATCACGCGGGAGACGATCGAGGAAGGATCGGAACCTCTCCTCATTCTCGAGCCGGAGACACAGCGCCGGGAGGCGTGAGCCTCCGGTCGAGCGCTGCCCCCGGTTCTCGTGACTTCAGTCCGAATTCGGCAGGTCGAGTTTGCCGGCGCCATCGGCAGCCCCGGGCAGCCCCCCCCGGCGGAACTCCGGCAGGTTGCGATCGCCGGCAGGTCGAACGTCGGTAAATCGAGCCTGGTGAACGCGGTGGTCGGGCGAAAGCGGATCGCCCGGGTCTCGGGGACTCCAGGTAAGACCCGTGAAATCAACTTCTACCTTATCGACGACCGGTTCTTCCTCGTGGACTTGCCCGGCTACGGTTTCGCCCGAGCGCCCGAAGCGGTCAGGAATGCGTGGAGGAGGCTGGTCGAGGATTATCTGTCGCACAGCGCCCGGCTGGATGGACTCATTCTGCTGCTCGACTGCAGGCGGGGCGTGCAGGAGGCAGACAAGCAGTTGCTCGACTACCTGTCGGATGACGAGATTCCAGTCCTCGTCGTGCTGACGAAGATCGACAAGTTGAACCGTGCCGGGCGGAGTCAGGCCATAGCGGACGTAAGGAAACAGCTGGAGATCCCCGCGGACCAGGTTCTTGCAACTTCGGCCCGCACCGGGGAAGGTGTCGATATGCTCACGGAGAGCCTGCTCGCTCTCGTCGACTCAAATGCGGAAGGGAACCCGTGATGCCAAGTGCCGACCGACGTTCGAAAACAGCACTTCCCGCTGACGCTTCCCGAACCGCACTTCGTGGGCTCAATACCTTCGTACTGCTGGCCGTTGCGGCCGCGTGCGGTGGTACGGCGGCACCCGACAGCGCGGTGGGAGTACGTCCGGCGGTTGCCCAGCAGGAGGGCTGGTCGCCTGAGCTCGAGCAGACTACGGCCCGTCCGTTGCCCCCAGCGGGGTACGGCACGTTGACCCAGGACAACATCACGATCGGTATCCAGTCGGGCACACTCCTGATCAAGCTCGTTCCGCTGGACGAATGGGTAATCCGGCTCACGGCCCCCGACACGTATCGCAGGCTGAACAGCTTCAAGGTCAGCCGGGGCGAGGAGATCCTCCAGCAGGCAAGACGATCGGGGGAGCGTGGCTGGCCGAGAGTGTTCCTCGTGAGTTTTTTCACCCGGAATTACGAAGAAACCTACGAGCCGAACGACGTGCAGATCCGGAACCAGAGCTTCATCTACCGGCCGCTGGCCATCATCCCCTTTACACCGGACTTCACCCGCGAGCGTCTGCGCCAGCAGGAGACGCAGATGGCGCTGTATCTGTACACCGAGGACGTCGACCTCGACCTTCCCCTGGTTGCCCTGTATCAGAACGCGGTAGGTTCTCAGTGGGTGGGAATCCGCACGACACTCGATCGAGAACTGTCGACAGTTCTGGCCAGGGCCGCTCCATAGCGGAACCCGGACGAGGCCGGTCGGGGTCGATGCGCTGGCGAGTTCTACACGTCGATCCCGAATTCCTTCAGCTTCCGGTACAGGGTCCGCTCTCCGATCCCCAGGCGCTCGGCTGCTTTTCGCCGATTCCCGTCTGATTCCCGCAACGCCATGGCGATCGCTTCCCGCTCGATGTCGGCCATCGTCATCTCCGGTCCGACGGCTATCGTCGTCCCCTCCGGATCCGAGTCGCCCTCGCCCCACGTCATTCCCTCGCGTCCCGGCTGAACGAGGTCGCGTCCCCGCACTTCGATGGCCTGGACTTCGGGGCCGAGCGTCGGAGCGGTGTCCATACCTGTCTCTCGATACCGGGTTCTGAAGCGCTCGAACTCTGATCGCAGATCCTCCAGATCGATCTTCATTTCAACCAGGGTGCGGAACAGCAATTCGATCTGCGGCAGTTGCAGCGCCGAGGCCCCGGCTTCGCCTTCCGGTAGTTCGTACCTCGGCAGCGACGTAACAGTCGCGCCGGGGAGCATGCTCCGACCACTGGAGTACCGGATGTCCGGCGGAATGTCATCTGCCCGGATTACCGCGCCTGGTGCCAGTACGACCATCGACTCGATCAGATTCCTGAGCTCGCGCACGTTCCCCGGCCAGGAGTAGTCGAGCAGGATCTCCATCGCCTCGCCCGATATTCCCTTGAACTCGCGATCGTGCTGACTGCTGAATTCCTCGATGAACCGGCGGACCAGGATCGGTACGTCCGAGGGCCGGTCCCTGAGCGGGGGGAGGTCCAGGTGGAGGACGTTCAACCGATAGTACAGGTCCCGCCGGAACGTACCTTCCTCGACGGCCTGACGGAGATCACGGTTCGTGGCCGCAACGACCCGAACGTTGACCGAAATCTCAGAATCGCCTCCTACACGCATGAACCTCTGCGTATCCAGCACTCTCAGGAGGCGCGTCTGGAGCGGCAGCGGCATTTCGCCGATCTCGTCGAGCAACAGGGTCCCCCGGTCCGCGAGCTCGAACATCCCCCGTCTGCGCGACGTGGCTCCGGTGAACGCCCCCTTCTCGTGGCCGAACAGCTCCGACTCCAGGAGCGACTCGGGAATCGCCGCACAGTTGACGGCGATAAACGGCTTGCCCCTGCGAGGCGAAAACCTGTGGATCGCGCGCGCCGCGAGCTCCTTGCCGGTGCCGCTCTCTCCAGTGATCAGCACCGTCGAATTCACCGGCGCCAGCATGTGAATCCGCTCGATGACCTCGAGTAACCCGTCTGTCCGGCCGACGATTCCCGTTTCGACCTGCAGCTCGTAGCGCTCGATCTGCTGTGTGAGAGCGACCTGTATTTCCTGAGCGTCCGGCGGTGCGATGATCAATTCGTCGGGCAGTAGCCAGATGTCGATCCCCGAGACCACCTCGCGCGGGTCTTCACCCTCCTCGACCTCCGCTACCATGATCACCGGGGGGCGCGGAACCCTGGATGAGACAATCCTCAGCATATTCACGGTCGTCGAATCCGACGGATCGCCGGTCGAGACGAAAGCCACCGTCCCCGCGCCCTCGAGTGAGCGGTCGAGACCATCGACAGATGAGATGATCTCAGTCGTGTGTCCGTCCGCTTCCGCCGCCTGGCGGACGGCCACCGTCGATTCGATTACGCGATCGTCTATCAGGACGCGAGCCATATCGCCTCAATCATGCTGTGTATCCACGCCTCGCAGGAGCCGGACGGCATGTGCCACGAACTCCTGCAGGATGGCCATACCATCGGAGACCGCGGCGGGACTGCCCGGTAGATTCACGATCAGCGTCGAACCGCGGGTTCCGGCAATGCCCCTGCCGAGGGAGGCGAACGGAGTCTGATGTCGACCGGAGGCGCGCAGCGCTTCCGCAACTCCCGGAGCCTCACGATCAATCACAGCGATCGTCGCCTCTGGAGTGACGTCCCGTGTCGTGAGCCCGGTCCCGCCGGTCGTCAACAGGAGGTCGCAGATACCTTCGTCGGACCAGGAGATGAGTTTCTCCACGATTCTGGCGGTCTCATCGGGGACGGCATCCCGGACCGTTACCGTCCACCCCGCGGACTCCGCTCCCTCCGCGATCCGGTCCCCCGACCCATCCTCCCGTCCAGCCATCACTCCATCGGACACGGTCAGGATCCCCACGCGGACCGACTCCCGATCTTTCACCTTCGGCTGCCGTTCACCGGGCAGTCATTTTCGGACCGTCCCGTCCCGATAGAACGGCATCTGCACGACCTGTCCCTCCAGATCCCGGCCGCGGATACGGATCGCCACGGGGTCTCCGATCTCGGCGTCGGGCGGCAAGTACGCAGTCCCGATGCCGGCATCGAGCGAAGGACTCAGAGTCCCGGATCGGACCGTCCCGACAACATCTCCCCGGAACACGACGTCGTACCCGGGACGTGGGAAGCCGCGTTCAGCCAGCCGGAAACCACGCAGCCGCCGAGTGAGGCCCGAGTCCTTCTGCGCCTGGAGAGCCTCCCGGCCCATAAACTCGGGTTTGCCGAACTTGACCAGCCAGGACAGCCCCGCCTCCAGCGGGCTCGTACCGTCATCGAGGTCGTTCCCGTACAGTGCGTAGCCCATTTCCAGCCTGAGCGAGTCGCGCGAGCCGAGCCCGGCCGGAATCAACCCCACTGTCCGTCCGGCATCGAGCAGGTCGCGCCACAGGGCGGCAGTCCGGTCAGCAGGAACGTAGAGCTCGAAGCCGTCTTCTCCGGTGTACCCGGTGCGACTGATCACACCCGGAACTCCCGCTACCGTGCCTGTCGTGAACTCGTAGAATCCGACCGGATCGAGTTCCTCTGAGCACAGGGGCGCCAGGATCTCCTGTGCCCGCGGTCCCTGCAGGGCGATGAGCCCGACGCGGTCGCTCTCGTCCTCGAGTCGCACGTCGAATCGCGGCACGAGCGCCATGAGGTGCTCCCAGTCCTTGGCGAGATTCGCGCCATTCACCACGAGCCGAAAACGCTGTTCGCCGAGCTTGTACACGATCAGGTCGTCCACGGCGCTTCCGTCGTCCCGGCAGAACATGCTGTACTGCGCCTGTCCCTCGCCGAGCCGCGCGGGGTCGTTGGTGGTCACATACGAAACGAAGTCGAGGGCATCGGGCCCGCTGACCAGAAATTCGCCCATGTGTGACACATCGAACAGCCCGGCCGCTGTGCGTACCGCCTCGTGCTCGGCGCGAATTCCGGTCGGGTACTGGACAGGCATCTCGAATCCCGCGAACGGGACCAGTTTGGCCTGCAGCGCCACGTGTTCTGCATAGAGCGGCGTGTGCTTCAGTTCACTCATCTGTCGATTCTCTCGCTGTTCCGGTGCCCGATTCGATCGGTCCTACCGTATCTCGTTCGATTGAGGGTCGGCTACAGAATGTATCGGCGAAGGTCGTCATCCTCGACGATGTGGGCCAGCCGCTCCCTCACCGCGTTACCATCGATGTGAATCGTCTCGCCCGCGCCTTCTTCCGGAAGGCCGAACAGCACGTCGTCCAGCAGTGTCGTAAGGACCGTGTGCAGCCGCCGGGCGCCGATGTTCTCGACGCGGCTGTTTACGTCCGCGGCGATCTTCGCGACTTCCTCGATCGCATCCCGAGTGAGTTCCAGGGTCGCCCCCTCCGTGGCCACGAGGGCCTGGTACTGCGTCAGGAGTGCGTTCTTCGGCTCGAGCAGGATACGGACGAAATCGTTCTCGTCCAGACTGGTCAATTCAACGCGGATCGGAAACCGCCCCTGCAGCTCGGGAATCAGGTCCGACGGCCGGCTGAGATGAAACGCACCGGCCGCGATGAACAGCATGTGATCGGTGTTCACGAAACCGTACTTCGTCTGCACCGTCGAGCCCTCGACGATCGGCAGCAGGTCACGCTGGACGCCCTCCCGTGAAACATCGGGTCCACCGGTCGCGCTCTTCGTCGCCACCTTGTCGAGCTCATCGAGGAAAATGATCCCCATTGTCTCGGCCCGGTCAAGAGCGTCGTCCACGACCTCGTCAATGTCCACGAGCCGGTCCAGTTCTTCCGACAGCAGGTACTTGCGGGCCTCCTCGACCGTGACCGTGCGCCGCCGGGAGCGCTTCGGCAGCATATCCTGCAGAACCTCCATGAAGTTCCAGTCGAGTCCTTCCATTCCGGATGCACTCATGTCCATCACAGGCATCGAACTCTCCGCGACATCGATCTCCACCTCGCGGTCCTCGAGTCGCTCGGCCCGCAGCAGTCCTCGCAGCTTCTCACGCGTCCGGCGACGGCGTGCCTCGGGTGAGTCATCCGGCGGCTGGTCATCCTCGATGACCCTGGCGCCGCCGGTTCCCACCACGAAGGTCCTCGGGCCGTCTGCGTCGGCATCACCCGGTGAGGATTCCCCTGCGACGGGTGGCAGGAGAAGGTCCAGAAGTCGCTCCTCCACTCGTCCCGCCGCGATTTCACGGCATTCGTCCTCGCGCTCGGTTCGCACGAGGTTTACGGCGAATTCCACCAGGTCCCGGATCATCGACTCGACGTCTCTTCCGACGTATCCGACTTCGGTGAATTTCGACGCTTCGACCTTGACGAACGGAGCGCCGGCCAGACGTGCCAACCGTCGCGCGATTTCCGTCTTTCCGACCCCTGTCGGTCCGATCATGATGATATTGTTCGGAAGAATCTCGTCTCTCAGCTCTCCCGAGACGTTCCGCCGACGCCAGCGGTTGCGCAGCGCGATCGCGACGGCACGCTTTGCCTTGTCCTGCCCGATGATGTACCGGTCCAGCTCGGCGACCACCTGTCGCGGGGTCAGCTCGGCAAAGTCGGTGGCCTTCGGCCCGGTATCGGCCGTCCCGGTCATCGACTTCCCTCCGGGCCGCCATCGACCTCGAGCACAGTCAGATTCCGGTTCGTGTACACACAGATGTCGGCCGCTGTTTCGAGCGCGACTCGCACGATTTCCGGTGCATCGAGCTCGGAGTGAGCGACGAGCGCCCTGGCTGCGGCGAGGGCGTACGAACCGCCCGAGCCCACCGCGAGGATGCCGTCATCCGGCTCGATCACTTCTCCGTTTCCCGACACGAGCAGCGTCGTGTCGGCATCGGCGACGACCAGGAGTGCTTCCAGTCGCCGCAGATAGCGATCGCTGCGCCAGTACTTCGCCAGTTCGACGGCCGCGCGGGAGAGGTTCCCGGGGTGCCGTTCGAGCTGGGCCTCGAACTTCTCGAACAGGGTCAGGGCGTCGGCCACTCCTCCCGCGAAGCCTGCCAGGATCGCGCCGCCCTTCATCCGGCGCACCTTCTGCGCCCGGGCCTTGACTACCACATCCTCCAGCGTGACCTGGCCATCTCCTCCCAGCGCGGTTCGCCCGTCCCGCCGCACGCAGAGTATCGTCGTCCCGCGCATCAGCATCCTCCTCGATCTTCCTGTCAGTCCGCTCTCGGGTGTGCCTTTCGGTACGCCTTCAGCAGACGATCTTTCGAAGTGTGTGTGTACACGCGAGTGGTCGACAGGCTCGCGTGCCCGAGCAGGTCACGGACCGCCATCAGGTCGGCGCCCTCGTCGAGCAGGTGTGTCGCGAAGCTGTGTCGCAAGGCGTGGGGCGACAATCCCTCCGCGCCGGGAACATCCTCCAGGATTCTCTGGACGACCCGCTGTATCTGCCGGCGCGAAAGCCTGCGACCGGTCGTGGACGTGAACAGCGGACCTCCGACGGATTCCTCCGATCCGCTACCAGCAGGAGCGGGCGGCCGCGCCGCACAGTCCATTGCAAGGTAGGAGGTGATCGCATTCACGGCATTGGATCCGATCGGTACGATTCTCTCCTTCGACCCCTTTCCCCGCGCCCGGAGTAGACATTCCCGCAAGTCGACGGCGTCCCGGTCCAGTGCGTGGAGCTCCGAGAGCCTGAGTCCGGAGGAGTAGAACAACTCGACGATGGCGCGATTTCTGGCGCGCCGAACCCGCACGGCACCGCCTTCGTCGTCCGACGGGGCTGACAGTTCATCGAGCCGCTCGAACAGGCCGTCGGCCTGCACCCGCGTGAGATACGGAGGAAGATGGCTACCGCTGCGTGGCGTCCGGACTCCACGGGCCGGGTTCGTGGTCGTCCGGTCCGTACGATACAGGAATCGGAACAGGACCCGTACCGCCGACAATCTCCGTCGCAGGGTAGAATCCGCTCGGCCCGAGGATCGCAGAACACCGAGCCACGCCCGGATATCGAGGCGATCCACCTCGTCCCACGTCCACTTTCCTCCCCGGTGCTGGTCGAGAAAATCGGTGAACGACTCGAGGTCTCGCCGATAGGCATCGACCGTATGCGGCGACAGACGCCTCTCGTCCTCGACATATCGGAGGAAGGCGGCGACCGCCCGGCGAGCATCGATTTCCCGAGAGCTCACGGGGTAGCCGTCGCAAGTATCCGATCAGGCAACTCGGCGGGCTCCTGTCCGATGCCTCGGCACCAGTCCCGCATCGCCTCGAGTGCACGCGACGCGTGCGCGTTCCGCCGCGCCCGTCGGCCGCGTGTCCGGACCGGGAGCGGATCCAGCAGCCCGAAGTTGGCGTTCATCGGCTGGAACGTCTCAGGGTTCGCATCGGACAGGTACCTGTACAATCCCCCGAGCATCGTCACCGGGGGCGGAAGTGCCGGTTCCTCTCCCCGCATGATCCGGCGGAGATTGAGGGCCGCCACCAGACCGCTGGCAATGGACTCCGTGTACCCCTCGACCCCGGTCAGTTGACCGGCGAACAGCAGCCCGGGCTCGTCCGGCGGCCCGCCGTGCGGCGACAGCCGCGCCGGTGTATTGAGGTAGGTGTTCCTGTGGATCGAGCCGAAACGGAGGAATTCGGCATCCTCGAGTCCGGGGATCATCCGGAACACCCGTTGCTGCTCCCCGAGCGCCAGCCGGGTCTGAAAGCCGACCAGATTCCACATCCGACCGTGCTGGTCCTCCGTCCGCAGCTGCACGACCGCGTACGGGCGCTGCCCGGTGCGCGGATCGTTCAGGCCCACGGGCCGCATCGGGCCGAAACGAAGGGTATCACGCCCACGTCCCGCCATCACTTCGATCGGAAGACAGCCCTCGAAGTATGTAACCTCGTCCCACTCGGGGGCCCGGTGCACGTCGGCTGCCAGGAGTGCATCGACGAATTCTCCATACTCGGACTCATCCATCGGGCAGTTCAGGTAATCGGCACCACCTTTCCCGTATCGCGAGGCGCGGTAGACGACTTCAGCGCGCAACGACTCTCCCGCCACGATCGGTGCGATCGAATCGAAGAACGCGAGGTGTTTCTCACCGAGTCGGCGACAGATGCTCGCCGACATCGCATCGGAAGTCAGTGGCCCCGTGGCTATGATTGCCGGCGCAACGGGGAGATCCGTGACCTCTTCCTCCACGACACGGATTCGTGGGTGAGAGCGGAGCCGGCGGGTGACTTCTCTGGAAAACTGGTTGCGATCGACTGCAAGCGCGGCTCCGGCAGGAACTCGCGTCGCGTCGGCGATCTCCAGCAGCATGCACCCGAGCATGCGCATCTCGGCCTTGAGCAGCCCGTGCGGCGTGTCGAGGGCTTCGGCCTTGAACGAGTTCGTGCATACGACCTCGGCCAGGTCGCCGGTCCGGTGAGCCGGGGTCTGCCGGTTCGGACGCATCTCGAACAGATCCACATCGTATCCGAACTCGGCCAGCTGCCAGGCCGCCTCGGAGCCCGCCAGGCCGCCCCCGATTACCGGGATACGGCGGTTGTTCATTCCTTCTTCGCTCTCCCCCGCCGATTGCCTCCACGCTTCCGGCCTCCACTACCGCGGGCCGCCCGGGCCGCGATCAGCTCGACGGCGCCGGCCATGTCCAACTGCTCCGGCGCGAGGTCCTTCGGGAGGGACGCGTTGGTCTTGCCATGCTTGACGTACGGGCCATAGCGACCGTCGAGGATCTGCACGAGCTCACCGTCTTCCGGGTGAGGTCCGAGTTCGTGCAGCACTGTCGGCGCTGCACGACGTCGTCCGCCCTTCGGCTGGGCGAGGAGCTCGAGGGCACGGCCGAGCTCGACCGTAAATACGTCGTCCTCCGCCTGCAGGGATCGGAATTCACCATCGTGCACTACGAACGGGCCATACCGACCGATTCCCGCCCTGATCTCCCCACCCTTCTCCGGGTGTTCGCCCAGCAGTCGTGGAAGCGACAGCAGGAGGACGGCCAGCTCGAGATCCACGTCCTCCGGGCTCGTGCCCTTCGGCAGCGAGGCCCGCTTCGGCTTTTCTCCACCCTCCTCCTGCTCCCCGAGCTGGACGAAAGGACCATACCGTCCGACGAGCAGGCGCACGGGCAGCCCGGTGTCCGGATCGAGACCTAGGGGCTGGTCCGCCTTTTCCTTCGCTTCGATCAACTCCTCGGCCTTCTCGACCGTCAACTCCGCCGGCGCGAGCCCCTCGGGCAGCGTTACCCTCACCGGTTCGCCGTCCTCGGCGAGCTCCAGGAAAGGTCCATAGCGGCCGATTCTTACCGTGGCACGGAGATCTTCGAACTCCGTCAACGTCGATGCCTCCCGGGGATCGATCTTCTGACCCTGATCCTCGAGCCGCGTCTCGAACCCGTTGGGCCCACGGTAGAAGTCCTCGAGAAATTCCTGCCACTGCACGTCACCGACGGCGATGCGATCGAGATCGGACTCCATGCGGGAGGTGAAGCCCGGATCCACCAGGTCCTCGAAATGCTCTTCGAGCAATCGCGTCACGGCGAAGGCCAGGAAGGTCGGAACGAGTTGCTTTCCAACCAGATCCACGTAGCCGCGCTCCTGGATCGTGTCGATCGTCGGAGCGTACGTGCTCGGACGACCGATTCCCTCCCGCCTGAGGATTTTCAGAAGCTCCTTTACGGTGTACCGGGAAGGAGGACGGGTCTCGTGACCTTCCGCCGTCAATTCACACAGATCGAGTTTCATGCCCGTTTCCAGGGGCGGCAGATAGGTGTCTCGATCTTCGAGGGCCGTCTCCGGATCCTCCGCTCCTTCCACGTAGGCCCTGAGGAACCCCGGAAACACCGTTGTGCGTCCGGAAGCGGAGAACTCTGCGTCGGAGGCCACGATTCGCGCCGTCACGGTATCTCTGACCGCGTCGGCCATCTGCGTCGCCATCGTACGCTTCCAGATCATGTCGTAGAGAGCCGCCTCGCGACCCGCGAGGCCGAGGTCACCGGCCGTCTGCATTGCCGTCCCGGTCGGCCGGATCGCCTCATGTGCGTCCTGCGCGGCTTTCGCCTTGCTATCGAAATTGCGGGGCCTCGGACTCAAGTATTCGTTACCGTAATCGGCTTCGACACGCTTACGGGTCGATCCAATCGCCTGTGACGAGAGCCGCGTGGAATCAGTCCTCATGTATGAAATGTGTCCTGCTTCATACAGTCGCTGCGCGATTCGCATCGTCTCCCGTGATGACAGGCCAAGCCTGCTGCTCGCTTCGCCCTGAAGAGTTGAAGTCTCGAACGGCGGATAGGGAGATTGTGTGCCCCTCTTCGAGGTCAAAGACTCGACGGTGAACGTCTCCGTCTCCAATCGTTCCGAGAGGGTACGTGCCTTGTCTTCGTCGAGCCGTGCGACCGCTGCGGGGTCGACCAGTTCCCCGGTGTCCGGGTCGAAGTCCTTGCCGGTTACGATTCGGAGACCACTTAAGCTGTTCAATCGGGCGGGAAACTCGTGTCCATCTGCGGCCAGCCGTGCGCGCAGATCCCACCAGGAGCCAGCCCTGAACCGGCGTCGCTCGCGCTCCCGTTCGACGACGAGCCGAACCACGACCGACTGTACCCGACCCGCGGAGAGTGGTCGCTTGCTCACCGGATCGACCGGCGAGATTTTCTTCCACAGGAGCGGGGAAAGCCCGTAGCCTACGAGACGGTCGAGGATCCGACGCGCCTGCTGAGCGTCCACCTGCAGGTGATCGATCTCACCGGGATCGGCGAGCGCGGCCCGGACGGCGCTCTCGGTCAATTCGTTGAACCGCACACGTCGGAAACGATCTCCGTCGTCGGACTCGTAGCCAAGCTTCTGCGCGATGTGGAACCCGATGGCCTCGCCTTCTCGATCCGGGTCAGTGGCGATCAGGATGTCGTCGACCTCTTTCGCCTTTTTCCGAAGGGAGTCGATGATCTTTCCCTTACCCCTGACTGTTTCGTACTCCGGCTTGAAGCCATTGTCCACGTCCACGGCGAGGCCCTTCTTGGGCAGGTCCACGACATGGCCGGAAGTCGCTTCGACGGCGTAGTCAGCGCCAAGAAATTTGCCGATCGTCTCTACTTTGATCGGAGACTCGACGATCACCAGGTGTTTCGCTTTGCGGCTCGCCATTCCGTTCTATGACTCCGTGCCAGGTTTAAAATCCGTTCGATTATCGGCGACTTCGACGCCAGCCCTGTCGATTTGCGCGGCTATCGCGTCCGCCACGAGGGCGGCCGTCCGATTCGAAGTGTCTACGGTATACTCGGACAGACGGTAGGCAGGCAACCTCTGGTCGAGCAGTTCCTGCAACACTCTCTCCGGCGATTCGTTCTCCAGCAGGGGTCTCGAAACATCGTGCATCGCGAGGCGCCGCGCGGCTTCCCGTGGTGAAACGCTGAGCCAGACGCGGGTGGCATCCGGCCATGCCTCGCACAGTTCCGGACGAGCCATCCAGCCGCCACCCACGGCGATCACCATCGGCGCTGACGGGGCAATCGCCCTGGTCGCCTCGGCTTCCCGCGCTCGAAATCCCGCTTCGCCCTCCCGCTCGAAGATCTCGACGATCGAGAGGCCGGACGTCCGCTCGATCTCGGCGTCAAGGTCGATGAACGGCAATCCCCACCGCGCGGCCAGCAACCGCCCGACGGTGCTCTTTCCAGAACCCATCAGGCCTACGAGCACGACCGGGGACATCGGTCCCCTCAGCGGCTGGATCATTCCGCGGGTAGCGCCACTGTCATGGCGATCGGAATGGAGCTGCGGAATTGGCACGTTCGAGACCGGCTTCCAGGTTCTGACGCATCTCCGCCAGCGAATCTCCGCCGAGCTTTTCGCGCAGTGCATCCGCGAGGACCAGGGAGAGCATCGCCTCTCCGACTACCGCTGCGGCAGGGACCGCGCACACGTCGCTCCGCTCGCGCACGGCCTCGGCATGCTGTCCCGTGTTCAGATCGACGCTGGCGAGGGGCGTCCCCAGTGAGCTGAGCGGTTTCATCGCGACGCGCACGACCAGCGGCTCACCGGTCGTCATCCCGCCCTCAAGTCCGCCCGCGTGATTGTGGCTGCGGCGGAATCCACCAGTGCGACGATTCGTGGAATCCAGCTCGATCTCGTCGTGCACGAACGAACCCCGTCGCCCGGCGGCTTCGAACCCGAGGCCGATCTCGACTCCCTTCATCGCCTGGATCGAGAGCATGGCGGCACCGATGCGCGAATCCAGTCTTCGATCCCACGACACGTGACTGCCGAGTCCCACGGGAACGCCTCGCGCCACGATCTCGAATACTCCCCCGAGCGTATCACCCGCCGCGGCAGCAGCATCGATCGCTGCACGCATCCGGCCCGCCGCAGCCGGGTCGATGCACCGAACGTCGGAATCGTCGGATGCGTCGTTCAGGTCATCGGGCAGAAAGGCCTCCCGTTCGGTCCCCGCCTCGCCGATCTGCACCACGTGACTTCCGACCGTGATGCCGAGCTCGAGGAGGAGCCTTCGCGCAACCGCTCCCGCTGCGACCCGGGCAGATGTCTCCCGGGCACTCGCTCGCTCGAGCACGTCACGTGCATCGCGACGATCGTACTTGAGCAGCCCCACGAGATCCGCGTGGCCCGGACGCGGAAGCAGCACGCGCCGCAGTTCCTCATCGTCGGCGTCGGGCCGAGCTTCTATCGCCATCGCGATACGCCAGTTCTCGTGATCGCGATTCGGAATCCGGATCGCCACCGGAGAGCCGATGGTCTCGCCGAGCCGAACACCGGCCACGATCTGTCCGACATCGCGCTCGATCGACATGCGCTCGCCTCGACCATGGCCCAACTGCCGTCGCGCCAGGTCCCGGGCGACGTCGTCCGGCGTGAGCGGGAGCCCCGCCGGAACGCCTTCGACGATCACGTACATGCCCTCGCCGTGCGATTCGCCGGCGGTGGTAAAGCGGAACCGTGTCAGCATCGCGCTCTCATACTGGTCTCGGGCTTACAGACTTTCACCGGATATTGATGGAACACCGTACGGGTCTCGGTCCCCGGAAACAAAGCGGGGCCCGGCCGTAGCCGGGCCCCGACCCCTCGTCACGCGCCCTGGCGGGCCGTCCGGATCACTGCACGATATGTGGCGTGACCAGGCTGATCAGGTCCGGCTTCTTCTCGCTCGTCTTGGTCGTCCGGAACAGGGCGCCGATGTACGGGATGTCCATCAGCAGCGGGATCCCCGTCTCCGACCGCTCTACCTCGCTGAGCGTGAGCCCGCCGATCACCATCGTCTCGCCATCGTCGAGCAGCAGCCGCGTCTGTCCGATCTGCTTCTTGAACGTGTAGCCGATATCGGGAATGTCCGTCTGGATTCCGGAGCGCTCGGCCGACACATCCAGCAGGATCTGCAGGTTGTTCGTGATGTGTGGAGTGACCTCGAGGATGATCCCCGTGTCCTCCCACGTGACGGTGGCCTGCGCCTGTACGTTGCCCGATCCGGTGTCGAGCACACGGACCGGAGTCTTCTCACCGACCTGGATCCGGGCCTTGTGGTTGTCGACCACCTGGATCGACGGTGCCGCCTGAACATCGGACAGCTTGTGCTGCTCGAGGGCCTCCAGGAAGGCGGTAAGCGAGAAATTCCCGAACGCCGTGGAGGCGAGAATCTGCAATGAAGGGCTGAGAACTCGGTCGTTGGCGTTGGCCAGGGCCGCGATCGAGTTGCCTGCCAGATCGACCAGGGTCTCATTCGTAAACTGGCCCGGATTGAACGGATCCGGCACCGCGATCACGTCATTGATCGAGTTCCCGTACGTGTCACCATTCACGTCCTTGAGGTCGTAAATGATTCCCAACTCCTGCACGTCCGTGCGATCCACGAAGATGATCTTCGCATCGATCGATACCTGGGGAGTCTTCCGATCGAGGCTCTGGATGAGGGTATCCATCCTGGCGACGACGGAGGGAATGTCCGTCACGATCACCGAGTTCGCACCCTGGTACGCGACGACCTGTCCCCGGTTCGGGGTCGCGAGCTGCTCGAGCGTCTTCGCGACCGAGTCGGCACCGGCATAGTTGATCCGGAACACGCGAGTCTCGGTCTGCAGCGTGTCCCGGGCGCGCAGTCCTTCGAGCTTGTCGACGATCAGAATGCCTTCCGACTGCAGACGCCAGCCCAGCCCCTGAGCCGCGAGAATCGCGTCGAGCGCGACGTCCCAGGGTTGATTGCGAATATCGACTCCACGCACGATCATGTCGGCCGCGTCGGAGCTCGGGACAATCGAAACTCCGGCGTACTCTGAAAAGCCGGCCAGCACATCGAGCATGCTCGCGCTGTCGAACGACACCGTGATCCTGGACGGCTCCTCCTGCAGTCGAGCAACCTGGCCCACTGGAATCGTCTGTCTCGACGGGGCCGCGGCGGCGACGTCGGCCGTGGTCGTCGACCACGCCTCGAATTCCCCGCCAGGGTTCGGGAACGTGATCCGGAGCCGCCCTGCCTCGACCCTCACGTCGTACGCGGAGACCTCCGCCAGATCGAATACCAGGCGTAGGACTCCAGGCCGGAACCAGCTGCTCCGGATCCGCATTACGCCACCGCGGCGAATCGCATCGTAGCTGCTGTTCGGCAGCCCGGTCTCTGCGCCGGACAGGTCGAGAATCAGCCTCGGCGGCTCCTCCAGGGCAAAGTCCCGATACGTCACTTCGCCGGAGGTCACCACGACGATCTCGGTCTCGCCGCCGACCTGCGCGATCCGAATCTCCTGGACCGCTCCCGGGCCGCCACTCGACCACACGAGTAACGTCGACGCGATAATCGTTTTGAGGATCATCCTCCCTGCTCCTTATCCTGACTCTTGAGGCGGAGCGTCTCCTGCCGGCTCACTCCGAACGCCGTGACGACGAAGTCGACCTCCGTGGCACGGACCCGGACGAGTTTCGCTCCACCGATTACGTCACCTTCCCAGACTCGATATCGCTTGCCGGTCGCCCGATCCGTAAGAATCGCGATGCTCCCCGACGAGGGGCTGTACACGACCCCCGCCAGATTCAAATCCTCGAATCTCGGCCCCAGCTCATCACCTGCTGAAAGCGGCTCGAACGGATCTCTTCGTGCTCCCGCCGGATAGTTGAATGTCTCCCGGTCCACGGAAGTCTGCTGATCGGCCGTAGACGATTCCGTCGTCTGCGCCGGCTTTTCTTCCGCTTCCTGCGCGCTGACACAGGCCGGAACGACCAGAAACGTCGCCAGGAACAGGCCCGCCGTAAGTCCCGCTTTCTTCATCTCAGCCCTCCTGACCCTCGGTCGGCTGCGTCTCGGGCGTGCCGAGAACGAAGGTCTCGAGCTGGAAGGTCGCGCGGATGATCTGCCGACCCGATGGCGTCATTTCCGCAGGCACGATTTGGGTGATTCGTGGCCGGACGATCCGGTCGAATGAGGCCACGCGAGCAAGAAACGTCCCTACGGCGTGATACTCACCCTCTACTTCCATCTGCCATTCCTGCCGGAGCAGCGTCCCGGCGCTGTCAGCGTTCACCGGCTGCAGTGGTTCGACATTGATCAGCCGAATGTTGAGCGCCTGCGTCTGGGTAGCGATTGCCTCGTAGATCGCAGGAACCTCTGCGCGCGAGGGAACCAGCTTCTGGAGCAGAGTGAACTGCTGTTCGGCATTCGACAGTCGATCGCGCAGACGCTGCAGATCCCCGATCCGGGCTTCGGCCAGCTCGTTCTGAAGTTCGAGGCCTTCAACCTGCTCTGTAAGCTCGACAAGCTCAGCGCCGTTCGGTCGATATACGTAGACGTAGTACAGGGACGCCGCGGCGATCGCCAGGATCACGATGAGCAGCATGCTCTGGTGTCGCTGGTCCTGAGGAAGCAGCGCCATGCTCAGCCCCCCTTCGTCCCTGCTGACACCCGGGTGTCGGGAGGATCGGCGTACGTGACCACGAGCTTGAACGCATGCGCCAGGACATTGTCGACTTCGGCCTGCTGGCTTCCCATGATCCGGACCTGCTCGACATACTTGGATCCCTGAAGGTTCCGGACGAACCGGGTGATCGCGAGCGGATTTGCCGCGACACCATCGACCTGGACCGTGAGGTCGGGAAGCGGAGTCGAGACCCGCACTGCGGTCAGCCAGGTGTATTCGGGAAGTGCCCTGCTCAGTTCGTCGAGCAGATGCGGCCACACGAAGCGGCCCTGGTCCAGTCCCCGAACAAGCTCGAGCCGCTCCTGGATCTCTCTCTCCCTGGCTGTCAGGCTGTCACTCAACACTCTCAGGTCCGCCAGCCGAGTCGAGTCCGCACGGGCTTCTTCCAATCTTCCGTCGAGCTCCGCCCGGACCGACCGCTGTGTGAACCACAGCCCGCCGATCGTCAGAACCGCGAGCCCGAACGCGACCATCGCGGCCACGGTCCACGAATCGCGACCCTCGCCACCGCCCCCACCCGATCCGAGCCAGGCCGGCATCGCCATGCGCGGACGCCGGCCCCTTCGGGCCTTTCCGCCGGTCGGGTGAAGATTGACCTCGATCACGCCAGTCTCCGCAGGGCCAGTCCGACAGACAGCATCATGAGAGGAGCGGTGCTTCGCGCCTCTTCCAGATCGACTGCTCCAGCCTTCACGCCCAGCCGCTCGATTGGATTTGCGATCTTGGTCTCGACGCCGAGTCGCTCCGCCAGGGCGTCGGCGAGTCCGGGCACGTGGACACCCCCTCCGCACAGATACAGACGACCGAGGCTCGCTCCGACTTCCTGCGTCTCGAGGAAGGCCGTCGCGCGCTCAATGCCCCTTCCTACCTCCTGGGAGCGCTCGTACAGAAACGATCGGAGTCGCTCGTCCGTATCGTCACCGCGGAGGACGGCTTCCGCTTCATCCGCGAGCATGCCGCGCTCACGCTGAAGATCGAGCGACAGACGCCGCGTCCCGAAGCTCAGGTCCCGTGTGAGGACCGGGACTCCGTCCTCCAGGATATTCACGTTGGTAGTCTCATGGCCGATGCTGACGAGGCTCGACAGCCCCCTCATGGCCTCCGGGTAGTTCACCTCGAGCGCGTTATGCAGCGCGAATGAATCGACGTCGATGATTCGCGGGTTAAGATTCGCCTCGTCGAGCAACGCGACCTTGTTCTCGACCAGCTCACGCTTGGCTGCGACGAGAAGAACCCCCATCTGAAGGCCTTCTCCCTCGGGATCCGTGATCTCGAAATCGAGCTGCACGTCATCCATGTCGAATGGAACGTGCTGCTCCGCTTCCCACCGGATGACTTCCCGGGCATCGGACTTCTTCATCCGATCCATCTGGATCGGCTTAATGATCACATCGCGTCCCCCGACGCTGACCACGACGTCGCGCTGGGACAGTCCTTCTTCGTCGAATATCGCGTCGATGGTCTGCGCGACCAGGCCGGGATCCATGATCTCGCCTTCGACGATCGCGTCGGCACTGAGCGGACGCAGGATGAGCCGCTCGACCACGGGCTCGCTGCCCGAATGATCGACTACGGCGACCTTGACGAAACCGCTCCCGATGTCGAGGCCGACCGAGCGTCTCCTGGGACCGAAACCGAACGGTGTCATACCGGCAAGCCGCTCAACTGTTTAGAGTTGGGCTCTGTGTGGCGGGTGAGCCACATACTAGACATCCTCCCGGAATGTGTCAAACGACACGCGGAGATCCGTGTCTCGGGCCCCGCGGACCAGATCACCGACAGGCCATTCCATGCAAGAAAGCCCGTTTCCATGGGCAACGCAACGGTCCTCACGGGATGCGTCTGAAAGTCACGAGCTCCCACGGAACCGTTCCAGCTCCGGCATCGGCCTGCACCCGGACCCATGTGAGGCCCGGGAGCGAATCCCGCACCTCGATCCGGACCTGCACCCGGTGAATTCCGATCGACACCGTGTCGACGCCTGACGAATCCCCGGCTGTTCCCACAAGCCGATGTTCGAGCACCTGCTGTGCCGCCAGCGCTTCTGCTGCGCGGCGCGAAGCCAATTCCGCCTGGATGCGCACGGCGCGCCCTCCGGCGGCTATAGCCAACACACCTATCGTCATGATTGACAGAGAGATGAGAAGTTCCACCAGTACTGATCCTGCCGCATCGGGCTTCCGCTTCACTAACGGGCCCGTCTTTCCATCCTCCATCCCACGTCTTCCGGGCGATCGTCCGGTGCCGTGCAGAAAGCCGTATCCGTGGCGCAGTCGCGGATTCATCAGGACCCCGGAACCGGTTCGCGCCTCACCCGTCCCAGAAAATTGCACACGAGCCGGATTCCGTGGCTGCCTTTCCACAGGTAAATGCTGCCGGCCCCGGCGTGTCCTCGCGCATTGAATCGGATCGTGGAAGGTCTCACGTCGACGGAGTCTACCGGCAGTTCTCCACCAGGCCCGATATCCAACCCGGAGAGGCGACTTCCATCGGCAGCGTACAGCCCGATTCCGGTCGGCCCGGCGCGAAGGCGGACCGTTTCGCGACGGGCCACGGCGAGGTTCCTTCCGAGACTCAGCTGACGCATGACGGAGCGGGCCGCGCCCTCGAGCGCGGCGGCGTCCCGTGCTCTGCGCAGCCCGGACCAGCCGAGAGCGAGTATCGTACTCAGCAGCACCAATCCGATCAGGAGTTCCACCAACGTATACCCCGCCTGCCGCATGGCCTCTCCCCGCATTACCCGTTCGAATTCCACCGGTCTCCGGATGAATTCCTCGGGGACTGGCCTCAACCGGCCGTCAACGCTCCAGAATCAGGGATGCGCAACTGCTCCGAATCGCTCACCGCGAGCGGTCCCTTTCGCGCCACCACCGCGAGAGAGAGTCCGAACGGCAACGCGTGCTCCCTCAGCCACACGGCTTCCCAATGCGTTACCGCGTGGGCCAGATCCTCGAGCTGCACCGGGAGAAGGCGGAAGTCATCGGCTCGATCTTCGCCGATCCCGACACGTGCCAGCAGGCGCGTCGCAGGCCGGATCAGGCAGGCGAGCGGAAACGCCGTCGCAAAAGCGTATGAAACTCGGGAGAGGTGAAATCCCGAGTCCTGGAGCTTCCGGTTGAGTTCCTGCTTTCGGTACCGACGCTCATGGTGGAACGCCTCGTCGTGCGGGGACCAGAGAAATGGATGCGCCGGAACGGTTGCGAGGAGAAAGCCGTCGCTGGAGAGCACCCGGTGCACTTCTGACAGCGCGCCCCGATCGTCAGCCAGGTGCTCGAGCACGTCGAGCATCAGGACCGCATCGCAGCTGGCCGATTGGAACGGCAGTGATCCCGCGCTTCCCCGAACGAGACGGGACACGCCCCTTCGCTGCGCTTCCCGGACCTCCTCCTGATCGTACTCGAGACCGATTGCCGTTGCGGCGAACGGAAGACGCGACAGAGTTCCCCCTGCCCCGCATCCCACATCGACGATGGTCGGATCGCCCGAGACTCCGGAGCGTCGCAGTTCCCGATCCAGCCAGTCGAACACGATCTCCCGCTTGAGCCGGAACCACCATGACCGGTCCTCGAGCCAGGCCAGCTTGTCGTACTGTTCGCGATCCATGGAGATTTCAGTCGGCCGTCGACTCTGACACCGGCGTGGGTGCATCGCGCCTCGGAGCCAGATTCCGTGAGCGGGTGACGATCCAGGCCGGTCGTCGCTTCGATTCGTTGTAGATGCGTCCGATGTACTCGCCGATCACACCGATTGCGATCAATTGGATCCCGCCGATGAACAGGACCGATGTCATCACCGATGCCCAGCCCTCGATCGCCGTGCCCGACACGAGCCGGGCCCAGAGCACCCGCAGGAGAACGATGAACGCGATGCCGGAGACTACGAAGCCCGCGAGCGTGGCCAGGCGGAGCGGGACCTCGGAGAAGGCGAACAGCGCGTCGAACCCCATGCGGAGGAGCTTTCGAGGCGACTGTCTCGGTTCGCCGGAATGCCGGGCGGCGCGCTCGAACACGACTCCCGTCTGACGCCCACCAGCGTATGCCCGAAGACCGCTGATGTACCTGTGATGCTCCGGCATCGCGTTGACGATGTCCACCACCGAGCGATCCATGAGCGAGAAGTTGCCAGCGTTCGGCGGGATCTCGACGGAGCTCAGCTTGCCGATGAGCAGGTAGAATCCCGCGAACATCGCACGCTTCAGCGCGGATTCCTTTCGCTTTTCCTTCACGGCGAATACGACCTCGTAGCCCTCTTCCCACCGTCGGACAAGCTCAGGGATCACCTCCGGCGGATCCTGGAGATCTCCGTCCAGCAGTACGACGGCGTCCGCTTCCGAGGCGGCCAGTCCGGCTGCGATCGCGGGTTGCTGCCCGAAGTTGCGAGCGAGATGCAGCACACAGACCCTCGAGTCCCGGTCGGAGTATTCAGCCAGAAGACCCGGCGAGTCGTCCGAGCTTCCGTCGTCCACATAGAGGATCCTCCAGTCGTAGGGAAGTCCGCCGAGCACCGACGTAAGCCTGCGGTGCAGCTCCGGGAGGATTGCTTCCTCGTTGTAGATCGGGACGATCGCGTCGAGGGTCTTCACTGCTCCTCTCCTTCCAGTTCCGGGGAGATGGTCTCCGGGGCCGCCGACCAGACGTACAGGCCCGCCAGTTCGACTCCGTCCAGCTCTACCGCGATCACCGGCTGAACGTTCTCGTAAACGTCCAGGAACGGAGGCTGCAACGTGGATTTGCGGGCGAGCAGCAGAAGGTACGGTGACGGCCACTCCCGGCCGACTCGGATATCCGCTCTCAGACGACCCATGGCTTGAAGCTCCTCGAGGTATTTCGGGGTCGGCCAGTTCAGGACAGTCGCTCCCTCGGGTACTTCCTGTTCGACCCGGTCGAGGAATTCCGGCGTCATCGCATCATACCAGTACGACACTTCCATGCCCGCGCGCGCCGCGCCCGGCAGTCCGCCGATCAGCTCGTTGTAGTAGGACAGGTAATACGGCGAAACATGGGTCGTCTGCCACCACGCGGGCAGGAAAAAGACGATCCCGAGCAGGAGACCACCGAGCACCGTCCCGCGCTCATCGACTCTGGCGCGCACGAAGCCGAAGAGTCGGGAAAACCCCAGCCCGCCGAGCACGGCTACGAATGGGAACATCGGCAGGAACAGGCGAACGCCATCGTGATTTGGAGAACTCGGTAACGCCATCAGCGACAGGAAGAAGCCGATCTGGAGCAGGCAGAGACGGGCGAGGGCAACGCGGGGATCCTCGGGGCGCAGGATGCTCCGGCTCCGAACGGAGTCGAACGCTCCGACCAGGGACAGCGACAGGATCCCGACCGGAACCGTGACCAGCGTCATCACGATCGACTGATGCCACGGTACAAAGTACGGATATGCCGTCCCGAAGTAGAATGTGGCAAATGGAGCCATCCGGTCCCGGTTCATGCTTTCGTCAAACAGCCTGGTGACGACATCGAGCGGCTCGTGCCACGCGATCGGCACGACCGCGTACCACACCACTAGAGCACCGGTCACGAGCACCAACCACGGCCACCAGCGGCGCTCGAGAACCGCCCACACGAGCAGCGGTACGGGGAGCAGCCAGCCCGTGAACTTGGTGCCCAACGCGAGGCCCAGGACCACCATAGCCAGCACGAGTCGCGAAGTCCCACCGTGACGCAGGAATGCGGCGAACCCCAGAGTCGCCAGTGCCCAGAGGAAGGTGAGAGGCATGTCCGTGGTGGCGAGATGCGCGTGCCCGAACACCCTCGGCATCAGCAGCAGAGACACTCCGGCGGAGACCCCGGCGACGATCCCCGCGACACCCGACACGGTCCACACGACCGCTGCGACGAGGACGGCAAACAGGACAGCGGACGAGAGCCGGAAACCGGCCACGGAACCGAGCACAGACCCGAACACAGCCTCCGAAAGGGCCATCCCCTCCTTGTACACCGGTGGATGAGGGTTGAAGTAGTCATGCTCGGGCGGATCCCATGCGGCCCTGATCGCGTCCGGTTGAATGGCCGCGCTCGGGGCTGCGGCCAGGTCGACCACCCATGCCTGGATCCGCCGGGCAGAGGCGAAGTACTCTGGTTCGTCCCAAGTGACGCCGGGACGATCCAGATCGGGTACGAGCAAGGCGAGGGTGATGCCCGCGAGGATTGCGGCCCACAGCAGTCGCACCCCGGCGCGCGGTGCCTGGCGTGTGTCGTGCGGGCTCCTCGACCTCGAATCAGAGACTCTCATCGCATGCGATACACGCTGAGCAACGGCACTCCGTCAAGCGTCACCTGATAGAATGGGACTGCTTCCTGTTCATGCAGCGCCCACTCGATCCGGCGCCACATGGCCTTCCGGTTGAGGACGAACAGAAAGTCCGGATCCTGCACCGGCCGGTTGACGACGGCGGGCTCCCGCACGGCATCTCCTCTGCACGCGAGCACGAGTTCCGATCCGCGGGAATCTCTGGCAGGCCATGCGGTCTCGACGGTCCAGGAAAGCGGTGCGCGATTCAGGGTCTGATAGAAACACAATTCCTCGAGGAAGAACCCTCCATCGATGGCCGCATCAGCAGCGATCGAGGATGACAGCTCCACCAGTACCTCCTCGTTCAGGACTTCCTTGAGATTTGTGACCTCGAGGCCTTTCTCGGCTGCTCCCGCGGTTCCGCCGATCAGCAGGTTGAAATACGACAGCTGATACGGGTGCGTGCGAACGACCGCGGCGGCTGCCGGCAGAAACAGGAGAAGCAACACGAGCGATGCAAGCACAGGAGTCATTCGTCGGTCGTCAGACCGAACCAGTCGGCCGATCCTGTCGACGATGGACACTGTCCCGACTCCCGCCAGGACCGCGAAAAACGGAAACGCCGGCAGGAACAGCCGTACACCATCGTGCATCGGAGCGGAGGGCAGCAGCAGGGCAAGATACAGCACCGCGATGTTCAGGCAGCAGAATCCAATCAGCCCCTTGCGCCGACCATCGAACAGCCCCGCGGTCATGGCCACAAGCAGAGTCGGCGGGATCACGATCACCGTCCACACGACCGGGTAGTGCCACGGCCCCCGGTACCTGAAGAAGCGGCCGAAGTACTCCGTCCGGATCACCCCACCAATCCCCTCCACCCTTTCCAGACCCGCCCCGAAGTAGTCGGCGACACCCAGCTTCGGATCGACCCACAACACGGGGTTCGACAGGAAGAACACCGCAGCGGCCAGCAAACCGAGGATTGAGAGCGCCCACCCGGCATCCCTCGGTCTACGAATGAGGAGCCACATGCCCAGCACCGGAACCAGGAGAAGCCCCGTGAGTTTCGTGGCGAGTGCCGCCCCCAGCAGCAGTCCCGCTCCGATCAACAGGCCCGGGCGAGGGGAGTCCATCCATACGTACAGGCAAGCGGCAGCCCCGAACCAGAACGCTGCAAGGAACAGGTCCGTGTGCGCGAAGTGACCGTGGGCAAACACCGCCGGGATCGTGAGAATCGTGAGCCCCGCTCCGGCACCGGCCGTGAGCGAGCCTGCGGCGATTGCCGTGAACGCGGCGCATGCCCCGGTGAGACATGCGAAGGTCAGCATGACGCCGACTCTATAGGCGCCAATCGTGTCGAGCAGATCCCGGAACACGAGCCAGCTGACTCCGCCGATCTCGCGCGACAGAGGCGGATGCGGAACCCGTTCGGGCATCCAGCGCCAGTGCTCGAGGACCGAGTCGCGATTGATAGCGTCCCCGGGGCTCCCTTCCAATAACGACTGCGTCAGCTCCTGGAGCCACACCAGCTGGCGCATCGAGCTGAAGAAATAATTCGGCACGTCGCTCACGACACCATAGTCCCCCTGCGTCGCGAGCATCAGAATTGCCGCCGCGCCAAAGAAGGAGAGCGCCAGCCAGCCCACCGAACGCCGTGACGGCGGTTCAAGTGGAAGCGATTGACCCGGAGCTGCTCGCATGCGACTCACGGATGATCTGCCAGGTCGGGTTCGAGGCCGAGAGAGTCCGAGTCGACGGGAAGAATCAACAGACCTGCGATAAACGCGAGTCCGAGGAGACTCAGGAGTGTCCCGGGAACCAGCCCGGTTGGCCGGAATTTCATCTCGACGACGCTGTCGCCAGCCGGGAGGGCTACGGCTCGGAAGATTCCCGAGGCTCTGAGAACCGGAACCCGGTGGCCGTTAACCCGTGCGGTCCATCCCGGGTAATGCCTGTCGTTCACGACAAGGACCATCGGGCCGTCCGTTCTCGCGTCCAACCGGATCCGATTCTGATCGTACTCGACAGCGAGAATCCGGCCGGACCCGCCTGAGATGGCAGTGCCAGGCGACTCCTCCAGCACGACCCTCTCTCCGAGAGGGAAGTCCGGCTCGAGTGTCCGGAGCAACGCCCGACCCGCGTTCGGGGCCACCTCCCACTCGGCTGCCAGATACGCGCGCGGCAGGGGACCAGGCACTTCGAACAGGCGGAGTGGAAGCTCCGGGTGACGCGCGAGAAGCAGGAGGCCCTCGAGGGAGTCAGCGGCTGTTGTCGGATCGGCGTACCAGCGGACGTTCATCGCGCGGAGGAAGCGAACAGGATCGTCCGCCCATCGATTGATCGCAGCGTCGTTGGTCATCGCCACCGAGAGAAGCTCCACTCCCTGGAGGCCATCCTGGTGGAGAAACCCGTACAACTGGCCGACGTTCGGACCCATCGTCTGGAAATCGAGATACAGGTTGGAGAGCTCCAGCGCGCCCGGCACTGTCACGATACTTCCCATACCGGCCTGGAGAGGAGAGCCGCGATAGCGGTATTCCTCCGGATCCGCCCCCAGCTCGGCCAGAACCCGTGCCGGCCAGGTCGGCTCCTCGTAAATGCGCTTCTCCACGGATGGGTTCACGTGTGCGTGCGCAGCGATCAGGTCCGCCGCGACGAGCATCCCCAACAGGCCGACCACGGCCTCCGGTCGAAGCCTGCCCCGTCCGCCGACCGCGACCGCACCGGCCGCGAGGGCAACCAGCATGGAAATACGCCCCGCTGTCGCCGCGTACAGACGGGCCGACACGAGCGGTTCAGAGCACAGGCGAGCACCGCTGAGCATTCCGTCACATGCGGGCACGAGCGTTTCGGGAGCCAGCCCGAGCACGAGGCCGAGGACTCCGTACACGATTGCTGCTCCGCCAAGTACGCCCACGATTCGAGACCGTCTATCGCCACGAATCGCGGCATCGGCTCCCCAGGCAGCGAGGATCGGGATAGCCAACGCGGGCAGCAGGAGGAATTTCTCCGGATAACGGAAAGCGCGGAACGCGGGAACCGAGTCAAACAGCAGCCTGTACAGCAGACCGTTCGAGCCTGCAGCGAGCAGCACGCCAAGCATCGCCGAGCCGACCCAGAATACGGCTCGTCGCCTCCCGGCCACGCCGAGGGCGACCAGAGCGAGCGAGCCGGCCACCGCCCCGGGATACGGGCTCAGAATCCATGGCACTTCCGTGGCCGCGAGGAATCGTGTCGTGAAATCGTGTACGCCGGCTGCCAGAACCGGCGGCATGACGAAATGCGCTGAGCCCGCCAGTTCAAGGCTGCGCGAGGACGCATAGTCGAGCCCGACGGACATCGTGCGCACAGAACTGAGCATGTACTCGACGAACGGAACGAGCTGGACGGAGACGAGGGCAAGTGCGACAGCTCCACCGAGCGCAAAAGCGGATAACTGTCGGATCGTTCCTGCGGGATGCCTCTCAATTCGCAGCAAGCCGTGCGCGAGAATCCAGACGAGGGCAAGACCCAGCATCTGTGGCTCACCGCCGAGGAATGCGACGGCGGACAATCCTGCGAAGGCTCCGACTCGTGAAGACGTCGGGCGCTCGAGAACACGATCCCACGCCCAGAACAGCCAGGGGACCCACGCCACCGTCTGCAGGTTGTTCGGGAAGTTCCCGATCGAAACCAGGTAGCCGCCGAGCATGAAGGCCGCGGCACCGACCCACGACGCGGCCGGTGACCGGCCCCAGCGCCCGAGCAGCAGGTAAAGCCCTATCCCCGCGAGCGGATAATGGAGCGCGACGAGCCAGTCGAATGAGACCGATAGCGGGAGCACGTACAGCAGCAGGCTTCCCGGGTACAGGACCCCGGGTTGCAGCGATGCGAAGAACGGCTCGCCCCCCACGACCCCGGGATTCCAGAACGGGATCCGGCCGGACCGGACCGATTCGACCAGCACGTGCTTCATCGGATAGAAGAACGGAGTGATGTCACGACCGAACAGGGTTCGACCGCCGAACAGTGTGGGCCAGAAGAGTACGAGCGTGGCGGCGACCAGCAGACCGACGGCGAGCAGAGTGGTAATCCGTGCAATGCCGTGTGAGGCTTCGGAGGTTTCCGGGCGGGACGGAATTGGCTGCTTCACGATCTCCGAGCGTCCCCCGCGCGCCTGGCGTGAATCAAGGAACGAGGGCGCAGCAGCCGGAGCCGCTGCGCCCTCGTTCAAGAAGGCAGGTGAATCGAGATTCGATCCGCCCTCCTGTAGGGTCAGGGACTCTTCTGGATCTTGCCCTCGGTCGCGGTACTACCACCCACGTTGACAAAGTAGGTGTTGCCCGAGCTTCCGTGCGAAGCCGTCACGCTATAGCCACCAGCGCTTCCGGCAGCATCAATCACAATGCCCGTGCTGGTCGTGAAGCTGCCGGCCTGCAGGACCGTAGCCGCATCGCCGTAGGCCTGGGCGTCGGCGAAGTAGGCCTCCTGC
>CBDUVN010000009.1:0-44982 GCA_965370685.1 uncultured bacterium | reverse complement strand
CCCCAACCGCCGGATCCCGAACCCGGTCCGCCTGTACAACGCGGCGATCAGCAGCGAGAAGAACGGTCCACCGTAGCAGAACAGGGCCCACGGCGCGTACTCCACCGTGGACACGCCCAGCGTGCCCGCCATGAATACGGCAGACACGGTCCACGGCATCAGCGGCTCGGTGATCGTCACCGAGTCTTCGAGCGAACGCGACAGGTTCACCGCCGCCAGCTCCCGCTCCTCGTACGCCCCTTGGAACAACCCGCCGATCACCAGCGCCGTGACCCCACCGTGGCTGGTGAGCGCGATCGTCGTCGCTCCGGCCGCCATCGTGGCGGCGATCAGCCCGAACACGGAACTGACCGCCGCCAGCATCCGCTCGATCAGCAGCTCGAGCGAGCCGGACGCGCTCATCGCGCCCGCGAGCAGAAACGCCGCGATCACCACGATCAGGGTGTTTGCCATCCCGTACAGGCCGCCCCGCTCCACCAGTCCACCGAAATCGGCGCCCAGCACATCGGGGTCTACGCCGACGGACTCGATCATCTCGAGCTTGAAACCGCCCACGGCGGCGCGGATCGCCTCGTCTATCCCGAAACCCTGGAGCCAGATGCCGAGGACGATCGCCACCAGTGACGAGATCGCGATTGCGAGGGCGGGAGGCACCCGGCGCACGATGCTCACGACCACGATTGCCGGCGGGATGAGTACCAGGGGGCTGAGAACGAATGCGGCATCGAGGTCGGCCAGAAGGGCCCGGGCACCGTCCGCCGACCCGCCCGCGGCGATCGGCGTGAGGCGTGATGCGAGCGTGTACAACACCAGGCAGAGGAAGAACGAGGGTACTGCCGTGTACATCATGTGACGGATGTGCTCGTACAGGTCCGCCCCGGCTCCTATCGCGCAGATGTTCGTGGAGTCGGACAGCGGCGACATCTTGTCGCCGAAGTAGGCGCCCGATACGACGGCTCCGGCCGTGGCGGCCATCGGGGCACCGAGCGCCGCGGCCGTTCCCATCAGTGCCACGCCGATCGTGCCGGCCGACCCCCACGAGGTCCCCGTGGCCAGGGACATCAGCGCAGTCGCCAGGAACGCGGTGAGCACCAGCCACTGCGGACTGATGAACCGCACGCCCCAGTACACCAGGTACGGGATCGTCCCCGACAGCACCCAGGTGGCGATGAGCATACCGATCGCCAGCAGGATCAGGATCGCAGGCAGCACATCAGCCAGCTTCTGGCCGGTGGCCCGCTGGACATCCTCCCACCCGTGCCCGTGCCGCGCGGCAACGAGCCCCGCGACTGCTGCCGACGCGAGCAACACGGCGACCAGCAGCTCACCGCTCAGTCCAATCGTGAACGACCCGAGCAGGAACAGTCCCAGCATGGTCATGATCGGCGCGAGGGCCTCGCCGACCGACAGCGGTGCGTCGGTCCGGAAACGTGTCACGTGACAGAGTCCAGGGCAGAATCGAGGTCACCGATCAGCAAGTCCGCCCCTTCGAGCCCTACCGAGAGCCGGATCAGGCCGGGCGGGATTCCCAGCTCGTCCAGCCGCTCCTGGTTGGTGCGCCCGTTCGGCGAGATCACGAGACTCTCCACGCCGCCCCAGCTCACGCCAATCCCGAAGTGCTCGAGGCCGTCGATCACGCGGGTCACGTTCTCGAGCCCGCCTCGTTCCAGCTCGAAGCTCAGCAGGCCGGTGTACCCGGTTAGCTGGCCCGGTCCGGGCATACTGTCCGAATCCAGGGCCGGGTGAAACACGTGCCGCACGGCGGGATGACCCTGCAGAAACTCCGCTACCTCCAGGGCATCGGCCTCGTGCTGGGCCAGCCGCACCGGGAGCGTCCGGAGGCCGCGCAGCAGGAGCCACGCATCGAACGGCGCGAGGATTCCACCGTTGAGCAGGTACGAGCTGTAGAACAACTCCTCGGCGCGGGCGGCGCTGGTCACCAGGGCGCCGGCGATCACGTCGCTGTGCCCGCCGATGTACTTCGAGCAGGTATGCATCACGATGTCCACGCCCAGCGTCAGCGGCTTCTGGCACAGCGGGGTGGCCCAGCTGTTGTCGATCCCGGTGAGGATCCCGCGGTCGTGGGCCAGCGACGCCACGGCCCGGATATCGAGCTGCCGGAACCGCATCGTCCCGGGACTCTCCATCCACAGCAGCCGGGTGTTCGGGCGGATCGCGCTCTCGATCGACTCCAGATCGAGATCGAGTTGAAGGTCGTGCTCGATGTCGAATCGTCTCAGGTGCTGCGCGAGCTGCAGTGTGGGTCCGTACGTGTCGTTGACGAACAGGACATGATCGTCGGCGCGCAGCAGGCCCAGCATCACGGCGCTGACAGCGGCCATCCCCGAGGAAAAGCACAGACAGGCTTCCCCCCGCTCGAGGGCGGCCAGTTTCCGCTCCAGCGCTTCGACGGTCGGGTTCTTTCCGCGTGAGTACAGGTTCGTCCGGTGCTCGGCGCTGAACCCGTCGAGCAGCGTCCCGAAATCCGGGAACGTGAATAGCGAGCTCTGATAGATCGGCGTAGCAGCGGGCGTGGAAACCGGCCCGGACCCGGTTGTGGCTGGCCCGCACGCAGGAGTCCCGGCCGGCAGCCGCGGGTCTTCCTCCGGACCGCCGCCCGCGCAGATCACTCTGTCCTGTGGATCGATGTGCATGAGGCATACTCCGCCGGTGGAAAGCGGGCCGTCAAGCGCGGCGGGTGACAGGGCGCGAGCCGCCAACGTAGCTTGAAACTCGTTCCGCGGGCTCCGCGCGTCAGCGTCCGCACAGAGTCCTCGGCATACTCACGATCCGCCCGGATCGATCGGGCGCCCAGGGGATCAAGCGAATGTCCGACCGCAACAGGCACGACGACCCAAACTCTGGGCAGCTCCAGAACGAACGTTCGGAGTTGAGCAGACGCCGGTTCCTCGAGTACGGAGCGGCGGGCGGAGCCCTGCTCATCGCGGGTCCCGCCGCGTGCGGCCCCGCGGAGGATTCCCCGGTTGGCTCCCCGACCGATTCAACCGCTGGTCGAGGCGCGCGAGCACACGCCGCCGTGGAGCCGTTCGAACTCGACGAGATCACGATCGATGAACTCCGCGAGGGTATGCGCTCCGGTCGCTGGACCGCGCGCTCCCTGACCGAACAGTACCTCGAACGGATCGAGGCGCTGAACCGGCGTGGACCCGAGTTGCGTGCCGTGATCGAGACGAACCCGGACGCCCTGGAGATCGCGGACCGGCTGGACCAGATTCGCCGTGACGACGACGAGGTCGGCCCGTTGCACGGAATCCCGATCCTGCTCAAGGACAACATCGGGACCCACGACCGAACGACGACCACCGCAGGTTCGTACGCGCTGGAAGGATCCGTTCCGCCGACCGACTCCGCCGTCGCGAGTCGTCTCCGGCAGGCGGGCGCCGTATTGCTGGGCAAGGCAAACCTCAGCGAATGGGCGAATTTCCGCTCCACGCGATCCAGCAGCGGCTGGAGCGCCCGCGGGGGCCAGTGCCGGAACCCGTACATCCTCGACCGGAACCCTTGTGGATCGAGTTCCGGATCGGCGGCAGCGGTCTCCGCGAACCTGACGGGCGGCGCGATCGGCACCGAAACGGACGGTTCGGTCGTGTGCCCGTCGCACGCCTGCGGGATCGTCGGAATCAAGCCGACCGTGGGACTGGTGAGCCGAACGGGGATCATTCCGCTGTCGCACACACAGGACACTGCGGGGCCGATGACCCGAACCGTGAGGGATGCCGCGCTGATACTCGGTGCGCTGACCGGCGTCGATCGTTCGGATGCGATTACCGAGGCCAGCGCCGGCAAGGCGCACGGGACCTATACCGGTTTTCTCGATCCGGCCGGCCTGCGCGGCGCCCGTATCGGGGTGGCGCGCGCCTACGCCGAATACCACGAGAAGGTCGACGGGCTGTTCGAGGACGCGCTCGATGCGATGCGGGCCGAGGGCGCCGAGCTCATCGACCCGGCAAACCCGGGCTCGATCGGGGAGATGGGCGCGCCAGAGTGGGAAGTGCTGCTGTACGAGTTCAAGGCGGACCTGAATGCCTATCTGTCACATCTCGGCCCGGAAGCCCCGGTGCGATCGCTGGAGGAGATCATCGAGTTCAACGAGCGCGAATCCGCGCGGCAGATGCCGTGGTTCGGGCAGGAGATTTTCCTGCTTGCCCAGGAAAAGGGGCCGCTTACCGAGAAGCTGTATCTCGACGCGCTCGCCACCGCGCGTTCCCTGGCCCGGGAAAAGGGGATCGACGAGATCATGGACCGCTATCAGCTCGATGCCCTGGTCGCGCCGACCGGCGGTCCCGCGTGGGTCACGGACCTGGTGAACGGAGACCACTTCGCGGGTAGCAGTTCGGAACCGGCGGCGATCGCCGGCTATCCGAGCATCTGCGTTCCGGGCGGATTCGTACACGGTCTCCCCGTCGGGCTGTCGTTCTTCGGGCGCGCCTGGAGCGAGCCGACGCTGCTTCGGATTTCGTACGCGTTCGAGCAGACCACACGCCACAGACGGGCTCCTGCATTCCTGTCGGAGCTCGACTCGGTCACCTGAGTCAGATTGGAGCGAACGATGAGACCGCCTGATCGCCCCTATGAGGAGCGGGTCCAGATGGCGATGGCCGCTGCACTGGAGCGCTCTGGAATCGAGCGGGACGAGTTCATCGGCTGGCTGAAAGCCGCCGACCCGATGCTCGCCGCCGCCGTCCTTCTGCGTCTGTCTGATCAACAGAATTCAACAACCGGAGGCGCGAATGTGTGACGATGTTGCCGTCCGACTGCCGCTCATAGGTGAGCGGGCACCCGAATTCGAAGCCGAGACCACGACCGGTCCGATCTCCTTTCCGGCGGATTACGAGGGGAAGTGGGTGATCTTCTTTTCGCACCCGGCGGACTTCACGCCCGTGTGCACCACCGAGTTCATGACGTTCGCGTCGATGGCCGAGGAGTTTCGAGCCCTGAATTGTGAGCTCGTCGGCCTCTCCATCGATAGCACCTACAGCCACATAGCCTGGTTGCGGACGATTCGGGAGAAGATCGAGTTCCGCGGCATGAAGGATGTCGAGGTGCTGTTCCCGGTGATCAGCGACTTGACGATGGAAGTGTCGCGCAAGTACGGAATGTTGCAGCCGGCGGCCAGCACTACTCAGGCCGTCCGTGCCGTGTTCATGATCGACCCGAAGGGAATCGTTCGAGCGCTCGTGTACTACCCGCTGTCAAACGGCCGGAACATGCAGGAAGTGAAACGGCTTCTTCTCGCGATGCAGCACAGCGATCGCTACGGCGTGGCGACTCCAGCGGATTGGCAACCCGGAGAAGAAGTGATCATTCCGCCACCCGGTTCCTGTGGTTCAGCGAAAGAGAGGGTAGACGAAGCTGGCGACGAGTACCGCTGCCAGGACTGGTTCCTCTGCCTCAAGGATGACCCGGCCCTGTCCTGAGAATCAGGCGTCGTCGTCCAGCACGATCAGGTCGATGGCATCGACGGTCGCGGTGCCATCGATCACCATCAGGGTTCGTGTCGAGCCTGACGGGATGATGAGCGGGCCGGAGGAGAACTTCACGGAGTCCGGCTCTGCTACCTGTGTCAGCACGAGCGTCACTTCGCCGCTCGCGAACTCGCCGTACAGAGTTATGTCAAGCCAGTCCATGGCCCCGGCCGTCGGTGTCCCATCGACCTCTTCGCCCTCTTCCAGCAGGTACGCGTCCACCGCGCCCACCTGCAGACCCCCCTGCACGATTCGAAGGAACGCCCTGTCTGTGTCAGGCTGGCCCGGGTCATCCGACATGAAGATGCCGCTGACCAGACCGATATCTGCGTGCCCGACGAACGCCATCGTGTAATGGGTACCGGCACTCAGGAACACCTCTCCGGTTCTGAGTGTCTCGTCGTCGTCAGACACGAAAGCGACGCGGAAGGCCGCCGTGGCAGTTTGATAGACGCTCTCACCGGAGAACTCCAACTCCGAGGACGGACCGCCCTCGAGGCCAATTTCCACCGTTCCGACCGTGTTCTTGATTGCGTTCACATAGCGAATCTGTGCGTCGAGCGATCCACCGGGACCGCTCGAGTCGCTGCACCCGTAGATGGTCAGCGTCGCCAGAAGGAGTGGTATCGACCTGCCGGGCCGGAACCCTTTCATGTGTTCTCCTTGAACTCGGGTGCCGGTCCGTACCCGATTCCGGGTGGAGTGGTTCACCCGGCTCAGTCGAGGAGCCGCAGCGGCATCACCAGGCACAGGTAGTCGGGCGCTCCCGATGCCGGCATGAACGTCGCGGCACGCTCGGGTGCCTTGAACCGAATGATCACGTCGTCATCCGGCATGTGGCGGAGAACTTCGAGCAGGTAGTTGGCGTTGAACCCGATCTCGAGTGGTTCCCCCTGGTAGTCGACGGGCATCTCTTCCTCGGCTTCTCCAAGGTCCGGGGTCTGTACCCGGAAGGAGAGAGTTCCCTCGCTGAACGCCATACGGACGCGGTGGGTCTGGTCGCTCGCGACGACCGCCATGCGACGAATCGCCGATGCGAGATTGTCGCGATTCGCTGTTGCAGCCTTATCGCTGTCCGTGGGGATTACCTGTTCGTAATTCGGATATGGTCCCTCGATCAGGCGCGTGAATACCTGTCTCGTGGGGGATCGAAATGCGAGATGGTTCTTCGATCTCGCGACCTCCACTTCCTCATCTGCTCCAAACAATCTCTGGACCTGTTGTAGCGCCTTCGGTGGAATGATCAAGTCGGCTTCCGGAGCTCCAACCCCTTCGAGTTGCGCCGTCAGCCTGGCCAGGCGGTGTCCGTTCGTTGCAACCATCGTGACTGACTCTGGACGTAGTTGCCACAACACACCGTTGAGGATAGGCCTGCTTTCTTCCGTCGATACGGCGAACGACACACGACTGATAAGCTCATGGAGATCCGCGGCCTTCATCCTCCAGCTTTCGCTGAAGTCCACCTCGGGAAAGCTCGGAAACTCTTCCGGAGCTAAGCCAAACAGCTTGAACTTGCTCTTTCCTCCCTCGATACGGATCTCCATCCCATCCACTTCTATGTGTACGGGAGCAGCAGGAAGTTCGCGGGCGATCTCCGCAAACTTCCGAGCCGGCACGGTCACGGCTCCTTCCTGCTCGACCTCCGCATCGATCTTCACGGATACCGATATGTCGAGGTCGGTCCCACTGAGGGAAAGACTTCCATCTCTGGCTTCAAGCAGGATGTTCGATAGAACGGGAAGCGTGGTCTTCGACGGAATCGTAGCGGCAACTGCGCCAAGACCGGCATGAAGACTGTCCCGTGTGACCGATAGCTTCATTCCACACCCTCTTTGTATTCCGATTGAGATCCTGATTTTCCCGAACGTCGGTAAACTGATACTCTATTTAAAAATAAACAGTAGTAGTAGTAGAGATCGTGGGAACGGGGAAAACCTCGCTCATCTGAGTGCATGTTGTTGCCGTGTCGGGTCAATTGCCGTTCCGAGTGCTTGTGCACGGACTGCGGGAAACTAGCGCTCTCTTACACACGCTTCCACGGTTCCTTGTCGGACGGATGAAATATCCCCACCTCACCCCACAGATTCAACAGCGATTATCCACGACCCAGATCTTCCCTGAGAGTTTCGATACGCGAACGGAACCGGGCATCTCCCGCCATCTCTGCTTCTACCTTGTTCACGGAGTGGATCACCGTGGAATGATCCCGGCCGCCGAACAGCGAGCCAATCTCGGTATACGGAATGTCGAGCATCGTCTTGATCAGGTACATCGCAACCTGGCGCGGAACTGTGATCGGCTTGTTTCGCCGCTTCGACATGAGGCCGTCTACGGTCACACCCCAGCGATCTGCTACGCGCTCCCGGATCTGTTCGGGGGTCACCCGCAGCCGTTCCTCGTCCTCCAGTCGCGGGCCCAGCGCCTCCCTGGCGAGATCGAGGCTGATCTCCCGGCGGGTCAGAGAGCTGTATGCCAGCAGCTTGATCACGGCCCCCTCGAGCTGGCGGACCGATGTCTTGCGATTGCGAGCGATGAACTCGATCACGGCATCTTCGATCACGAGTCGGTCTTCTGCGGCCTTCTTCCTGAGGATCGCGACGCGAGTCTCGAAATCCGGCGGTTTGATGTCGGTGACAAGGCCCCACTCGAACCGGGAAACAAGGCGCTCCTGCAGCCCCGGGATCTCCTGCGGTGGGCGATCGCTGGTGATGACGATCTGTTTATGCGCGTCGTACAGGGAGTTGAAGGTGTGAAAGAACTCTTCCTGTGTACCTTCCTTGTTCTGCAGGAAATGCACGTCGTCGATGAGGAGCACGTCGATCTGGCGATAGCGGTGCCGGAATTCCGGGGTCCGGCCACTCTGGATCGCAGCGATCATCTCATTCGTGAATTGTTCGGACGGCACATAAGCGACCTTGGCCGATCGATTCCTCGACAGGATCGCGTGACCGACGGCGTGCATCAGGTGGGTCTTTCCGAGTCCAGTGTCGCCGTAAATGAACAGCGGGTTGTAAAGCTGTGCGGGACTGTCGGCCACGCCACGGCAGGCAGCGGCCGCGAGTTGGCTGTTCGCTCCAACGACGAACCTCTCGAAGCTGTACCTGGGATTCAGGCCCGACGCCCTTGCGGCTTCCGCGTCGGTGACTTGTGGGCCCGCTGAGACGGGGTCGGGGGAGAGGGCTATCGGGGCGGTCTTCACTTCCGCCTCTCCTGCACTACTGAGCTCGGGAAACACGAGGCGATCCGCCGATCCACTGTGTTCGAACTGGATATGGATCGATCGACCGATCTCGCGCCGGGCGAGGTCACGCAGCAGGTCACCGTACTTGTCCTCGATCCACTCGACCGCGAAGCGGGTTGGCGCCGCGACGATCAGGGTGTCATCGGACAGCGCGACGGCCTCCGTGGAGGTCAGCCAGGTGCGGAAGGTCTGTTCCGGAAGCACCTCGCGAGCTGCGGAGGTGATCGAGGACCAGGCTTCGGCGGCCGTCAATTCCATCGCAAGTAGACCGGATGAGGGAACGGATGCGCCCCGGTTGGGAGCGGGGCAGGGATGCTACACGAAGTTTTCCACACTGTCAACGCATCGGGACGAGCCCAGAAACAAGTTTGACAGAAACAGCGTAACTCTCTAGTCTCAAGGGCTATTTTTGAATGACGGCACGAACGGAGACGCTGACGATATGCAACCGACGTATAGAAATCCCAGCAGGAAGAAGCGCCTGAAGGACCACGGGTTCCGCTCGCGCATGAAGAGCAAGGCCGGGCGGAACGTTCTCGCACGTCGCCGACGCCGGGGTCGCCATTCCCTGACGGTGAGCGACGAAGTCCACCGCAAGCACCGCCACTGAGCCGCGGGCGGGCGCCCTGGCCCGTGTCGGACAGACGTCCGTTCCCCCGTGCCAGCCGGCTTCGGCGATCCAGCGACATCCGGAATGTGCTCCGAACTGGTCGTCGTCAGCGGTGTGGGCCGCTTGATGTCTTCCTGGCGACCGGACAGGAGGCGTGGCCGCGTGTGGCGATCGTAGTGCCGCGTCACGGCCGAACGGCAGTGGAACGAAATCGTCTCAGGCGACGGCTGCGGGAGATCATCCGCCTCTGCTGGTTACCCGTCGCCCCTCACGGAGACCTGGTGGTCCGAGCACGACCCGACGCATACGAGCGGAGCTACGCTGAGCTTCGTGAGCGGTTGAACACATGTCTCGAGCTTCCCACATGTTGAGCCGGGCAATAGTCGGCATGATCCGTCTGTACCAGGCCGGCGTGTCGCCGCTGCTTCCCTCTGCATGTCGGTTCGACCCGAGTTGCTCTGAGTACGCCCGGATCGCGATCGAGCGGCACGGTCCGGTTCGTGGTTCGTGGCTCGCGGTTCGACG
Source organism: uncultured bacterium (assembly GCA_965370685.1). Taxonomy (GTDB): domain Bacteria; phylum Gemmatimonadota; class Gemmatimonadetes; order Palauibacterales; family Palauibacteraceae; genus Carthagonibacter. The sequence continues at coordinate 35,120 of CBDUVN010000009.1, read as the reverse complement.
GATAACCCGGTGTCACCCGTTCGGCGGTTTCGGACCCGATCCCGTGCCCGATGCCGGACGACCTGAACTAGAATCGGAAAGAACCGGTCCATAGATGGAGAAACGTGTAGTTCTCGCCGTGGTGCTGACGGTCGCGGTGATCTACCTGACGAACGTGCTGTTTCCGCCGCCCCCATCTCCGACCGGGGTGGGGCCAATGGAGGCCGACTCCCTCGTTCAGGACCCGCAAGTCGAGAGCGGTAACCACGAGCTGGGGGCGGTGACCGAACCGTCTATAGCTGTTGATTCGGTTGAGACCGGCCTGCTTGGCGGGGCGCCGATGCTACCGGGCGACACGATCGTCGTCCGCAGCGACCTGTACGAACTTCGTTTCTCGACGCTCGGCGCGTCGCTGATCGGTGCGCGCCTGCTCGAGTACGAATCGTACAGTGTTCGAGAGAACGGCGACGATCGCGCCGAGCTGGTTAGACCGGGCGATCGGCTGTTCGGGTACACGGTGGCCGTCGGAGGAGACACGGCGTCCCTCGGGGACCGACTGTTCACGGCGGACCGTCGGGAGATCACGCTCGGCGAGCAGACGGAGTCTGATTCCCTGCGGCTGTCGTACGAATTTCCGGGTTCGACGATTCGTTTCGTGGTCATGTACCGATTCCGTCCGGATAGCTACCTGGTGGAGGTGAAAGGCCGCCTCGAGGGCCTCGGAGACCAGGGATGGTCGGTCCTGACCTCGCTCGGGAGCGGTCTCCCGACGAACGAGAAGGACTCGGATGAAGACTTCAAGCAGCTCGCGATAGTCACCAACGGCCAGGCTGGTGGGATCGAAAGCGTCCTGTTCGACAAGATCGCCCCGGCTGAGGTGATAACGGCCGCCGGCGGACCGTTTCATTGGGTAGCAGTGAAGAACAAGTACTTCCTGGTCGCTTTCGTGGCGCCGGAGGAGGGTCCGCTGTTCGGCGGGCTGATCGCGACAGGCAGGCAGGAGGAGCACTCCGCCGGCACCGTGACCTCCCTTCCGGTTCCCGCGGGCAGCGACGGGTTCGAATTCGACGCGTACATCGGACCGCAGGTATACAGCCGCCTCGAGGCCGTCGGCCAGGACCTGGAGGGTGTGAATCCGTACGGCTGGAAATGGCTGCGACCGATCATCCGCCCGCTCGTCGGCATCGTGATGCTGATCCTCGGCTGGATGCACGAGACTTTGAATCTCGCCTACGGGTGGGTGCTCATCCTGTTCGGCGTGATGATGCGGGTCGTCCTGTTTCCACTGTACCAGAAGTCCATGCGGGCCCAGATGTCCCAGATGCAGGTGCAGCCCCTGATGAAGGAGCTGAAGGAAAAGTACGGGGACGACCCGCAGAAGATGCAGACGGAGACTATGAAGCTGTACAAGGAGCACGGAGTCAATCCGCTCGCGGGCTGTCTGCCGATGATGGTTCCGATGCCGATCCTGTTCACGTTGTTCTTCGTGTTCCAGGGTACGATAGAGTTCCGGGGTGTACCGTTCCTCTGGCTGCCGGACCTGTCGCTCAAGGACCCGTACTACATCATCCCGTTGCTGATGGGTGTGTCGATGTTCCTGCTGTCCTGGATCGGACAGCGCGGAATGGACCAGGACAACCCGCAGATGAAGATGATGGTCTACGTACTGCCGGTCGTGTTCACCGTGATGTTCGCCGGATTCCCGTCGGGCCTGAACCTGTACTACACGACGAGCAACATCGCCTCGCTCCCGCAGCAGCTTTACCTGTCGAAGGAGAGACAGGCGGCGCGGGCCCGGATGGCTTCCTCGAGGCCGGACGACGGCAAGGGAAAAAAGAAGAGCGGCCGAAGCAAGCGCGGCGGCGACTGATTCCCGGCGGGTGAGCGTGAGCCTGAAGAGTCGTTCCACAGTCGCAGAGCAGGCGCGCGACACGATCGCCGCGATCGCGACGGCCCCGGGGAGAGGTGCGGTCGCCGTTATTCGCGTCTCCGGGCCCGATGTGCAGGAGATTGCCGACAGGCTCGGCCTGAAGGACCTCGAGCCGCGCCGTGCGAGCCTGCGCCGGCTCGATCACCCCGATGGCGGCGGAGCGGTGGATCGGGTTCTGGCCACGCTGTTCCCGGGTCCGGGCTCCTACACTGGCGAGGATCTTCTCGAGATCAGCTCCCATGGCGGCGCGCTCGTCCCACAGCTGGTGCTGGATGCCACTCTGGCTGCCGGGGCCAGGCTGGCAGAGCCCGGAGAGTACACGCGGCGCGCATATCTGAACGGCCGGGTGGATCTGTTGCAGGCGGAGGCCACTGCCGACCTGATCGAAGCAGCATCTCCCGCGCTCGCGCAGGTTGCCCTGCAGCAACTCGAGCGGGGACTTTCCCGCCGAATCGAAACGTTGCGGACGCAACTGATCGAAGCCCAGGCGCTCATCGCTTACGACATAGATTTCCCGGATGAAGATGACGGCCCGCTGGACCCGACTCGGCTGGATGCCGCCATGGTCGTGCTCGTCGGAGAAATCGACTCTCTGCTCGCCCTGGCACCGGAGGGGGAGATGCTGCGGGAGGGAGCGCTGACCGTGATCGCGGGTCGGCCTAACGCCGGTAAGTCCAGTCTGTTCAACGTGTTAGTGGGGTTCGAAAGAGCCATTGTCACGGAGCACCCGGGGACGACGCGCGATGCGATCGAGGCAATCGTGGGAGTCGAGGGGTACCCGTTCCGGCTCGTCGATACAGCTGGCCTGCGGGATGAGGCTGGCGGCATCGAGGAGATCGGAATCGAGGTAGCGAGGAGCTATCTGAGCCGGGCGGCAATTGTTCTGTTCTGCGTAGAGGACGGACGTCCGCTGGATCGGGAAGAGGAGGAGTTCCTGTCCGGTCTTTCGCCGAATCGGGAGGCGGGTCGGACGATTCTGGTACGGACGAAGACGGACCGGCACGAGAACTCGGGAGGCGGACCGGCGCCGAGCGCGGACGGAAGACTCCCGATCGTCCGGTTCTCTTCAACGGAGAGTACAGGGGTGACCGAGCTTCGGGGGCTGCTGCTGGAAGCGGCGTACTCGGGGCTTCGCTCGGCGGTGGAGGCACCGCTCGTCACGCGACGGCGCCATGTGAGAGCCCTGCAGGACGCACGGGCCGATGTGGAGGCGTTCGAAGCGGCTCGGAATCGGAAACTGCCGCCGGAAATCGTCGCGACCCATCTGCAGGATGCGACTCTTCGCCTCGAAGAGCTCCTGGGCGTGGTCACGACGGAAGACCTGCTGGATAGCGTGTTCAGCAGCTTCTGCGTCGGGAAATGAAACCCGCGTCAGCCGAGGTGGTCAGACCGCCGAGCAGTCAGCCCGTGCGCTGACACCGCGAGCACAGATAGGTCTTCCGACCGGCGACACTCATCGATGTCAGGTCGCCAAGGCAGCGCGGGCACGCATTGCCGGGTGACCGGCGGTTGATCAGCCAGCCCGGGTCGGCGTGGGCAGCCTGCCAATGGAGTGTAGCCCTGCGGAGCACCCGTTTCAGGTAGGTGTGCACGCGGTGAAGTTGCTCTTCATTCATGTCTTTGATCTTCAGGTCCGGCCGATATCCGGCCTGAAAGCAGATCTCGTCGGCGTATTCGTTTCCGATTCCCGCCACGATCTCCTGGTTCAGCAGAATGCCCTTGAGCGACGTGCGGGGTTTCTCGCCGGCGAGACGGACGAAGACCTCGGGGGTAAAGTCCTCGCTCAACGGGTCGAGACCGAGCTTCTCGAACGTACCGAGTCCGCTGAAGTCCTCACCGTCCACGAGGTGAATTTCGCCCTCATCTGCGGGCGCCGCGTATCGCAGTTCGCGACCGGCGGCGAACTGCAACCGGATGCGACTGTCGTCATCGGGCGGAGTGGTCTGCGACTCCAGGAAGATCCGTCCCTCACTTCCCATGTGGAACACGAGGTTCGCACCGGAGCGGAAGCGGACGACTACGTAACGTCCATGGCGCTCGACGGAGTCGATTGCATGACCGCGGATCTTCTCCTCGGTCAATTCACGGTCGATATCGACGGACTCTTCGTTGTCAATCAGTACGGCCGACACCGTCTTGCCGGTCGCGTACCCGGCGAAGGCGTCGATCATTCGCTCGACGTCGGGAAGTTCTATCATTGAACGATCCTCGAGAAGCAACTGGAAGTTAGTTGGACGCACGCCGATACACCGAACATCGGAAAAGGTGCCGCTATCGTTCGGCGCGGAACTCTGCGGGCAACGGACCGGATGGTGGTATCGGCTCGACTGAATGCACCCTGGCGTACGGAGGGCCCTGGAGCAGGGCGCACGCGAGCTCGCTCAGCGCGTCGGCCGGGCCAGCGGCCCGTACCTCCACCGAGCCGTCGGCGAGATTTTTCACTGTTCCCCGGAGGCCGAGCCGTTGAGCCGTCCGTATCACCCACCAGCGGTAGCCCACTCCCTGTACCCGGCCGATGACGCGGTAGTCGGCCCGCTGCTGTCTCGTTTGGTGCAAGTCAGGCATCTCCTTATGTTCGCGGCTGGATCTTGAGGTCAACCTAGAACGCAGGGCAAGGATCGCGCGACAGGATGACGTATGACGTAATCGTGATCGGAGGAGGGCACGCCGGGAGCGAGGCTGCGAACGCTGCAGCCCGTCTGGGTGTTCGGACCCTTCTCGTTACCTCGTTTCTGGCCCGGATCGGGCAGATGTCGTGCAACCCGGCGGTTGGTGGGGTGGCGAAGGGGACCGTGGTCCGTGAGGTGGATGCCCTCGGCGGGGTCATGGGACGCGCCGTCGACCGGACCACGCTCCATTTCCGGATGCTGAATCAGTCGAAGGGCCCGGCGGTTTGGGCTCCGAGGGCCCAGTGCGACCGGGGTCTCTACCCGCGGGAGGTCCGTCGCCAGCTCGAGGAGCGGGAAGCACTCGACCTGTTTCAGGCTACGGTCGAGGCACTGCTGATCGAGAGTGAAAGGGTCGCGGGAGTGATTACGTCGGACGGCAGCACATTCCGCGCGCGAGCAGTAATACTGACAGCCGGTACGTTTCTGCGTGGCACGATTCACCTCGGCCCGGACACCCGGATCGGTGCGGGACGGGCCGGAGACCCTCCCACGGTCCGCCTCGCCGAGCAACTCGAGCATCTCGGGCTTCGAGCCGAGCGCTTCAAGACGGGGACGCCTCCCAGGATCGATGGCCGCACGGTGGACTACTCGCGTTTCGAACGACAGGATGGAGAGGACCGGGGCGACCGGTTCTCGCACTGGGAGAGGTCCGGCGGACTTCCCCCTCTTCCCTGCTGGATCGGCAGCGCAGGCCCGGAAGTCAAGGCGATTGTGAAACAGAACCTCGACCGTTCGGCGTTGTACGGTGGAGCGATTTCGTCGCTGGGTCCCAGGTACTGCCCGTCGATCGAGGACAAGGTAGTGAAGTTCCCCGGAGCCGAGCGGCACCAGGTGTTCCTGGAGCCGGAGGGCCTCGAGACGGGCGAACTGTACGTGAACGGACTCTCGACGTCGCTGCCGCCAGATGTGCAACGAGCGTTCCTGCAAGCGGTTCCGGGACTTGAGTCGGCGCGAATGACGCAGCCGGGCTACGCGATCGAGTACGACTATTTTTCCCCCGACAGGCTCACGGCGTCCCTGGCGCTGCCGGATTTGCCGGGTTTGTGGCTGGCCGGTCAGGTGAACGGAACGACGGGATACGAGGAGGCCGCGGGCCAGGGGGTTGTGGCAGGGATCAACGCCGGTCTCACCATCCTCGGCCAGGACGCGTGGGTTCCGGCACGCGACGAGGCGTTTCTTGGCGTACTGGTCGACGATCTGGTCACCAGGGGCGTGGACGAACCCTACCGGCTGTTCACATCGAGAGCGGAATTCCGGCTGATGCTGCGACAGGACAACTGCCTGTCGCGCCTCGGTCCGGTGGCCGAGGCGCTTGGTCTGCTGACGGACGCGGAACGCCAGCATCTCGACCACCATCTCGAGCAGCTGGAGCGGACGCGTCGCTGGGTGAGCGAGACCCGGGTATGCCCCGAAGAGTTGAACGCGTGGCTGGAGTCACGGGGAAGTACGGCAATTTCGGGCACACAACAGCTCGGGAGATTACTGCGGCGGCCTGAAGTCACCCTGGAGGCGCTGCTGGCAGCCGATGGACCACTCGACGGACCCGAGTTCGACCGGGACGCGCGCACCACTGTTGAAATGGAAACGAAGTACGCGGGTTACATCGAGCGAGATCGGGAGAGGGCTGAGTCGTTGAGGTTGCGGGAGGGGCACCCTCTACCCCCGGACGCGGAGTACCTGGAGTTCGCGTCGGTCTCCCGGGAGGCAAGGCAGAAGCTGGATCGCGTTCGGCCGACAAGCCTCGGACAGGCGGCCCGTATCCCGGGAGTCTCGCCATCCGATCTGCAGAATCTCCTTGTAGAGCTTCGCAAACGGTCAACTGCCGGTGTTGCACGTGAAACACTCAGTCGGGACGACTGAAGCGGCTTTTCCACACACCCCTTCCCTGTTGCACGTGCAACAATCTCGAGTTTGTTGGCGTCCCGCTGCAACGCGTGTATATTCCCGGCCGTGCTGAGAGAGCACGGTTGGATGTATTCTCTGGAGGGGTGTGAGGACCGCGGGGCGACGATCCCACCGGACGTTGCTACGAAGCAGATGATTTTAATCTTGAAAGAGGAGCCGCGAGGCGCGGATGGGACGTGTTATCGCCATCGCGAATCAGAAGGGCGGCGTTGGAAAGACGACGACCGCGATTAATCTCGGCGCATCGCTGGCAGTCGCGGAGAAGCGCACTCTCATCGTCGATTCAGACCCGCAATCGAATGCCACGAGTGGACTGGGGATTCCACAGGATCCCGAGCTTCCCGACATATATGACTGCCTGATCAACGACGTGCCGGTGGAAGAAGCCCTCCGCCGGAGCGTACATTTTCCCATGCTTGATGTCGTGCCCGCGAGCCGGGACCTGGCGGGAGCGGAAATCGAGCTCATCGAGCGCCCCAACCGGGAGCGAGTTCTCCGTGGAGTGCTCGAGCCGATTCGAGACCAGTATGACTATGTCCTCATCGACTCTCCGCCATCGCTGGGCCTGTTGACTCTGAACGCCCTCGTGGCGTCCGACTCCGTGCTGATCCCTATTCAATGCGAATTCTACGCGCTCGAAGGGCTCAGTCAGCTGCTGAATACGGTACGTATCGTTCAGCGCAGCATGAACCGGGATCTGGGGATAGAGGGCGTTCTTCTCACGATGTTCGACTCTCGACTTAACCTGTCGAAGCAGGTGAAGGGCGAGGCGGAGGAGTACTTCGGAGCGAAGGTGTTTCGGACGGCGATTCCGAGGAACGTACGCCTGGCTGAGGCTCCGAGCTTCGGCCAGCCGATAGCTCTGTATGACGTTCTGTCTACCGGCGCCCGGGGATATCTGAGCCTGGCATCGGAAATCGTCCGGCGGGATTCGCGGAAACGGAGGGCTGGAGTTGCCTGATTCGAAAAATCGACTCGGACGCGGACTCGGTGCGCTGCTGGGGGACATGCTCGAGGAGCAGGCGGAGGGAGATCTCCCCGTCCGCGACATCGAGCTCCGCCGCGTCCGACCGAACCCGTTCCAGCCCCGGCGCGAGTTCAACAGCGCGGCTCTGGCGGAGCTCCAGGCCTCGATTCGCGAGAACGGCCTGCTGCAGCCTCTGGTAGTTCGTGTGGCGGGTGACGGATTCGAGCTCGTAGCCGGAGAGCGCCGGTTTCGCGCGCTTTCCAGCCTTAAGCGCCAGACTGCGCCGGCGGTCGTTCGTGAGCTCAGTGACGAACAGATGCTGCTGCTGGCCCTGGTCGAGAACCTGCAACGTGAGGAGCTGAACGCGATCGAGGAAGCCATCGCATATCAGCAGTTGATCGACGGTTTCGGGCTCACGCAGAGCCAGGTCGCGAATCGAGTCGGGCGTAACCGTTCGACGGTGGCCAACAGCCTCCGGCTCCTGACCTTGCCGCAGGAAGTGCAGGATATGGTGGGTTCCGGCTCCCTGAGCGCCGGCCACGCCCGTGCAGTGTTGTCCCTCGAGTCAGACCTCGACCGCATGCGTCTCGCGCAGGAGATCGCGAAGGGTGGCCTGTCGGTGCGGGAGGCAGAGAGGCGGGCCCGGAGCGGGTCAAAGAGAAAGCCGGGCAGCACCGGAAAGGTGGGAGAGAAGCAGGAAAACCCGGTGGCACGGCGCACGGAGATGGCACTGGCACGCTACTTCGGGACCGCGGTCAAGGTACGCCTGCGGAGCAAGACGGCCGGCGAGATCCGGATCCCGTTCCATGATGCGGAGGACTTCGAGCGGATCATCCGACGCCTGCTCGAAGCCCGCGAGTCCAAAGAACTGTTCGAGGACTGATGGGCGCCCCGGGCGGGCGATGGACGGTCCTGCTGGTCCGCGAGGGAGAAGTTCGCTCCCATCGTTTTGTGCTCACCGCGGTGTGGCTCATCGGGCTGGGGCTTCTGCTGGTACTGGGGCTGGTCGGAGCGTTCATGGCCGGTCGTTGGGCTTCGGACCTTCAGACGCCGGCGCGCGTCGCGGAGCTGGAACAGCGAGTAGATTCGTTGCGCCGTGAGTCCGGGAAGGTAACGGAACTCGCGGCTGCCCTGGTGCAGATGGAGAGCTCGTACATGCAGCTTCGAGGGGTAATGAGTGGTGAAGTAGAGCCCTCCGCCGGAGACATTCTTCTGCCGGCGCTCGGTTCTGCGGAGCGCCAGGGGTCGGAGAGGGCGCGACGCGTGGTACCAGAGGAGCCCGGACCTCGACTGTGGCCGCTCGTGGAGCCGGGTTTCGTCACGCGGGCGTTCGGCGACACCTCTTCGGCCGGCGATGGGGGACATGTCGGCCTCGACATTGCCGTACCATCGGGGTCGTATATCAGGGCCGCCGGAGCGGGTATCGTGGAGGAAGCAGGAGAGGGCCGGGAGTACGGGCGGTTCGTCCGCATTTCCCACGGCGACGGATTGCGCTCGCTGTACGCGCACGCCTCGTGGGTGTTCGTCACGGAAGGTGACTCGGTGGGGGCAGGTGAAGTGATTGCCCTGTCAGGAAATACCGGTCGCTCGACGGCACCGCACTTGCACCTTGAGATCGAGCAGGACGGTGAGCCGGTCGACCCGTTGCCCTGGGTGTCCGGCCGGCTCTGATCGCTACCAACTGGGGGGAGGACTGCTGTGATGACGAAAGGCCTTGGGAACGGGGCACCCCGCGAGCTCGGGGATGTCGTGTCGATCATCGGGCCGGGGATGAAGATCACCGGCGACTGCGAGAGCGATGGGACGATCCGCGTGGAAGGCTCCATCGAGGGCACCGTAAAGGCAGCGAAGAGTGTCGTGATTGGAAAGGACGGGATCGTCATCGGGGATATCACGACCCAGGACGCGATCGTGGCCGGAAGGGTCAACGGAAGCGTTACCGCCGAGAGCCGCATCGAGCTACAGGCATCCTGCCGGATTCAGGGGGATATCCGCAGCCGGCGGGTGAAGCTGGAAGAGGGTGGCCAGGTGGACGGGCAGCTTCACATGGGTGCGCACATTCAACAGAAGTCTGACGGGCGTGCGAAAGTGGCGGAGAAGCCCCAGGACAACGCGTCTCAGACTGCCTGACGGATCATTCATAGACAGGGTAACCTCTTATAGTGATATGTCTTAGAGCGTTTTACCGTCGGGCGCGTCGAGTTGCGTGCAGCTATCCCGGTCTGGAATCGAAACATCCGACGTCTCGGGAGTTTTCCACACGGTATCCTCACTCGATCGCTGCCCGGATCGGCGGATCGGACCGCGCCCGGTGATCTGGGAGTTAGTCCTGTTCGCCCTCGGGCTCACCGCCTTGACGCTGGGTGCCGACTGGCTGGTTACGGGTGCGGCTCGCGTCGCCGCGCAACGAGGGGTGAGCCCGTTAATGGTCGGGCTCACGATCGTCGCGTTCGGCACCTCCGCGCCCGAGCTCGTTGTGTCCAGCGCAGCCGCGCTGCGAGGCGAATCCGGGCTCGCGATCGGCAATATCATGGGGTCCACCGTTGCAAACATCGGCCTGATCGTGGGGCTGGGTGCCATTATCCGGCCGATCGCGGTACATCGGAGGTTGATCCGCACCGAGGCTCCGCTATTGATCGGATTCCTGCTGGCAGTGTTGCTGCTGGCCGCCGACGGTTCCATCGATCAAGTAGACGGCATGCTCCTGTTGACGGCCTTCACATTCTATCTGTACTACCTTTTCCGCTGGGGCCACGCGTCCGAGGCTCCTGGAGAACAGCTGTCTGTGGAAACCGAAACGGCGAAGACGAAGGAAGTCGAAGCAGCGAAGAAAAAAGGAGATCCGGAGGGTCGTCGCGCGTGGCTGAATTGGGCCCGCGTGGCTCTGGGCATGGTGCTGCTGCTGATCGGCGCGAACTGGCTGGTCGATTCGGCTGTCGTGATCGCTCGCGTGTTCCAGGTACCGGAGGAGGTGATCGGAGCTACGCTGGTCGCCGTGGGAACGTCGGTTCCGGAGCTCGCCTCGACCATCGCCGCGGCCGTCCGCGGCCTGGGGGACATCGCGATCGGTAACGTGATTGGTTCCAACATCTTCAACCTCGGCCTGGTTCTTGGAACGGCATCCGTGATTCACCCGCTCGGATTTTCCAGGTTCATTGTCCAGAGCCAGGTGCTGCCGGCCCTGGCGTTCTGTGTGATCCTCATTCCGCTCGCCTACACCGGGGCTCGCGTCAGCCGCGCGGAAGGCGGCTTCCTCCTGGCGGGGTATGCCCTGTTCGTGTTCAGCGTACTCTGAGGTTCCGTCCCCACCACCACCCCCTCCCGGTACGCGTGCCAGGATAGTAAAGTAATCCCGTAAAGTTCAGTCGACTGACGTGGCGATCGTTGAATATGCCGCCGATGCACTCTGCGCGGGAGGTGGGAATGCCTTCGACCGTGAAACTCAGCAGCAAACACCAGATCGTGGTTCCGCGCGAAGCCCGCGAGGCCCTCGGCCTTCGGCCTGGAGACAGACTCCTGGTGAGCGTACGCGATGATGACGTTGTGGAAATGCGCCGGCGCCCGGAGGATCCGGCTGCCGAACTCGAGGGGATTCTGCTCCTCGTCTCCGAATCCGATGACGAGCCGCAGCTATGGCCGGAGGCTCACTGTGAGTGAGGGTGCACGGTTCGTGGAGCTCCTGGAGGACCACGACCTCGTGCATCTCGATGCGAGCGTGCTCGCGCTTCATGCCGCCGGTGTGCCGAGAGCGCTCCCGTTTACGCGCTCCCTGTTCCGCGCGATGGAGGCCGGAGAGGTGGCGGGGCAGACATCGGTCCTCAGCCTGTACCAGTTGCTGGTGGAGTCCTATCGCAGGGGGGAGGATTCAACGGCCAGCAGAATCGAACAGTTGATCGGGTCGATTCCGGGGCTTCGGGTAATTCCGCTCGATGGTCGCATTGCGCGACAGGCGGCCCAGGTTCGTGCGCAGATCGGCGGAGGGATCGAACGGTCCGTGCAGCTCGCTACAGCTCTGTCGGAGGGAGCGGACCTGTTCCTGGCCCAGCGTTCTTCTCTACGCCGGGTGGCCGGTATGGCCATCGAATCCCTCGACGGATTTCAGCCGCTCGACGCGCCGGCCCAACCCGGTCTTTCCTGATGACCTGGCGGCCCGATCAGCTTTCGGCGTCGAGCGGGCGGAACAGGAGCCCCGACGGGATCTTCGGTTCGTAGTAAGTCGACTTCGGAGGAAGGCGACGTCCGAGGGAAGTGACGTGCCACACAGCCTCCTGCCCGACCGCCGGAAGCAGAAAAGCCGCGCCCTCCTCGCCGGCCGCACTGACCGCCGCCTCCGCGTCGCGAAAATAGGCAAGACGCCCGTTCCGGGCTGCCGCGTCCGCGTCCTGGCCGAGAACTCCCCCGACCACCAGGTGATCCAGAACCACGCTCGGGATCGACGCGTCCAAGTCGTCGAGTCCGCGGGCGGACAGCGCACCCGCTCTCGGTTGGAGCTCCCACGCCTGTCCGTTCGACCACAGGACGATCACATCGTGGTCCTCGGCATGTCGAGCGGCAGACGCCGGGCTCGGATCGGCTACCGGGCGGAGGTCAAAGGAATCCGCAAGGACGGCGGGCCAGTCGTCGGTCGAGTCTTCGATGGGCGTTCCCACGACCGTCCGGTGTGTGGGCTGAATGCGCAATCCGGGATCACGTCCACTGACGACGCAGACCAGCACTCGTCGGGCGGCCGGCGCGCCGCCACCCAGCTCGCGCTGCGCTTCCAGCGCCGTCTCGTACCGGTGGTGTCCGTCTGCGATGAGAAGCGGTCCCGCTCCGGCTGCACGACACAGCGATGCCGCGAGCTCCGGAGCGTCGATCCGCCAGGTGGTGTGCGACACACCGTCAGGGGTATCCGCACGGCTGTCAGGCTCGGCGCCGGCGGCCGCGAGAAGACCGTCCAGCAGGCGAGAGGAGTCATCCCGCGCCGTGAGGAACACGGGTGAGAGTTGAGTGCGAGTCGCTGTCGTCAACGCGAGCCGGTCGCGCTTTGGTCCCGAGTGCGTTCGCTCGTGCGGAAGAACTTCACCCCGGTCGAACGGACTGAGTGTGAGAGCCGCGAACAGGCCGTGGCGGGAGACCGGTCCGTCAGGACCCGGGAATTCCTGGCGATACACGGTTACGGTCGGGGCTGAGTCCAGCTCGAGCAGTCCCTCCTCCCGCCATTGTCGGAGCAGGGTCGCCACTCGATCATACTTCTCCGGGGCCTCTCCCTCAGGCAGGACCAGGCGCACGGCATTCCCCCGGTGACGTGCCCGAAGTCGGTCAGCTTCGGGCCCGGTAATGACGTCGTAGGGTGGAGCGAGCAGGTCGGAAAGACTGCCGGCGAGCCGGCTGTATCGCAGAGCGGGAAACGGATACAGGTCGGGCACGGATTCCTCTCGCGGTGGTGGGTTTGACGCGCGGCCGCGGCCCTCTAGGTTGAACCGCTCGACCCTGACGACCGAAGGTCCGGCGTGCGTCGATCAGTTGCAAGTGGGACCCCGTCAGGCGGACAGAAAGGACGTGCCATTGCCAGCGATTCAGGGTCTGTTGCTCGACCTCGACGGAACCGTGTACGCCGGACAGAAACTCGTTCAGGGGGCGGCTGCCGCCGTTGCGTCCCTGCGTTCCGCCGGTTTTCCGTTTCTGTTCACGACGAATACCAGTCGGAAGTCCCGTGCCGATGTCGTCGTCGCCCTCGCCGAAATGGGCCTGGTTGCGACCGAGGGCGAGATTCTCACGGCGCCGGTAGCCGCCGCCGCATGGCTGGAAGCGCAGGGGATCCACCGGGTCCAGCTGCTCGTGTCCGAATCCACGCACGCTGACTTCGTCGGTCTCGAGCTCACCGACGATCGGCCGGAGGCCGTGCTTGTCGGAGACCTTGGCGCCGGGTTCACGTTCGAGCGCCTGAACTCCGCGTTTCGGAGTCTCCGATCGGGGGCCCGACTGGTGGCGATCCACCGGAACCGCTTCTGGATTCCGGAGGCAGGGCCGACACTGGATGCCGGGCCGTTCGTTGCGGCTCTCGAGTATGCTTCCGGTGCCACGGCGACGCTGATCGGAAAACCCGCTCCCGAGTTTTTTGCCATGGCGGCGCGCCGACTCGGCGTTCCGACGGATGGGCTCGCGGTGGTGGGCGATGACCTCGAGAGCGATGTTCGAGGGGGGCGGGCGGCGGGCCTCGTGACGATCCAGGTCCGCACCGGGAAGTTCGACGCGGAAGCCACTCGCCTGGTATCGCCGGAGCACGGTCCGCACCACGTGGTCGACTCCCTGGCGGACATACCTTCTCTCGTGATCGCCTGAGATCGAATCGATGGCTACGCGGCCAAGCCGATGGATCCGCCTGGGTGCTGTGATCATGGCGTGCGCCGGAGCGACGCTTCCGGGAAGCTGGGTCGATCGGGCGGAGGCCCAGGAGGCCCAGGAGAGCACGGGGCTCCTGCCGTCGCCGGAGTCGGTGCTCGGCTTCCGACCGGGGGAGGCCCGACGGCTGGCCGGCTGGAGCGCGATCTCGGGATATCTGGATGCCCTCGGGGAAGCCAGCGACCGGGTTCGCGTCGACACGATCGGCCGCAGCACGCTGGATCGCCCGATGCAACTCCTGACGATCACCAGTCCGGAGAACCACGCCCGCCTGGATGAGATCAAGGCGGTGCAGGCGCGGCTCGCCGACCCGCGGACGATCCGGGATGAGCGGGAACGGGCGGAGCTGATCAGCGAGGGACGGCTCGTGGTCCTGGTGACCGCGGCGATCCACTCTAACGAAGTCGGATCCTCCCTCCTGCCCGTCCGACTCGCGTACCGCCTCGCCTCCTCCGGCTCACCGGAGGTTCAACAGATCCTCGACGAGACCGTGGTGCTGGTCGTTCCGTCGCTGAACCCGGACGGGGTGGAGATGGTCGCCGACTGGTATGAGTCGACCCTGGACATGCCGTGGGAAGGAGCCGAGCCCCCGTTTCTGTATCACCACTACGCGGGGCACGACAACAATCGAGATTGGAACGCGTTCACACTCCAGGAAACGAGGGTCGTGGTGGAGCGGGTGTATGATGAGTGGCACCCGCAGATCGTCCACGATGTGCATCAGCAGCGTGGCGACGGCAGCCGTTATTTCGTCCCGCCGTGGCTGGACCCGATCGAGCCGAACGTCGATCCGGCGCTGATTGCCGGAGCGAACGCTCTGGGGACGGCGATCGCATGGTCGATGACCCTGAGCGGGCACCCCGGTGTCGTCGTCGCCGGTGACTTCGACGCATGGAGCCCGGCGCGGGCCTATCCTCATTATCACGCCGGCGTGAGAATTCTCAGTGAAACCGCCAGTGCGCGGCTGGCCAGCCCGGTAAAGCTATCGTTCGAGCGGCTGCATCCTGGCCGTGGATACGATCCGCGCAAGGTGTCGTGGAACCAACCCTGGCCCTGGCCCGGTGGCCGCTGGGACCTGGCGCAGATTCTCGACTACATGGAATCAGGCGCGATGGCGCTTCTCCGCATCGCGAGCCGCGATCGAGCCATCTGGCTCGAGTCGTTCGTCTCGATCGGCGAGCGGGCCGTGGCTGGCGGGCGCGGACTCCCGCGGATGTGGGCGATTCCGCCGGTCGCAGTAGACCCGGGAGCCGCGGAGGCAATGATCGACGTGCTGCGCACCGGAGGCGTGGAAGTCGGCGTTACTCGGGAAAGCTTCCAGTTGTCAGGGCGCTCGATCCCGGCCGGGACGTACCTGGTGGACTCCCGCCAGCCATACGCCTCGTTCGCCAGCGTGGTGCTCGATCCACAGCCGTATCCACCGACATACGACGACCACGGGCGCCCGGTGGCGCCGTACGATGGGACCGCTCACACTCTGTCTCTGTTGCTCGGGGTCGATGTTCTGCACCTGGACGCGGCTCCGTCCGTAGCGGCCTTCCCCGTGCTCGAGTCCAGGAACCCTCCGCTCGTGGCGCCGGGTCTGACGAATGACCCGGGAACGCTCATCGGACTCTACCAGTCCCACGTTCCTTCGCCGGATGAAGGGTGGACGAGGTGGTGGCTGGACAGGGCTTCGATCCCGTATGTCGTGCTGCACGACTCGGACATTCGTGCCGGCGACCTGATCCGGTTGTTCACGGCAGTGATCCTGCCGTCGGCTCCGGAGGAGACGCTGCTGAACGGATGGAAGGCCGGTGAGCAGTCTCCGCTGATCGCCGGCGGTCTCGGGGCATCAGGGGTGCTGGCCCTGCGGAACTTCGTCGAGCAGGGAGGAACGCTCGTCGCGCTCAACCGGGCGTCACGTTTTGCGATTCAGCAACTCGAGTTGCCGGTGGACGACGCCGTCGCCGGGCTGCCCGAGGAGGAACTGCTCGCGGCCGGGGCGATCGTCGCCCTCGATGTCGACACGACGCACGCGGTCGGAGGTGGAATGCCGGTACGTACCGCTGCATGGGTGGATGGCGGCAGCGACTTCCGGCCACGCGAGGGCTCCAATGTGCGCGTGCTCGCCCGTTACGCGTCCTTGCCCACCGTCCTGTCGGGCTGGGTACACGGCGAAGCGCGGCTGGCGGGTGCAGGAGCCCTGGCGGAGGTGCCCCTGGGTCGCGGGAGAGTCGTGCTGTTCGGTTTCCGGCCTCAGTTCCGCGGCCAGGCAAGAGCTACGGTCCCGCTGCTGTTCAACGCGCTCCAGAGGCGGGTCGGCCCCTCGGATTAGCTCGAAGCGGGCTCGATCTTCGGCTGACTGAGCGGGAGTCGGACGCGGGCCACGCACCCCTGCTGTGAGGTCCGGTTTCGCAGCGTCAGGACGCCGCCATGCGCCTCCGCGATCTGACGGCCGAGGGCCAGGCCGATTCCTGATCCATGCGGCTTGGTCGTGAAAAACGGGACGAACAGGTTCGCGGTGGCCGCGATTCCCGGCCCCTCGTCCTCCACCCAGACCACCACGCTGCCGTCCACCCGCTCCCAGCCCATCCTGACACCTCCGCCGGTTTCGAGTGAGGCATCCGTCGCGTTCTCGACCAGGTTGATCAGCAGCTGGTCGAGCTGATCGTTGTCAGCTTCGATCTCGATCGTCTCTCCTTCGACCACGCGTACCGGCAGGCGCGTCTCGAGGCTGGCGATACGGCGCACCCAGGCCCCGACCTCGAACGGCCTTCGGTTTGGTGGCGGGAGCCTCGCCATTCGTGCGTAAGACGACATGAAGCGCCCGAGAGCCTCGGAGCGGCCGCTGATCACCGCGAGACCCTCGCGCAGGTCGTCGCTGTACTCCTCCACCGAGTCCGCCCTTTCGAGCATCGTGGCCAGACTCTCCGCGATCGACTTGATGGGCGTGAGCGAGTTGTTGATCTCGTGACCGAGAACGCGGATCAGTCGCTGCCAGGCGACACGCTCTTCCTCGCGCAGCACCTGGCTCAAGTCGGTGAGGACCAGCAGCCGGTGTGGTCGTCCGTCCCACCGGAATGTGCGTCTCCGCAACTCCCAGCGCCCGAACCCTTCGGACACCGTCAGATCCGTGACCCGCGGAGTCTGGCCGTCGAGACAGTCTGCGAGGCCCAGTTCTGCCGCGTCCCGGCCGATCAACTGGTCGACCGGCCGGCCCAGCAGCGTCTCCCCGGAGCTGTTCAGCAGCCGCAACTGGTCATTCTCATCGAAGGCGAACAGCGCCACGTCGATCACGGCCATCACGCGGGACAGGAGATTCGACGCCTCGAGGGCATCCAGGCGCTGGTCATGGAAGGACTGGGCCAGCTGGTTGACTTCGTGAAGGATGAGGCCCAGCGCATCATCCTGGTTCGGGGTCCGGCTACGGAGTGAATAGTCTCCCTCCCGCAGCGCCTCGAGCATGTTCGAAATCGCGTGGAGCGGTCGGACCAGCCGTTCGCGCATGTAGAACAGGAGGATGAACCAGGCTCCGAGCAGGAATACCGTCAGGCTCCACTGCGTGCGCTCTGTGTAGTCACCGATCCATACGAGGACCAGTGCGACGGCCGTAGCCGGCGCTCCCGAGGCCAGCGCCAGAAGCGGGATCAGTCGCTGGTACGTCAGCCAGCGACGCACTCGTCCGATGCGGGACGGCGAGCTCACGGGATCTCCCTCTCGGCGACGGGTCTCAGACCTGCAGCCCGTGGCGTTTCAGACGACGATAGAGCGCGCTCCTGCTGATGCCGAGATCTTCCGCGGCACGACTCACATTGCCCCGGTTCCGCGCGATCGCCTTCCGGATGAGAATCCGCTCTGCATCATCGAGCTGCATGTTCTCAAGTCGAAGCGAGCCCTCCGGCGCCTGGCGCAATCCCAGGTGCTCCAGGTTCACTTCATTCCCGTCCGCGAGCAGCACCGCGCGTTCGACGGCGTGGCGCAACTCCCGAACGTTCCCTGGCCACGCATGGCGTATCAGCGCCTCTACGGCCGAAGAGGTGAAACGCAGCTCCGTCCGGCTGTACTTCTGCCCGGCCATGCCGAGGAAGTGTGCGGCCAGCAGCGGGATGTCCTCCCGCCTTTCCCGGAGGGGCGGGAGGAAGATCTCGACCGCATTCAGGCGGTAATAGAGGTCCTCCCGGAACCGTCCGTCCGCGACGGCCCGGTCGAGCTCGGAGTTGGTGGCACTCAAGATCCGGACGTCCACTTTCCTGGTCCTGGAGGAGCCGACTCGCTGGAACTCACCGGACTCGAGGACCCTGAGCAGTTTCGCCTGCTGTGCGAGCGGAACGTTGCCGATCTCATCCAGAAACAGGGTGCCGCGATCGGCGAGCTCGAAGTAGCCTATCCGGTCGCTCTTGGCATCCGTGAACGCTCCCTTCACATGGCCGAACATCTCGCTCTCGAACACGCCTTCCGACAGACCGCCGGTATTCACGGTCACCAGCGGCCGGTGCGATCGCTTCGATCGAAAGTGAAGCCATTGGGCCACTACTTCCTTCCCGGTTCCCGGCTCGCCCGTGATCAGTACGTTCGCGTCCGATGGACCGACCTTTTCGATCAACCGGAGCACCGGGGCCATCGCCTTCGACTCCGCGATCAATTCCGGGACATCGCCGCTGGTGCGAAGGAATTCGTTCTCGGCCTCCAGGATCTGTGCCTTGCGAACCGCTCGAACGAGATCGAGCTGCGTGTGCACGGCGGCGACGAGCCGATCATTGTCCCACGGCTTCTCGATGTAGTCCCGTGCGCCCCGCCGGATCGCCTCCACAGCGCTGTCGATACTGCCCCAGGCCGTCATCACGATGATCGGAAGCGTCGAGTCGAGCGCCTGGACGCGTGGGACCAGATCGAGCCCTTCCTGCCCGGAGGTGGTATCCCGCGTGTAGTTGAGATCGAGAAGCAGGACGTCGAACTCGTCCCCTTCCAGCAAGTCCAGCACCTCGCCGGGCGATGCCGCGGTCATGACGTCGCAGCCTTCGCTCCTGAGCAGCAGTCGGGCCGCCGCGAGGATGTCGGGCTGGTCGTCCGCCACCAGGATCCTGGGGGCCGTACGGTTCAATTCATGCCTCTCGGAGTGAATGTGGTCGGAATCGGTCAGGCGCCCGCGCGATGCCGATCGGCCACGCTCTCCTCGACGATCCGGCCGTCGAACAGGTGGACGGTCCGCTCGGCGAAATGCGAGTACCGCGGATCGTGCGTTACCATGAGAACTGTGGCTCCCTCGGCGTGAAGCTCCCCGAGCAACTGCATCACGGCCTCGCCGTTGGTCGAATCCAGGTTACCGGTCGGCTCGTCGGCCAGGAGGATCGACGGACGTCCCACGACGGCCCGGGCCGCCGCGACTCGCTGCTGCTGGCCGCCCGACAACTGGCCCGGGTAGTGGTCCGCCCGGTGTGACATTCCTACCCGTTCGAGTGAGTCGAGCACGGCTCGTCGGCGCTCTGCCTGTCCGAGTCCGCGATAGGTGAGCGGAAGCTCGACATTCTCGAACACCGTCATGTCGGCGATAAGATTGAACGCCTGGAAAATGAAGCCGATCGAGTCGTTTCGTACCCTGGCGCGCTCGGTGCCGGACAGCCGGACTACGGGGCGCCCCTCGAGCCAGTATTCTCCATCGGTCGGCGTGTCCAGCAGTCCGACGATGGCGAGAAGAGTAGATTTTCCACAGCCGGATGGTCCCATCACCTCGACGAACTCCCCGGAGTGGATCTCCAGGTGGACGTCGGACAGGGCGTGAGTCTCGAGTTCGTCCGTGTGGAACACCTTCCTGACGCCGACGAGGCGAATCAGCGGTCCGGTCTCGTCATTCATCAATTCGATCCAATGTGCACGTTCATGGTTCGAGCCTGACGCAGTCCACATCGTCGAACCGGGACATGTCAGATACGATGATCACGTCTCCTTCCTCGAGCCCACCCAGCACCTGGATCCGGTCCCACGAGCCGGTGCCGAACTTCACCTTCAGCCGCTCCGCCGTCTCACCATCCGGATCGACGCGGAAGACGGAAGCTACGCCGTCGTCTGCCGCCCACGCGGGACGCTTGACGAACAGGGTGTTGTGGAGCAGACCGATGCTGATGATCGCGTCGACGCCGGCATCGACTGCGGCATCAGCCCGTGGCGGCTTCGAGAGCTGGACGATCACATGGGCGTATTGATCGCCCTTCACGGGCAAAATCTCGCCGACGATTCTCACCTTTCCAGCCGTGGTGTCGCCCACCGCGTCCACCACCAGCACGGCGTCCCCGGAGCGAATTCGCGTGGCACCGGGAAATGGCACCTTCAATTCCGCCTGCAACCGCTCGGGCCGGATCAGGCGGACGAGCTCGGTACCCGGTGCGACCCAGTTCCCGACTGCCGTCGAGACCTCGTCCACCACCCCGTCGCCCGAGGCCTCGACGTGCAGCGCCGAGAGCCGCTCCTTCTCGCGATGAACGACTTCCGCGAGGGCGACCAGTCGGTTCTTCTCCAGCAGAACCTGCTCGTCGCCCGTCTCGTTCAACAGGGCCAGCATCTCCTCTTCCACATGGAGTTGCTGCTCGATCGCGTGCACCGCGTCGGTAGCCGTCGTCAGCTCAGCCTCCGATACCTCCCCGCGGGCGAACAGCGCCTCGAGCCGTTCGACAGACCTGCCCGCGCGGGTGAGTTCGGCGTGCGTCGAGACGAGCGACGCCTCCCGCTCCAGCTTCTGCGTACCGATGGAGCGGCGCAGCGCCGTGAATGCCGCGCGCGCCGCGGTGAATTCCTGCTCCGCCCTTGCCGATTCGAGCGCGAGGTCGGGACTCGAAAGCTCCACCAGGGGCGTGCCGGCCGATACCACATCTCCCGACTCCACGTGGACCCTGGTGACACGACCGCCCACGGTGGACTCGACCCGGTGAAGCTGGTCAGATTTGAACTCCCCCCATCCCCGGATCTCGAGCGGCAACATGCCGCGCTCGACGGAGGCGAGGACGATCAGGTCGCTGTCCACGACGGGGAGTGCCGGTTGGAGCCGCCCGAGAAAGATTGTCACCGCGACGAGCAGCAGGAGAACGGTAAGAATCAGGGCGATGCGCCTTCCGCTGCCCTTTGGCTCGCGCGGCACATCCATCCCGGACATCGGCCCTGGTCGATCCCCGCCTCCGGCATGCTGTGCAATTCGGAGGTGCTGATTCCCCTCCCGGGTCCGCCCGAACGGGCCCACGAAAGGAATCTCCCTCCTGCGCGAACTGTCGGCGTTACGCATCTCGAGTCATCTCACGGATTCACGGCAGTCCTTCATGCACGGTCTACCTGCCGCGCACAACGTGGGCATGGGGAGAGACAGGCAATCGGCGTGCCATCCGAGCGCACTCGGCCCGAACCGGTATCTGCTTTTCCGACACGAAGTTGCTACGTCAGCCAGGACATCGTGCCGAGGCCCGAGACGTTCGGAGTCGGGACGCCGTGTGCCGGATCCGAACACTCGGGAGGCGAGTCCCCTGCCGCAAGCCCGGACTTCTCGATCGATCGCGTTATGACGGATCTACCGTGGCGGAAACGCGGGCCGTATCGACACTTCAGACGCGAAAACCCCGGAAATCCGGGAGATTTGCGGGGTCGCGCAGCGTCAAAAACGCAGATCGGGACGGCCGGCTACACGGCGTCTTCGGGGAAGTTCTCCAACACGTCCTTCAGCTTGTTGAGGAAGAACGCAGCCATTGCGCCGTCCACGACTCTGTGATCGTAGCTGAGGCCGAAGTATGACATGTGACGGATGGCCAGCACGTCGTTGCCCATCTCGTCCTGCACTACGACGGGTCGTTTCTCGATCACGCCCGTGCCGAGGATCGCCACCTGTGGCTGATTCACGATCGGTGTGCCGAACAGGTTCCCGAACACGCCGACGTTGGTGATCGTGAAGGTGCCTCCCACGATGTCGTCGAAGTCCAGCGTCTTGGTCCGGGCCTTCTCCGCCAGCTCGTTCGCCCCCTGCGCCAGGCCCATCAGCGACAGCCTGTCGGCGTTCTTGAGTACCGGGACGATCAGCTCCTTGCCGTCGTTCACGGAGACGGCAATTCCGAGGTTGATATCCGCGTGGTACACGATCCGGGTGCCGTCCACCGAGGCATTGAGAATCGGGTACTCCTGCAGGGCCTCCGTCACCGCCTTCATGATGAACGGTCCGTAGGTGAGCTTCACGCCCTGCTCTGCGTACTTCGCCTTCAGTTGCCGCCGGAGTTGGACGACATGCTCGAAGTCGATCTCGTTCACCGACGTGACGTGCGCCGAGATCCGCTTCGACAGGAGCATGTGCTCCATCGTGCGAAGCCGGACGCGGCTCATCTCTTCGACCCGGTCTCCCTCGCGGATTGTTACCGAGGGGATCTTGATGTCCAGCGTCGCCCCGTGGATCGGCACCCGCATGATTCCCGGGGGCGCCGATTGCGCCGGTGTCGCCGGGGCGCCGGTCACCGGAGCTGCAGAAACAGCGGTGGCGGAAGGCGCAGCTTGTGCCGCGGGCGCAACCGGGGCTGGAGCCGGCGGCGCAGCTCCGGGCGGGATCTCCCCGCGCTCCCGTGCCTCGATGTAGGCGGTGATGTCATCCCGCGTGACGCGACCCGCGATGCCACTGCCCGCGATGTCGGAGATATCGATCTCGTGCTCGGCGGCAATCTTCCGGACCAGCGGAGTGCTGCGCGACTGGAGACGATCCTCCCTGCTCCCGGGCGCCGCCGTGGATTCGGGAGTCGGGGTGTCAGGAGTCGGCGCAGCGGCCGGCGCCGTTGCCGGCTCGGGAGTCTCGGTCGGTGCCACCGCTGAGGCCTCAGCAACCTCGCCGCCCGACGGCTCCGGCGCAGTCGTTTCGGCGGCTGGCACCTCGGCGGCAGCACCGGCTTCCGTCTCGATGCGCGCTACGACCGTGTTCACCTCGACCGTCGCACCTTCCTCGACGAGAATCTCGACCAGCGTGCCGCTGGCGGGAGATGGGATGTCGGCGTCCACCTTGTCGGTAGAAATCTCGAACAGATCTTCGTCGCGCTCGATGCTGTCGCCGATCTGCTTGAGCCACTTCGTCAGAGTGCCCTCGACGATGGACTCACCCATCTGGGGCATGATCACGTCGACTTTGGCCATCTCACTCTTCCCCGTGCTTCTGGCTTGTTGTTTTCGGCCCCACCGGGCGGGCTCACGTCTCGATCCGAGCTCGGATCAATATGCGAGCAACCACCTGGCGGCCGCGACGATGTCTTCCGTCTGCGGGAGGTAGTAATCCTCCAGCGTCGGTGCATACGGCACCGGTGTATCGATTGCGGTGACCCGGCGTATCGGCGCATCCAGCCACTCGAACGCCTGTTCGCAGACCTGGGCCGTGATCTCTCCGGCGAAACCACCGAACTTCGGCGCCTCGTGCACGATAAGCAGTCTTCCCGTGCGCTGGACGCTTTCCACGATCGTATCGATGTCCAGCGGGCGAATCGAGCGCAGGTCGATCACCTCGATTTCCCGCTCGTCTTCTTGCGAGAGATGATCTGCCGCCTCGGCGGACTTCCACACCATCGCCCCGTAGGTGACGATCGTGAGATCGGTCCCCGGCCTGTGCGTGCGTGCCGTTCCGAGCGGGACGACGATCTCCTCGCCAACCGGGAGCATCTCCTTCACCCGCCGGTAGAGAAACTTATGCTCGAAATAGAGCACGGGGTCGGGGTCCCGGATCGCGGCGGTAAGCAGACCCTTCGCATCTCTCGCCGTGGCCGGTGCGACCATCTTCAGTCCTGGAACGTTTGCAAAGAACGACTCGACGTTCTGCGAGTGAAATGGTCCAGAGCGGGCGCCGCCTCCGCACGGTCCCCGGATCACGATGCCGGCGCCGATTCCTGTCCGGTATCGTGACTTCGCCGCGAAGTTGACGATCATGTCGAACGCAGGCGCGATGAAGTCGATGAACTGCATCTCGGCGATCGGCCGCATGCCCATGTGCGCCGCACCAATCGCGGCTCCGACGATCGCTGCCTCGCTGATCGGCGTGTCGATCACCCGGTCCGGTCCGAACTCCGCCAGGAACCCATCCGTGATCTTGAACGCCCCACCATACACACCGATGTCCTCGCCGAGGATGAACACGGTGTCGTCCCGGAGCATTTCCTCGCGCATGGCGTCACGGATCGCCTCGAGATACGTGGTCTCGCGGAGTCCGTCGTCGGTGCCTGTTCCCGGATGCTCCTCGCTCATCGACCTCCTCCGTGAAGCCCGGTTCGCGAATGTCCCGGGTCAGACACACTCAAGTCAGACACACTCGGGTCAGACGGACTCAAGTCTGCGTACCCGGCCTGCGACAGGCGAGTCCACGGCACTTCCGGGTCCTCCTCCGGATCGGCGAACACTCCCGTGCGCGCCGTCTCCGGCACCGGATGTGTCTCGGAGAGTACCAGTTCCACGGCGGCGGAAAGCTCGGTGTCCACACTGACGCGAATCTCCTCGAGACCCGACGCCGACAGCCACCCGTCATCGACCAGGAGCTGCTCGAACCGGCGAATCGGGTCCCGGGCGCTCCACTCTTCCAGCTCTTCGGGCGCCATGTACTGCTGAGAGTCGTGTTGCGCGTGCCCGAGCATGCGGTAGGTCTCGGCTACGATCACTCCCGGTCCTCCTCCGGATCGGGCCCGCTCCACTGCTTCGCGCGCCGCGTCGAACACCTCGAGCACATCGTTGCCGTCCACGGAGCGAACCGGGAGTCCGTACGCTCCGGCGGTGTGCGACCAGTCTTCGACGGCGGCCGCCCGGTCACTACGAGTGCCGAAAGACCAGCGGTTGTGCTCGAGCACGATCACGATCGGCAGGTCGAGTGCGGCGGCCATCACGAACCCCTCGTGAGATGCGCCGGTCCGGGAGGCTCCTTCACCCTGATATGTCATGCAGACCCTGGTCTCGCCGCGCTGTTTGAAGGTGAGCGCCATCCCGTTGAGCACGCACAACTGCGTTCCCAACGGACTGATGGGCCCCAGCAGTCCGAGCTCCGGGATGGTGAAGTGCGTGGTGTTGTCCTTTCCGGCGCACGGAGACGCCTCGCGCGCAGTGTACTGGCGCAGCATCGCGATCGGCGGGAGTCCGCGAACGTACAATGCGCCCACATCACGGATCGACGGAGCGAGCCAGTCTCCGTCTTGAAGGGCGTACGCGCTGCCCACGGCCGTGGCTTCCTGCCCGAGACAGCGATACAGCCCGCTCACCACGTGCCCCTGCTTGAACAGGGACTCGAGCCGATCCTCCAGTGCCCGGGTCAGTACCATGTGGCGGTACAGGGCGAGCATGTCGTCACGTCCGAGCGGGCTCAGATCTTTACCTGTCGTCGCGTGAGACCCGCGTGGGGCCCCATCCATGAAGGTCGAGCGACGTCTCCCGGCCGCCGGTAGAGCTGGCGACCGGGCGCTCCCGTCGCGCGAACATAGGGTTGCCAGCAGAAAAGGACAAACCACCAACCTGACTGCTTTACGACAACGTAAAGGGAAGGTTTTGTACCTTGACGTCTGGTTTCGCCGATGATGACACCGCGAGGAACGCTCCAGCTTCGACTTCGCGCCGGATCATCCCGATAGCGATGGATCCGAAACGAGGTGATCGAACCGGGGACGTGATCCTGCCGGTTGCCCTTCCCTCTCTGAACAGCTCGGCGGCGGGCGGAAGCGTCTGGTCTCCCGATGCCTGAAGTCCCATCAGGCGCTGGTTCACGTGTCCCCGGTAGTGGATTCGAGCGACGACTTCCTGACCCGTGTAGCAGCCCTTGTCGAAGCTCACGGTTCGCTCGGTGAGGCCGGTCTCCTGGGGCAGGCTTTCGAGCCCGTAGTCCCTGCCGTACACCGGGATTCCTCTTTCCACCCGCCAGATATCCCACGCCTCCGGACCGGTGGCACATCCTCCCAGGGACTCGACCGCTTCGAGAAGTGCTTCTTCGGCCTCGGGGTAGTCCGCGGGAAGGAGAACATCCCACCCTCCTCCTTCGGAATCCGGACGACGAAGCAGAAGCGGGGTGCGGGCTTGCTGTTCGACACCCGGGAACGACGCACCGATGAGCTGCGCCTGGCGGAATCGGTCCGCTGGAGGGAGGAGCAGGTCGGGGCCGAACACGCTCAGCAGCGCGCTGTCGGCTTGCGGCCCGAGCACCCGCAGGATTCTCGCTTCGGGAATCGGCACGATCGTGGCCAGGCGGGGTGGCAGGTAGCGGCCGAAGTGCTCATACAGCGCATCCGCGCCTTCCGCCGACAGGTCGAGCAGGACCGGTCCGTCTCCGGCCGGACGCTTCCACACCCGCAGATCCGCGATCGGCCGCCCCTTCGGGGTAAGAGCGAGACAGGGGATCGCGTGACCTTCCTCTGCGGCACGGAGATCGTTGGTGAGGAGTCCGTGGAGAGCATCCAGGGCTCGTGCACCGTCGACGAGCCAGACGCGTCGTGATGCGTCCTGGTACAAGCCTGCGGTTTCCGATAGAGCGGTCCACTGCCGTTCCACATCTGTCATGTGGGATCTCCTCTCAGTACAGCCGCCCTCCCTCGGGCACCCGCCGGGTCGGCGAAAGAAGGATCGTCTCACCCTCCTCGTCCGGCACTCCAAGTGTAAGGCATTCAGAGATGAACCCGGCGATGTTCCGCGGGCCGAGGTTCACGCAGGCAACGACCTGGAGCCCGACGAGCTCTTCAATGCCATAACGCGGGGGAAGGCCGGCGGCCGACCACCGATGCCCGATCTCCGGGCCGAAGTCGATCCGGAGCCGGTACAGCGGTTTGCGGGCGCGGGGGAATTCCTCGGCTTCGACGACGGTGCCTACCCTGATGTCCATCCGCTCGAAGTCTGTCCAGTCGATCGTTTTCACTACAGTCTCCCGTGTGTCGATATCGGGCGTCTTCCGTTCGACTGAACGTCGGTCCTGGATCTCGGGCAGACGAGTATAGACAGGGCACCTCCGTGGAGCGAGGACGACCGAAACCGATCCAGCGCCGGGCCCCGCGGCCGACTCGCAGGGAATTGGAACCCTGAGTAGATTGGGCGGCCCTCCGCCAAGGCCGCTGAGGCCGCCGAGGCCGTGGGGGGTCGATAGAGGTCCGCCGGTTCGCTTGCCCGGTCCGCCCGGCAGGGCTCGTCCGCAAACCTGGAAGCGTAGATGCTCGAGAAACTGCTCGCCCGCGAAGTCCACAAGAGACCGTCCACCGTCCGGCTGTCCGGCAGAATTCTGTTCCTGACAGAAGATCCGGAGCTGATCCGGCGGCAGCTGGCCGGTGAAGACCTGGACTGGGATCCTTCGATTCCCCTGCGGGACAACATCAGCACTGACGAGATTACGCCTGCATGGGTGTGCTACTACTACGACGAGACGCTGGGCCAGTATCCGTACGTCGGACTTCGGTGCAACGGCGAGCAGCCGATCGGGAAGGGCGACGTGATCGGCGGTGGATTCGTGGCCGCCGTCTCCGGCAAGCGGCGGGGAAAGGGATCCAGCCGCGAGGCGTCCCCCTACGCCGAGCGGGCGGCGGGCATCCGGGTGGTGATCGCCGAGAACATCGAGCGGATCTACAGGGAGAACTGCGAAAACCTGGGAATCCTCACCGCCACCGACTTCTCGGTCATCGACCGGATTCGCCGGGGCGAGGAGATCCCGCTCGAGACGTTCATCGGCGAGGCAGGCCAGATTCAGCGCGACATCATCGAATACGGCGGACTGCTCGACTACGCGGTGGCCCGACTCAAGGGAATGGTCCAGGTACCGGAAGTCGTGACGGATGAACAGCGCGCGATGACGGTTGCCGAGAAGATCCTGGCACGACACTGGGTGTCCGACCTGGCAGCCGACGCCGTCGGAGTTCCAGCCGTAATGCCGGGCGATGAGGGTTTCGTTCGCTGCGATCTCCGCTTCAGCCACGAGTACGTGACGCCGATGGCGTCGACATTCTGGGAGGAGTTCGCGGGCAAGGGAGCCCCGATCGCCGACCGGGACAGCGTCCTGTTCTTCCGCGACCACCTGGCGTTTCTGGACGAGGTGATCAGCGAGGAGAAGATCAAGCTGGGTTTGCTGGATGCCGCACACGGGCTCCACGATCGGCAGCGGGAATTCGCGGCGGAGCAGGGAGTTCGTCTGCACGGGGAGCTGCCGGATCGCGTGGGCAGCGAAGCGATCTGCCACGTCAAGATGCTGGACGAGTATGCGCTGCCCGGCCAGATCATCGTCGGCAGCGACTCACACACCCCGCACTCGGGGGCGATCGGTTGCGTCGCGTTCGGCGTCGGCACGACGGCGATCGTGAACAGCTGGACGACGCGGGACGTGAGACTTCGTGTTCCGCAGTCAGTCCGGGTCGAAGTCGGCGGCACACTGCGGCCCGGGGTCACAGCCAAGGACCTGATGCTCGAGGTTCTGCGGCACCCGTATGTCCGCGACGGTGAAGCGATCGGCAAGATCCTCGAGTATGGAGGCGAAGCCGTGCGAGCGCTGAGCGTGGATGAACGCGCGACCCTGACCAACATGGCGGCGGAGGTCGGAGGGTTCACGGGAATCGTTGCACCGGACGGACGGACCGTGGACTTCCTCGTCGAGCGTCGAGGGATGGACCGGGCCGAGGCCGAGCGTCTGGTCGCAGAGCTGGAGAGCGATCCGGGGGCGGAGTACGAGTGGACGATGAACGTCGATGCTTCGTCGCTGCAGCCGATGGTCGCGACGCCTGGCGATCCAGGAAATGGAGTCGGGATCGATGAGATCGGGGACGTGCCGGTAGACATCGTGTATGCCGGCTCGTGCACGGGGGCGAAGCGCGACGATATCGCGATGGCGGCTCGGGTCGTGGAGCATGCGCTGGCCGAGGGCCGGGTCGTCGCCGAGGGCGTCGATGCTTACCTGCAATACGGCTCGGTGGACGTGGAGCAGTACGCGCTGGAGCAGGGTTGGCACGAACGATTTCTGGAAGCGGGAATCCGGGTGCTGGCGCCCGGGTGCGGGGCCTGCATCAACGCCGGGCCTGGCGTCAGCGTGTCTCCCGACCAGGTCACGGTGAGTTCGATCAACCGGAATTTCCCGGGTCGCAGCGGGCCGGGAAAGGTCTACCTGGCGAGCCCGTTCACCGTGCTGGCGTCGGCCTTCGCCGGGAAGATCGTGGGCTTCGAGGAAGCTTGAGCCCGCGGCTCAGCGGGCCTCGGAGATTGCCGTGGCCCTGATCTCGGCTGCCTCAGCGGGCCTCTGAAATTGCCCTGATGCTGCGGTCGGTGATCCAGCGCCGCACGACCGGCTTCCATGCCCAACCGAAAGCGGATGCGACCGCTCCGGGCTGGAACTCGCCAATCCATCGGTCGGCCTCGGCTCCCACCGCTTGTTCTACCCGGCGCCGCGTCTCCGGCGGCACCTGGTCCCAACTGGGCTCGACCTGGCCGACCGAATAGGCCGCGTCATCGTCGGGTCGATAGTTGACCACGTCGGACAATCCCATCTCCAGCATCCGTCGAGCATCGCGCCGACCCGCCCGAAAGTCGTGTGCGCGCCAGTCGCGATGCAGGAAACCACCGAAGCCACCGAGGTAGTCACCCGCGAGCTCTCTGTCCGACTCCGGGGCGACGAGGTACAGCCGCATGATGTCCTTGTCCCGCAGGCCACTGCTCGCCTCGAGCACGAAGATCAGCTTCGCCAGGCGGGATCGCCCGGCGCGCGTGTCCGCGGAAGCGAACACATTGGTGTAGCGCGAATCCGACTCGATCCGCTCCATGTTCTGTTCGAGGTAGTCGCCCGCCGGGTCCGGTCCGTGCGCTGTCCGGCCCGTCGGGTCTGCGGCCACCTTCATTTCCGCGACCTGTTCCGCAAGCTCGCCGATGTACCGGCCGAGCACGACTTCCTCAGGATCGGTGATCCGGTCATCCATCTCCGGCAGGCGTTCGAGAAGCGCTCCGAGGATCTCCAGCCGGGCGTTCACCCGGTTCGCTCGTATCCAGTCCTGAGCGGCGCCCTGACCCAGCACTGCGCGTGCCAGATTCTCCGTCAGGGCCGATACGGAGTTCGGGTTGTTCTCGGCGAAGCCGGATTCGGTGCCCGTGCTGCGCAGCGATGGCTCGACAACGATGTATCGCCAGTCCTGGTCGCGGTATCCCGGCTCACGTTCCACCAGGTCCTTGGCGAGGCCGAGCGGAGCGGCGTCGAACAGCCCCCCGTCGACGTACCACATCTCCAGCGGGTCATCGGCTCCGCCGGGAAGACGTGCCCCGGGGTACTCGCTCCTCTGCCGGGTGATGCGGCGCGGTGGGAAAGCGAACGGAAATGCGGCGGACGCGACCACTGCATCCCGGATTCTCGCCCATACCTCATCGTCGGCCCCCGAGCCTGCAGGCAGTTCGAAGTCGATCCAGTCCGAATAGGTCCGCGTACCGAATGACCGGTCCGGGACGTTGAGGAAGCCGTACCGGTAGTCGTAGCGGATCCCGTGCAGGCTCGAAAGCGTGATCCCCAACCTCAGTGGAGTGCCGAGAACCGGGGACGGGCCATCGTCCGAGGCGGGATCAGCAGCGATCAGGGCAGTCGCCAGATCCTCCAGTACGCCTGCATCCAGCGCACCCATCCGGTTCTTCCGCCCCGGATTCAGGAGATACTGGGCATCCGCGGCGTCCACCCACGCCTTCTCGATCCATGGGACGACATTGGGGTTCACGGCCAGTGCCCGGGCAGCGAGACCTGCATTGAGGGCGCCGGCCGAACCGCCAGTGATCACGTGCAGCCTTACGGGCTCACGCGCTTCGCTTCGCGACAGTGCGGTCAGAATCTCGGTCACGGCCCCGCCGATATAGGAACCGAGCGAGACACCTCCGCCGAGAACGAGTGCAATCCTTGTCATTACGCTTCGCCGTGGGGGTGAATGTGGGTGGTCAAACTGCTCCGCCGGCGTAAGGGTGGCAAGCAGGCACGAAGCATGTCAGGGGGCGGTGCTCTCGAGCGGCAGGGTCATCTCGAGCAAGCTGCCGGCGTCCAGGCTGTTGCCGGCCACCCATAGCGACCAGTGAAGGTGTGGCCCCGTGACCCGTCCCGTGGACCCGACCTCCCCGACTAGCTGCCCGGCTTCGACCATCTCTCCCACCTCGACGAGAATGCGCGACAGGTGAAAATACCCCGTGTACACGCCACGTCCGTGATCGAGATAGACGCCGTTGCCCGAAAAGTACAGATCCTGCGCGATCAATACCCGCCCGCGTGCGGCCGCCCGCACCGGATCGCCGTCCGCTCCCTTGAGATCGAGGCCCGTGTGGCGGCTCCGGAGTTCGCCGTTAAACAGACGGGCCTGTCCGTACGGGCTCGTGATGGTCATCGGCCGCGGCGTGCGGAACGGCGTATCGATCAACCACTCCGCGCTGGCAGTGTCGAGGACGGATCGGATAAGGTCCCGCTCACGACCAATGCGCTCCAGTGCCTCCGCGGACGGAGAGGTGTATTTCGGAGCCACCCTCAACTGTGTGGAGGCGAAACTCCGTGACTCCACCGTCAACGACAGAGTCTGCTCGTACGTCGATCCGTCCTCGAACGCGAATCTCAACACGAGGGTCTGCTCGCGCTCGGTGCCGATCGGGACGGCAGCGAGGCCGAACCACTCGCCGTCCAGCCGACCGAACCGGATCGGAAGCTGCGCGAACTCCCCTGCGATCGCGGTCGGTTTGCGTCCCGAGGGACGCTCGAGCACCCGAATGCCGAATGCAGAGCCCTCCTCCGGGACCGGAGCCCAGATCACTCCGAACGGGAGAATGGACCGCGGGCGACCCTTATCGGCGGCCCGGGCCTCGGCAGCTACCGCCCGAAGGTCCTCGGCATCCCTCTGGGCTGCCTCGCGCTGCGCTTCCGCGGCTCGGGCAGAATCGTCTGTTACCGTCTCGATGACTGGAGCCGGACCCGGCTCGGGGACGGCGCCTCCGGACGAGCTCGAAGCGCATGCAGCGGCTCCCAGGGTGGCGGCGATCGTCATCGCGGCGATGAGAGAATTTCGTTGAAAGCGCTTTGCGTCCTTGTTCACGCCGCGGAGGATGCTCCCTCTCCGCTCGTCCGGCAAGGAGTCACGCCGGGAATTGCGCGCGCTGACGCCAGGTGAGCGCTCGGAACATGATGAATGCCGAGGAATTCCTGTCGAGACGGAAGGCGGGACCAGACCCGCCTCAGACGCTCGCCGAAGCCCTTGATCTCGGCGGTACGCAAGATCTCTGCAGCCCAACGTGCATGCGCATCGAGATCCGCGGAGCAGCACGCCGCCGCCCGACGGACCGCGGGACGGAATTGGACCCGTCTCGAACGGAGTCTTCCCGCCAGGCCCGCAGTGCTTCGTGCAACGAGCATCGCTGCCTCGATCGAACCGTCGCCCGGCGGGGTGCACGCGACTTCGTCCCGAACGTCGTCATGCAGCAGGTCCGACCAGATGATCGCCTGGTCGGCGAGGTCCCGAACGATCGGCACGAGCGCCCGGTTATCCGTCTCGGTGGCCGACTCGGCGAGGCAGATGATCGTGCGAAGTGTGAGGTCCAACGAGCGCAGCACCCAGTCGGCCTCCGACTCCGGTTCCTGGAATCGATCGTACATGACACTCACCTCGCAGCAGGGAGACGGCACATCGCCGTGCGTCCGGTTTGCGAAGATGAACCCGCGGATTCAACGGGATTTCAACACGGGCTTTTCTTGCCGGGTCAGAACCGCTCGGGTAGCTTCCGGCGTCTGGTACGGACCCCTTCATTCATGGGCACCGTGCACGAGAACTCCTCCGGAGGTTGCACCGGATGCACGTGTTCGCAAAATGCTCTGCATTCACCGCCGCCCGCGAGGCCCGTGCCGCCGGGATGTACCCGTACTTCCAGCCGATCACTGAGTCACGGGACACCGAGGTCGTGATCGACGGCCATCGGAAGGTGATGATCGGCTCTAACAACTACATGGGACTGACGCACGACCCCCGAGTCCTCGACGCTGCTCGCCACGCGCTGGAGACCTACGGCAGCGGCAACACCGGAAGCCGCTTCCTGAATGGAAACCTCGACATTCACGATCTGCTCGAGGAAGAGCTGGCCGACTTCACCGGAAAAGAAGCGGCCCTGGTTTTCAGTACGGGGTACCAGACGAACCTCGGCGCGATCAGCGCCCTCGTCGCACGGAGCGACACGGTCTACCTGGACAAGCTTGACCATGCCTGCCTCCAGGACGGTGCGCGCCTCAGCTGGGGCAAGATCGAGCGGTTCAGACACGAAGACTATGCACACCTGGAAAACCTGCTGAAAGCCACGGATCCGAATCGTGGCAAGCTGATCGTGGTAGACGGGGTCTACAGCATGGAAGGCGACATCGTCAACCTTCCGGACCTCGTTCCCCTCGCGAAGAAATACGATGCTGCATTGCTGGTAGACGATGCCCACTCGCTCGGAGTGCTGGGGCCGAACGGAGAGGGAACGGCTGCACACTGGGGTCTCACGGACGAAGTCGACCTGATCACGGGCACGTTTTCGAAGTCGCTCGCCTCCATTGGCGGCTTCGTAGCCGGTGACGATGTCGTGATCGACTTCCTGCGCTTTCACGCGCGTACTCAGATCTTCAGTGCCAGCATGCCGCCCTCCGCCGTAGCCACGGTCCGCGCGGCGCTCGAGATCATCCGCACAGAGCCGGAACGACGCGAGCGGTTGTGGAGAAACACCCGGCGCATGATGGCGGAGCTCAAGGCGATCGGGTTCGATATCGGGCCGACGGAAACGCCGATCATTCCGATCCTCATCGGACCGATGGACCTGACGTTCCTGTTCTGGCGGGATGTCCTCGACGCGGGCGTGTTCACGAATCCCATCGTTCCACCTGCCGTTCCGGAGGGCGGCTGCCGGTTGCGCACGAGCTTCATGGCGACGCACACGGACGAGCAGCTCGACTTCGTGCTCGAGACGCTGGAGAAGGCTGGCAAGAAATACGGAGTCGTGTGAGCGATCGAGGCGGCCGGATCGAGGTCAAGCCGGCCGATGATCGGAAGCGATTCCGGGACTTTCTCCATCTTCCGTATCGAATCTACGACGGAGACTCGAACTGGGTCGCGCCGCTGCTTCGTGATGTCAAGACGGCGTTCAACAAGAAGAAGCACCCGTTTCACGAGCACTCCGAAGTGCAACCGTTTGTTGCCTACCGGGACGGGCGTCCAGCAGGTCGCATCGCCGCGATCAACAACCGGAATCACGTGGCCTACCACGACGAGCCGGTCGGATTCTTCGGCTACTTCGAGTGTGTGAACGACCCGGAGGTGGCGGCGGCCCTGTTCGACCGGACCGCGGAATGGTTGCGGGAACGGGGGCTGGAAACGATGCGGGGGCCTACTTCGTTTTCGCTGAACGAGATGGCTGGACTGCTGGTAATGGGCTTCGACAGACCTCCGACCGTGATGATGCCGTACAACCCGGAGTATTACGGCGAACTGATCACCGGAGCGGGATTCGAGGAAGCAAAGAGTCTGATCGGCTACCACCTGCCGACCAGCGAAGTGCCCGATAAACTGGTGAGGATAGAGCCGAAACTCGAGAAACGGCTTGGAGTTCGGACCCGAACCATCGACATGAGCGACTTCGAGGGCGAGCTCGAACGGCTCCGGGTCCTGTACAACAAGGCCTGGGAGGACAACTGGGGCTTCGTCCCGATGACGGACGCGGAGATCGACTTCATGGCGCACGAGCTGAAACCGCTCGTAAAGCGCAATCCCACGCAGGTGATCTTCGCGGAGCGGGACGACGGCGAGACGATCGGTTTCACCCTGTTCCTGATGGACGCGAACCAGGCGCTGATTCACGCGAAGGGGCGTCTTTTCCCGTTTGGCCTGCTGAAGATTCTGAAATACCTGCCGAAGATGGATTACTGCCGTGTCATGACCCTGGGGCTGGTGCCCGAGGCCCGCGGCCAGGGCATCGACAACCTCCTGATCATGGCTCTGTACCGGCACGGCTCCGCCGCCGGGACGATCGGAGGAGAATTCTCGTGGATCCTCGAGGACAACACCGCCATGCGGAAGCCACTCGAGCGCATCGGATCCGTGATCTCCAAGCGCTACCTGCTGTACGACCGCCCGATCTGACCGGAACGTGTCCTCTCTCGTATTCCTGACCGGAGCCACGGGGTTTGTCGGCAGTCACATTGCCGAAGCCCTGAGCCGCAGCGGCTTCCGGGTCCGGTGTGCGATCCGGACCACGAGCGATACCCGATGGCTGCGCGGCCTGCCGGTGGCGACCGTCGAGACCACGCCAATCGACCTGGCATCTCCAGCTTCCATCGACGAAGCGCTGCAAGGCG
>CBDUVN010000008.1:0-46942 GCA_965370685.1 uncultured bacterium | reverse complement strand
GATCTCGAGGCGCGAGGCGCGATCGAGGCCGCCGGCAGGGCAAAGGTGTTCGGTCCGCTGCCGGCAGCCTGGCCGCGCGACCGTCTTCGGATTTCCTTTTTCTTCGACCCGACCACGAGATGAAAGCGAATATGATCAGATTGCTGCTGCGAGGCCTGTCCGCCGGCCGGGACAAGTCGTGCCCGAAGAACGGATCGTTGGCGGAAAGGGCACGAATCGGCGGGGGCGTGGCCGTCGCGCTGCTGCTGACGCTTTCGGCCAGCGTGATAGCGCAGGAGCCGGGAGACGTGCGGATCGGCATCACCTACACACCGGGCTACCTGCCGGGCCTGGTCTTGACGCCGGTCGAGAGCACCGAAGGCCTCGGCGAGGTGGCCCGGGTGGCCGAGGCGATTCTCAGCCAGGACCTCGAGTTCAGCGATCGCTTCGAGATGATCGAGGTGCCGGGAGATTTCCAGTCCGGCAGCGCCGTGAACTACGGGCTGTGGAACCAGCTCGGGGCCGTGTGGCTCGCATCGAGCCAGGTTTCCGGCAGCACCTCGGCCCCGGTCCTGCGAGTCAGCCTGCATGACGTCGTGTTTGGAGAGTTGAAAGAGGTAAAGGCGTTCAGCCTTCCCGCGGCGGGGTCCTCGGGTTTTCGCATGGCCGTGCACCGGGTCTCGGATGAGGTCGTCCGGTGGGCGACCGGGGAAACCGGCATGGCGGCGACGCGGATCGTGTTTCGGCGCAAGACCGACGACGGTGTGTCGGATATCTGGATCATAGACTCGGATGGGGAGAACCTCCGCCGCCTGACGGACGACAACTCGATCGTCTACTCTCCGGACCTGTCTCCGGACGGTTCGCACCTGCTGTACGTTTCCTACGTGAACGGCGGCCCGGTGGCATACGAAAAGAACCTGGGTTCGGGGGCGATACAAACTGTATCGGCCGAAGAGGGTCTCAACGTGACACCCGTCTACTCCCCCGATGGGCGTCATATCCTGTACGGGCGGAGCGAGGGAGATCACACGGAGCTGTTCGAGCTCCAGCGGCAGCCGCTGTGCTGCGGCCGACGCGTGACGTATACATCTGTCGGAGAGACCCTGAACGGCGGCTACTCCCCCGACGGCCGTCAGCTCGTGATGACCTCGTCACCGCTCGGATTGCCGCACATCTACGTTATTCCGCGGGAGGGCAGAGGCGAACCCCGTATCCTCAGCCGCTACGTGTACGGCGAACGAGGGTACGCCACCTCGCCGGACTGGTCGCCCAGGGGAGATCGGATCGCGTACCAGGCCTGGATCGAGAGCTCGTTCCAGATCGTAACGGCTGCTCCAGACGGGGCCGACCGACGGATACTCACGTCCCGCGGAAGCAACGAAGATCCGAGTTGGGCGCCGGACGGAAGACACCTTGTATTCTCCTCGACTGGACGCAACGGATCGAAGATGCTGATTCTCGATACGGTCACGGGGCGAGTGCGCAATCTCACGTCCGGCCGGGTCGATCAATTATCATCCTGGTCCACGTCGCTCTGAATGCGCGATACAGCGGTTTCAACCGCTTGGCAAGCTCACGTGGCAGGCGTATGATATCGCGGGTGCGCGTCGTTTCAACCACGGGCGGGGCGTCGAAGTTCGTCCTCCTGTCGCGTCCTCGTCATTCATTTGTTTCAAGGAGCACGGAAATGCGTCTCAAGGTCGGTTTTGCAGCGCTGATCGCCGTTTCGGCAATCGGCCTGTCCGCCTGCAGTGGGAAGGCCCCACCGCCGCCTCCGCCTGTCGTCAGCGAGACAGTGACGGCCACACCGAACGCCGACAGCCTCGCTGCCGCCGAGCTCGCCCGGTATGAGGCCGCGGCGGCGCAGTTGTGCGCCGATGCCCGCACGGCGATCGCGAACGGTGACTATGACCGTGCGCGCAGGCTTCTCGAGCAGGCAGTCCGTGACTATCCCGGAACCGAGTGCGCCGACGGAGCCGTGCTGCTGGCCGAGGCGGTAGGCGCAATCGTTGTCGTTCGGGATCAAATCCACTTCGAGTTCGACAGAGCGCGGATCACGGATGATGCAGCCGCCATTCTGCAGGCCAAGGCGGAAATCCTTCGCAACTTCCCGAGTGTGGCAGTGACGATCGAGGGTCATGCCGATGAGCGGGGTTCGCTCGAGTACAACCAGGCCCTGGGCCAGCGCCGGGCGGAGTCCGCGAAGACCTATCTCGTGAACCTCGGCCTGTCGGCCAGCATGTTCCGCACCATCAGCTATGGTGAGGAGCGACCGATCGCTCAGGGGGCGAACGAGAGTGCGTGGGCGGAAAATCGCCGTGATGAGTTCGTGCTCCCGAACGCGGACGCGATGCTGAAGTGAGGATCCGCTCCGCGATTGCTCTGTGTGCCATGGCCGTGTCGGCTGGCGGCTGTGCTACCAAGAGCGACATCGCTGACCTGCAGGCGACGTTCGTCGGCCAGTTCGAGTCGGAGAGATCTCAGCGGGAAGCGCTGATCACGGAGATACAGGAGTTGCGCGCGGTGCTGCTGGACAGCCTGAATGTCCAGCAGCGCCGCGACATTACCGGCCGAGTCGATCTGCAGAGGCAGATCCAGGATCTGAATACGAATCTCGCGCAGCTCATCGAGCTCACGGGGCAGACTCAGAGAGAGCTGGCCCTGAGGTCGATGGTGCCGGCGGACTCGTCTCCGGCTGTCAACAGGAGCGGCGGTCAGGCAGGACAGGTGACCGACGAACCTGCGGCTGAGATCGCACCCGGTGATCCGCAGGAGCTCTACGAGGCGGCCCTTCGGCAGTTCCGTCGCGGGTCGTACGGAACGGCACGAGCCGCGCTGGATGAGTTCCTCACCCGGTATCCGAATCACGAGCTCGCGCCGGATGCCCAGTACTTCCGAGCGGAAACGTTCGCGGAGGAAGGTGATGCGGCGACGGCACTCGACGAATACGCCCGGGTGCTCGAGTTGTATCCGAATTCGCGCCGTGCGCCCACGGCACTCTACAAGAGCGGGCTCCTCGAGCTCCGCCGCGGGAATGTCGACGACGCACGCACGTTCTTCAACCGGGTGGTCCAGGGGTACCCGGACAGCGACGAGTTCGAGCTGGCTCAGCGGGAACTCGATCGGCTGAGCAGCTGATCCGACAGGCCGGGCGCCGGCGCCCCCGGGACCGTAAAGGGCCGGATCGGGCCCGGAGGAGAACGCGTGCGCTGCCCAAGATGTGATCACGTCGAGGACCGCGTCGTAGACTCCCGCACCAGTCGGGCCGGACGGTCCATCCGTCGGCGTCGTGAGTGTCTCGGCTGTAGCTTCCGCTACACTACCTACGAGCATATCGAGCAGGAACCACTGACGATTCGGAAGGCAGCCGGGTCGATCGAGCCGTTCGACCGTGCCAAGCTTCTCCGCAGCATCGGAATCGCCTGTGCGAAACGCCCGGTATCGCTGGCGAGGATCGAGGAGATGGTGGACCAGGTCGAGGAGGAGCTTGAGGCACTCGATGAGCGGGAAGTGAGCAGCCAGCAGATCGGAGAGCTGGTGATGGCTCGCCTCCGGGCTCTCGATCAGGTTGCCTACGTTCGCTTCGCTTCGGTGTATCGAAACTTCCAGGACACGACGGAGTTCATGGAAGAAGTACGCGAGCTCGTGAATCGGGCCCGTTACGAAGCGCGAGGACAGCAGGAAATGTTCAAGGGTCCGGGGGAGGAGCAGGGGGAGGAAGCACCGACGTGACACACGAAGCGGCGGAAATGCCGTTCCTGGACCATCTCGAGGAGCTGCGCCGCCGGATCATCTGGGCGCTGGTGGCGCTGGCGATCTGTGCGGTGCTCGGGTTCTTCGTCGTTACGGAGCTCGACGTGATCGGGATTCTGGAGCGTCCGTTCCAGAAGGTGATGCCGGGCCAGAACCTGTTGTTCACCAGCCCGACGACCCCCGTCGTGGTTACGTTCAAGCTCGCCTTCGTCGTCGGCTTCATCATGGCGTTGCCTGTCATTGCCTTCCAGGCGTGGTCATTCTTCTCCCCGGCGCTGTACGAGCACGAGAAACGTCTGGTGATTCCGGCGATCGGAGTCGGATTCGTGCTTTTTCTCGCGGGAATCGCGATGGCGTACTTCTTCGTCCTTCCGCTGGGGCTCAAGTTCCTCCTCGGGTTCCAGGCCGAGAGCCTCGAGCCGATCATCACGATCGACGAATACCTGAAGTTCGCCACGCGGCTGATCCTCGCATTCGGCATAATCTTTGAAATGCCCGTTGTCCTGGTCCTCCTGGGGCTGCTGGGCATCGTCACCCCGGAGGGCCTGCGGAAGCACCGTCGCCACGCGATCGTGATCCTGGCGGTCTCGGCGGCGGTGCTCACGCCGGCCGATGTGGGGACGATGTTCATGTTGTTCACGCCGATGATTCTCCTGTACGAGGTGTCGATCTGGCTCGTGCGGCTCGTGGTAAAGAGAGACGGGTCCGACGAACCCGAGGTGGACGAAGAGCCGGCCGGAGCATGAGGCCGGTTCTGCCCCTCCTGGTCGGGGCGGTCGCCCTGTTCATCGCCAGTCCGGCAGCCGCCCAGGAGACGCCCCCCGGGCGCC
The DNA here is from genome assembly GCA_965370685.1 of uncultured bacterium. Lineage (GTDB taxonomy): Bacteria > Gemmatimonadota > Gemmatimonadetes > Palauibacterales > Palauibacteraceae > Carthagonibacter. The sequence goes on along the minus strand of CBDUVN010000008.1, from coordinate 42,377 downwards.
GCCCGATATCCCCCCGGCAGGAAGCATTTCGGGACGACGATGAGTTCTACGATGACAGCCTCAGGATCAACCCTGCCGACACGATCCCCAGGATTGACGTCGAAGCTCGACGGCAAGAGCTGGGCGGCACTGCCGGCTTTCCGAGCCGGGACTCACTGTTCAAGGCCCTCATGGAGTTGCCGGGCTTTCACGCGCTCGAATACCGCGGCAGAGATGCGCAGATTGAAGTCGAGACTCAGAGGCTCTCGCTGACCGGAGATGCCCAGTTAAACCGCGCCAGGGATGTGCTCGTCGCGGATTCCATCCTGTACCGCGGATCCGTACAGTTCATGGAAGCACGGCGCAACATCCGACTGACCGGGCTCGACGGTACGGAGGTGACGAGCGATTCGGTACTGTACTTCGATCTGGCGTCGATGACGGGGACCATATATCGGGCCGAGACGCAGTTCGCCCAACGGGGTGCGAACTGGCGCGTGATCGGAAACGTGATTCCGAAGTCGCAGGACACGCTGTTCGCGGTCCGCAGCCAATTCACGTCCTGTGATATCGAAGAGCCGCACTACTCCTTCCATGCGCGGAAGATCAAGCTCGTAAACAACGACGTGATCGTCGCATGGCCGGTCGTTCTCTACGTCAGCAACGTGCCCGTGTTCTGGCTTCCGTTCTTCGCGTCGGAGATCAAACAGGGGCGCCGAAGTGGTATTCTTCCGCCACGGTTCGGGTTCAACGACATCGTGCAGACTTCCTCCGGCGCGGGTAGGAACGTCACGGACTTCGGCTACTACTGGGCGATCAACGACTACATGGACGCCCAGGCCAGCGTCGACTGGTACAGCGGCGACTACACCCGGGTCAACGGACGCTTCAACTACCGGTGGCTGAAGAAGTTCATCCGCGGAGGCCTGCTGTACAGCCAGAGTTTCAGTGAGAGTGGTAAGAACCTCCGTTTCGACCTCGATCACGATCAGAGCATCGGTCTGAACACGCAGTTGCGCGCCTCGATCCAGTACATCCAGGACAAGCAGATCTATCAGGATCAGAGCTTCCGGCCGGACGAACAGACGCAGACGATCGACTCCGACATCGGGCTGAATCACCGATTCAGGTTTGCGAACCTCTCCGTGAGTGCCCGCCGTCGTCAGTACCTGAACGACGATCGAGTCGAGACGACGCTTCCGTCGCTGAACGTTTCGTTCTCGCCACTCACGTTGTTCCGGGCACCCGTTTCCGGGCAGGGGTTGTTCAACAACCTCGTGCTCAGCGGATCTGCGAGCGCGAACCGGCGGCTCCTGGAGCTGGACCTGGGCACCGACGTCGATGCGACTACTGCGTCAACGAGCGGAAGCCTGACGCTGCGGAAGCTGACCCTCCGGGCCAGTGCCGACTACGGCCGAACCGGCCTGACGCCGGCCGATTCCCTCGGTGTCGAGCTGGAGCCGCTACTCGAGCAGACGATGCGCTGGAGCGCGGGCCTGAATTACCAGGTGAACCTCATCGGATCCACGACCTTCCGTCCCACGGCACAGGTCTCCGGGACGTCGATCAATCTCGATACGCTCGGCATGGGATTCGTGTCTGCGCCCCTGCGCGCGAGCTTCGGTGCCTCCGTGTCGAGCGATGTATTCGGGTTCTATCCCGGATTCGGTTCGTTCGAGCGCATCCGGCATAAATTTTCGCCCCAGGCCTCTTGGGCCTATTCTCCCGCCGTAAGCGTGGATTCGGCTCTGAGCGCGATCCCGGGGCTGGGAGCCGCTTCGGAAGCACGGAACACCCTCAGCATCGGGTTCAATCAGACGTTCGAGGCCAAGGTCCGCTCGAAGTCGAGCCCGCGATTGCCAGCCGACTCCGTCGGGGGAGGCTGGCCTGATTCGCTGGTCGTGGTCGACTCGATCGGTGCGGTGGTGGAGGGCCTCGAGGTCCTGCCCGACGACTCCGTGGCTCTCGGTACCGGACCCGTCGGGGGTGTCAGTGGTCCGGCGGACGTTTTCGGGAGACCTGGTGCTCCGACACGCCGGCCACAGATCCGAACCGTGAAACTGCTCGGCATCCGTACCGATGCGCTGGCGTTCGATTTTGCCAGGCAGGACGGCGGCTCGAGTCTCGTCACCGAAAAATTGAGCAATGCGTTCAGTTCGGATCTGATGCGCGGGTTTCAGTTGAACATCAGGCACGACCTGTTCGAAGGCGTCGGTTCGGATCGCCGATTCAAGCCATTCATGGAATCGCTCGCCATGAGCTTCTCCCTTCGATCCGGGACGGGGCTTGGCGATATCTTCGGCCTCGGACCCTCGACGGGCACGGATCGCGACCGAGCCAGGACTGACGCGGAGTCCCCGCAGAACGTGGACTCCCAATATCGCCAGCGGGAGTTCCAGGGATCCTATCGGAATGATCCGTTCGCGAATGCACGCGGAGGCGGAAGCTGGACCGTCTCCCTGCGCTATTCGCTCGTCCGGACCCGGCCGACGGAAACGGCTGGGCGGGAGAGCCAGACGATTGATGGAACCCTCACGTTTCAGCCCACTCCCGGGTGGTCGGTGCGCTGGACCACGCAGTACAACTTCACGCAGGGCGCATTCGGGACCCAGTACATCACCCTCGACCGGGACCTGCATCGCTGGCGCGCGTCGTTTCAGTTTTCCCGCGGTCCCAACGGAAACACGTTGTTCCAGGTCGGCGTCCGGCTTACCGATGCTCCAGAACTCCACGGCGACTATAACCAGCGCACGAACTGAAAACCCGCTCATCGATCTTTTCCCGCCGAGAATCAAAACCGCTTCCGGTGGCCGGTTTCTTGAATATCACATTCTACATGCTCGGCGCGGTGCACGCCGGTGGTTTGAGAGAGCGCTCGCCGGATACCGGAACTCCGCGGAATTCCGCGGCTTCCAGAGACGATGCGGATCCGCGGGCTGACGATCGAACCGGTGGTGTCTCCTGTTCGACCGACGGTGTGCTGGCAGACCGCCCGAGCAAATTGTGACCTGCAGGATTCCGGATTAAGAGGGCACGGCGAATGAGAGGTCGATGACGACGTTCCAGCGGCTCAAGCACGAGGCTCGGAAAGCGGAGCAGCGTTCCGACTGGCGAAAGGCGATAGCACTCTATCGCGAGGCCATGCGGTTCGACGAGCAGCAGCACGGCTCGGCCGAGCTCGGGTTGTTCAATCGGATCGGAGACCTCCACATCCGGCTCGGCGAGGTACCCCATGCCGTCGAGTGCTACGAGCAGGCGGCTGATCGGTATGCAGAGAACGACCTTCCCACGAGCGCCGTCGCTCTGTGCAACAAGATCCTCAGGGTCGCTCCCGAGAGAACGGACGTGTTCCGACGCCTCGGTCTTCTGCACGCCGCCACCGGTCTGCTAGTCGAAGCGAGGAGCTCGACGCTCCAGTACGTCGACCGAATGGAAAAAGCCAGCAGTCTCGACGAGGCGGTCGAAGCCGTTCAGGAGTTCGTGAACCTCACAGGGGACGATACGATTCGCGTCCAGGTGGCAGACCTGCTGGCCGAACGTGGCCACCCGGACCAGGCCCGGGCCCAGCTCCGCCTCGCATCGGACGCCAGCCGTCGAACAGGACTGGATACCGAGGAACTCGAGCGGCGCATCCAGCAGCTCGGCATCTCCGAGCCAGATGAGAGCCTGGCAGAGGTGACAACTCCGGAGTCCCCACCGGCCGGATCGGACAAGCTCGAGCAGGCAGACGAACTACACATTGAGGCAGAGCCGGCGGCCGCAGTGCGGTTGGGAGAACGGGTAAGAGCTGGCCTTCTCGAGCTGGATCCCGACGGTCCCTCACTCGAGGTGGGACGACCTGCGGTTCCCGATGACGAAGCGGTCGACTCCGACGTGCCGGAGGGCCCCGTGGCAGAGGCGCTGCGGCGGTTCCGAGCCCGCGTACTTCCCGAGCTCGATCGGGAGGGACCGGAGCTGCACTACGACCTCGGTATCGCGTATCAGGCGATGGGACTCAACTCGGCCGCGGTGGACGAATTGCGTCGCGGAATCGCGGCGCGGGGACGACTGCACCCGGCGCACGAGAGAATCGCGGAAATTCTCGAGCCGGCCGAGCTTGTGACCGGTACGAAGTCCGACGACCGGACCGAGCCCGTTGTGCAGGAATCGAATGCCTTCCCGGAAGATGAGCCGGAGTCACCACAGCCGGCATCTTCGACGTTCGAATCGGAGGAGGTTCCTGCTGAAGTGCAGGACGCTGAGTCCCTCAACCCTGATCTCCAGGGACTGTTGTTTCGGGCCCGGCTGGCGCAGTACCAGATCCGACGGGCGCAGGATTCTGGCAGGGTGGACCACAGGTCTCATCTGGACCTGGGAGCCGCATACTCCGCCATGGGCCTGCGCGAGGAGGCGGTCCGCGAGCTTCTCGAGGCGGTGGCCGGACCGAAACACGTCACTTCGCGAGCAGTCTCGTTGCTGCTCGACATTTCGCATGACCCGGAAACAGCGTGGGAACTCGCCATATCCGTCGTGGAGCGAGTGCGGGAGCTGGGCCAGGCGGGCCTCGCGGAGCCTGTCCTGCACGAACTGGTCGGGCGGTGGGGTGAGGACCACCCGGGAGCCGTCCGTCTGGGTGAACTGCTCGGTTGGGTCGTGACATCTGCACCTCAACCGGACGCGCTCGAGCCATCCGTCCAGCAGGCCTCCGATGAGCCCGATGTCGTGGATTCCTCGTCGGAGGAAACAATCGATCAGCTTCTCGATCAACTCGAAGACAGTTCGATCAGGGTCGTCACGCCGGAGGCGGATGGGCGATCCAACCCGCTCCGGGCTCGAGAAGCGGCAGAGCGAATGGTCGCCGAGGGACGTGAAGAGGAAGCCGTCGCTCAACTGTACCAGGCACTGGAGATGTTCGAGGACGCCCGCGAAATTCGCGAGGCCACCGCGGTTGTTGACCGCCTGCTGAAACTCCGGCCGGACGACGTCGTGCTTCATCATCAGCGGGCGGAATTCGCGTTGACGCTGAACGATCGGGATCTTCTTCTCTCGTCGTACATCGGTCTCGCCGCCTGTCTCCGCCAAAAGAACGCGCCGGGTAACGCCCGTACCGTGTATGCCCGGATCCTCGACATCGATCCGGAACATGTGGAGGCGCGCGAGGCCCTCGCGCAACTCTCCGTCATTCCGGGTTCCCCGGGGGCCGTCGCGGTCGACCACGGCCCCGCTCCGAGCTCCGCCGAAGACCCGGGGCCTGGTGGGTCTGGTCCGGGTCAGCGCTCCTCGAGGGTGGCAGAAGGCCGCGCGGAGTTTGATGCGCTGCTCGATGACCTGCTGGATCCGGGACCGGACGGAGACGCGTTCCAGGATGACGCAGAAGCACATTTCGAACTGGGGATCGCGTTCAAACAGATGGGAATGTGGGACGAAGCGCTCGCCGAGCTGGAGAAAGCAGTCTCCGGGCTCCAGGATCCGATTCGAGTCTGGGAGGTAATGGCGGAGTGTCTCGAGCGAGCGGAGCGGTTCGAGGAGGCGCTCGAGATCCTGACGACGGCCGAGGCCCACCCCGGGAACCAGGAGTCTCCGTCATTGGGTGTCCTGTACCGACTCGCGCTGCTCCTGCAGGAGCGTGGGGATCAGGCCGGGGCCGTCCTGCGGCTCCGCAGGGTCGTAGATGCAGACGCCTCGTTCCGGGATGCCGCCAGCCGGTTGTCCGCCCTCTCCCAGTGACGGTATAATCCGGTCGTTCTCCAGGACGGCGACCATGTGTCGCGTACCTGAGCCCCACAGGGAGAGTATGCTCGAAGCCGCACTTCCGACGCTTGCCGCATTGCAGGATCCCGTCCGTGACCGACTCGCGGTCATGGATGCGGAGTTGCACGGCATGATCACGGCCGACTTCGGCGCGATCAACGAGATCAGCGAGTATCTGTTCGCCCGCAGGGGGAAATACCTTCGTCCAACCCTTCTTCTCCTGTGCAACGAGGTCGGGGGACATCCCGGTCCCGAGGCGGTCAGACTCGCCGCGATCGTCGAGTTGATGCACGTCGCGACGCTGGTCCACGACGACGCGGTGGACCATTCTCCGAAGCGCAGGGGCATGCCGACGGTCAATTCCCGCTGGAGTCACCAGGTCGCGGTTATCATGGGTGACTACCTGTACTCACGGGCCCTGGTCGAAGTGACACGCATGAACGACATCGAAGCGATCTCGCTTCTCGCGAACGCTTCGAACCGAATGTCAATCGGGGAGATGCGCCAGCTGGCCGCACATGATGCGCTCGGTGCCACGGTCGAAGACTACTTCAGCCTGTGCGATTGCAAGACCGCGTCGCTGATGTCAGCGGCGTGCGAGCTCGGAGCACTCGTTGGTAGTTCCGAGTATCGGGGGGCGCTCCGGGGATACGGTCACGACCTGGGAATGGCGTTTCAGATGGTCGATGACCTCCTTGACTACACGGTCTCCTCCGAGGTCACGGGCAAGCCCCACGGACTCGACCTCAAGGAACACAAGGTCACGCTGCCGCTCATTGCGGTGCTGTCGCGACTGAGTGCCGAGGATCGACGGACCGTCGATGAGCTGTTCGCGGATCCTGCCCCTGCCGACGATCATGTAAACGAAGTTATCGGACTCGTTCGGGCGGCTGGCGGACTCGAGGAGGCCCGTGAGACAGCGCGTTCGTACGCCGAATCGGCCAGCCGGTACCTGGAACCGTTGCCGGACGACCCGGCAGTCGAGATCCTGCGGTTAACCGTGGAATTTGTCCTGGAGCGTCAGAAGTGAGCATGGACTTCGGCGGCAGCCGACGACCGTCGGCAAAAAGGGTTGGTCTGATCGTGGCCGGGGGCATGCTGCTCGGCTCTCTGCTCACCGAGCTCGCGGCGATTACGTTGCCGGCGAGTGCGGCCCGTGAGTTCTTCATCACGACCGTCGCCGCATCGCTCGGTCCGCTGACAGTGGACCTGCTGGTCATCGCAGTGACGCTCGGACCGCTCGTGTTGAGACTGAACATTCTCAGCGTAGTAGGGATACTACTTCTGGCGTGGTTCTCGCGATCGTTGCTCTGATCGCTCTCGTCTTTCGGAAGGTGCGCACATGTTCGGCAATCTCGGGATGTGGGAAGTACTTATCCTCCTGTTCATCGTCCTCCTCCTGTTCGGAGCGAAGCGCCTGCCAGAGATAGGAGGCTCGCTGGGCAAGGGGATCCGGGAGTTCAAGGGATCTCTGAAGGAGGTCGAAGGCGAGTTCCGGGAGATCAGCAAGGCGGCGGATCCGAATATCGAGACGAAGACGAACACCGAGCGCGAGAAGCAGGAGCAGAACTCCACCTGAAGATGTGCGAGGGGCCCGGAATCGTGATTCCCGGACCCCCGATCATCAGACGTTTCTCTTCAGACCTGATCCGGCGCGCGAAGCCTGTCGCGCAGATCGACGATCTCCGCGTTCTCCCGGAGCGCCCGGACCCAACGGTCCACGCTCGTCTGCGACAGCTGTGATTCCATCTGTGCGCGCAACTGGCCCCGCATCACCTGGAACAGCTCGCTGTCCGGCTCCGTGCGTTCATCGACTCGCAGAATGACGATTGCGTCGCCCGCGTCGTACGGGCCCTGGATCGTGCCCGGCAACGCACCGAAAGCTGCGCCGACGGCTTCCGTACCTCGACCGAGGCCCTGGACGAACTGACCGCGGAGGAATGGTCCTGCCTGTCCGTACGCCCATCCGAGTGACTCGGCGGCTGCCTCGAGAGACGGGGCGGCACTGACTTCGTCCATTTTCCCGGCGGCAATCTCGAGGGCTCTCCGGGTTCGCATCTCAGCGCGGAGCGTCTCCTCGATCTGCGGCCGCACTTCCGCGAACGAAAACGTCCCCTCCTCGGTCCGTGAAACGACTTCCAGTATGTGGAATCCGGAACCGTTCTCGAAGTACTCGCTGACTTCGTCGAGCGGTGTCAGTAGATCAACAGCCCAGTCAACACCGACACCCAGCGATCCGGCGCCTGGCACGAAGTCAAATCCATCCGTCAGCGTAACGTCCGAGCGAACTGGTACACCGAGTTCCTCGCCGGCCACCATGAGACCCCGATTCAGCGCGATCCCCTCAAATTCGTCCATGGTCCGGAAGATTTCGTCCTCACCCGCTTCGGACAGGACGATCGGGAACAGGATGTGCGCAACAGCGAGTGTGTCCGGCACCCGGTCGGTGACGGTGAAGATCCGATAGCCCGCGGGCGTCTGCAGCGGAGTCGAGATGTCACCCACGGCGAGATCCGACACGGACTCGGCAATCGCCTCAACGAGCTGATCGGAGGCAAAGCGACCCAGCAGTCCGCCACGAGTAGCCGTCAGGGAATCGGATGAGAACTCCGCCGCGGCATCATCGAAGGTCAGTTCTCCGGCTTCGATCGCGGCCCGTACGGAATCCGCCAGAGCAGCCGTGGCTGCGGTATCGCCGGCCGTTGGCGTTGTGGAGAAGCTCGAGAGGCGGACGATGGCCGTCGCCGGCCGCACGAACTGATCCTCGTTCTGTCGATAGTACCGGCGCGCCTCGGCCTCCGGGACCTCGAACTCGGAATCTACAGTGATGGCTTCCGGGCTGACCGAGATATAGCTCACCGTGGCCGACTCATTCTGATCGCGGTAGGCCTGCCACACCTCTCCGTCACTCATCGCCGTTCCGCCGGAGATCTGCTGGGCGAGCCGTGCCCGCGGGAGTGTCTGCCGGTAATACATCTCGATCTGGAGCAGCAGCTGCTCGTCGACCGACGGATCTCTGAAGAAATCCTGATACTTCGAATAATCGAAGATGCCGTTGGTCTGGAAGGCAGGGTGTCGCACCAGGTATGGAGGTGGATTCGTCCGAAACGCCTGCCGGATCTCAGTCTCCGTGACCTCGATTCCGAGTCGTTCGATTTCCTGCTCGACCAGGATGTCCTGGAGCATTCCTTCCCACGCTTCGCTCTCGATCTGCCGGACCTCTTCGTCATTCAGTGACCGACCGGACAGCGCGCGGGCACGGTCGAGAGCGACACTGAAAGCTTCGTTCCACCGAGTATTCCGGACTTCCTGCCCGTTGACAACGACGACGACCGGGTTCACGCCGAGGGTCGCCGCCTGGTCCTTCTGGCGCACCCAGTCAAGGACGAGCCAGGCGGCGAACGCTACGGCCATCACCATCATGACCCACTTCGTATTTGTCCGAATCGAGCGCATGAACATGCGGCACAACTCTCCAGCGTCATGGTTTGCAGCCGGGCGAGGCCCGAGCAGGTCCGACCCCTGGGCCTGACCGAAAACAAGCGCCCAAACCTACCCGCGAGGTGGCGCGCGGGCAACCAACACAGAGGGCTGATGACCGTTTGACACTCTGGAATCGTGAGGCCTAACTTCGGTCAGGCAGCGTGACAGCGCCGCGTTCGCTCCATACCGCAGATCCGGGAGAACAGGATGCTACTCGACGAGTCCTTCGAGGACGAGATTCGCCGGTTCGAGGAACAGTTCAGGCAACAGCCCGAGAGCCTGGTGTTCGCCCGCCTGGCCGATGCCCACCGCAAGGCTGGAGATCCGCATCGAGCGCTCGAGGTGCTCGAAGAGGGAATCCGTCGACACACGGACTATCTGAGCGCCCACATCGTTCGAGCACGTACATACCGGGATCTCGGTCGGGTGGAAGACGCACGGTCCGCGTTCGAGCGCGTGATCGAGATCGATGCGCAGAATCTGGTGGCGATCCAGGAACTGGCAGAGATCGCCCGTGAGTCGGACGATGCAACGGCCGAGATTTCGTGGCTGGAGCGTCTCGCGCTGGCAGATCCTCAGAATCCAGAGCCCGGTGAACGGGTCGAGCTGCTCCGACAACGGGTCGAAGAAGAGAATCCCGCTGAGCCGGGGCTGGATCGCGAGGGAATGCAGGAATCCGCTGCGGAGGTGGAAACCTGGTGGACCGAGGAGTCCGCTTCGGCGGCGATATCGGGATCGGGCGAGAATCCGCTCGCCGAATCAGATCTCGCGTCCGAACTGTGGTCGGGCCCGGCGATCGTCCCGGAGCACGAGCCCGCGGCGGGTCCGGACCCGTTCGAGGACGTGGAGATCGATGACGCTGCGGCCAGCCGGTCGTCAGCGGTGGAGCCGGCGGCCCGGGATGCGTGGTGGTTCGAGCCGCCGGCTGGCCAGGACGCCATGCAACCAGGCGGCCAGGCGATCGACGATGCTGGATCGGATGACGATGCGGATCTGTTGACGCGAACGATGGCTGAACTTTATGCGCGACAGGGGCTGATCGACGAGGCGGAGGCAATCTACCGCGAACTGCTGAGGGACCGTCCGGAGGACGAAGGGCTGCGTGACGGACTCGACGCCGTACTCGGAATGCGAGCGGCCCGGGGTGCTTCACGTGCTCCGGACGTCCCGCCCGAGGTCGAGGTGGCGGAGGCGCTCGACGATTCAACCGAGTCCCCGGAGGTGGAAGGAGTCGTCGACACGGAGTCCGCGGCCGAGTCGACCGGGACGGAGACCATTCCCGCGGCCGATGCACTTTCAGAGTTGCTGCGCGCGGGAGAGGCGCTCGTACATCGCTTGCCCGAACCACCGTCCGTGCCACCAGCCGCCCCGACCGATGGTCCGGGTCGGGCAGGAGAGCGCTCCGCGGAGTCCGGGTCGGTGGAGGAGCCGCCTGATGGACCATCCGTGCTGGAGGAGTGGCTTCGTGGACTGCGGAGCTGAACGTATGCGAATCTGCGTGCTGCACGGCCCGAATCTCAATCTTCTCGGTACGCGGGAGCCTGATTTGTACGGAACCGAGACGCTCTCCGCGATCGACGAGCGGCTGCGGACCCGGGCAGCCGAGCTCGGCGTGCAGATCGAGAGCTTCCAGTCGAATCACGAAGGGGAACTCGTCGATCGGGTCCAGGAGCAGGCGAATCGAGTGGATGGCTGGTTGGTGAACGCTGCCGGATTGACCCACTCGAGCGTCACTTTGCGCGACGCACTCGTCGCGAGCCGGAAACCGTTCGTGGAGGTTCACCTGACCAACATCTTCGCCCGGGAGCCGTTCCGGCACCGATCGCTGCTGTCGGACGTAGCGCTGGGCGTTGTTTCCGGCTTTGGAGCGCGGAGCTATCTGTTCGGTCTCGACGGCCTGCTCGACGGCCTGCGGAAGACCGGGTGAGCGAAGTGCCCGACGCCGATCGCAGTGGGGCACGGCTCCGCAGGACCCGTGATCGCTTGCACGACGAGAGGCTCGATGGCCTTCTCGTGTCGCACCTTCCGAACATCCGATATCTGACGGGGTTTACGGGCTCGAGTGCTCTTCTCCTCGTCGAGCCTGGTGTCGCAACGCTTTTCACGGACTTCCGTTACGAGGTGCAGGCGCGCGAGGAAATCGGTCCATCGGTAGCCCTGGCGATCGCCGGCGACGGCCTGTTCGATGAACTGGCCCAGCGCCTGTCGGAGGAGCCGCCGGGCAGGAGAATCGGCTTCGAGCCAGCCACGATCACGGTGCGTGACCGCCAGGAACTCGGTACGCGTTGCGGAACCGTGGTCTGGGATGCCGCGGATGCCCCGATCGAGGAGTTGCGATCGGTAAAGGATCCCTGGGAACAGGGTCGCATCGAGGCGGCGGTAGAGCTGGCGGAAGATGTTCTGACGGAGATCATGCAGGAACTTCGTATCGGCCGGACTGAGACAGATATCGCAGCCGAGCTCGAGTACCGACTGCGAAGAGCTGGTTCCGGATCCCTCCCGTTCGACCCCATCGTTGCCTTCGGCCCGCGGTCTGCGCTGCCGCACGCCCGGCCGGGGGACCGGGCACTGCGAGCCGGAGATCTCGTGTTGCTCGACTTCGGCGCCAGGGTAGACGGGTACTGTTCCGACCTCACCCGGGTGTTGGTTGTCGGGCCTGCCGAGTCGTGGCAACGCGAACTGCATGCCGCGGTCGAGGAGGCCTGCGGTTGCGCGATCGACGCGACTGCAGCGGGGGTTGCGGCGTGCACGGTCGATGCCGCTGCACGGGATTACCTGGCCGAGCTCGGTCTCGCGGACCGGTTCGGCCACAGCGCCGGGCATGGACTGGGACTCGAGGTACACGAATCGCCCCGACTGCATCGACTGGAGGACAAGCCGCTGGCTGCGGGAAACGTGGTCACGATCGAGCCCGGCGTGTATCTTCCCGGACGGGGAGGAATTCGAATTGAGCAGGATGTGATTGTCGAGGCCGACGGTTGCCGGGTCCTCGGTAAGGCATCCACGTCACTTCTGGAAATCTGAAGCGGAACGAATGGCGGATACATCGGACTTTCGAAATGGAATGGTGATCGACGCGGACGGAGCTCTGCTGCAGATCATCTACTTTCAGCACGTGAAGCCCGGCAAGGGTGGGGCTTTCGTGCGGACGAAGCTGAAGAACGTGCTCAGCGGAGCCGTGATCGAGCGGACATTCAGGGCCGGCGAGAAGGTGACTGAGGTCCGGCTGCTCCGTCGGCCGATCCAGTTTTCCTATTCGGACGGAGAGCTGTACTACTTCATGGACATGGAGACGTACGAGAGCATCCCGGTGGGCCGGGACACGATCGGCGCAGATCAGCTCAAGTACCTCCAGGAGAACATGGAGTGTGAGGGGCTGACCCGTGACGGTAAAGTGCTGACGGTCGAGCTTCCGCAATTCGTCGAGCTGGAAGTTGCCGAGACCGATCCGGGCGTGCGTGGCGACACGGCGCAGGGCGGTACGAAACCGGCGAAGCTCGCTACTGGTGCCGTGGTCCAGGTCCCCCTGTTCATCGAGCAGGGAGACGTGCTGAAAGTGGATCGCACGGTCGACAAATACCTCGAACGCGTGAACCGATGATCGATCTTGTCTGGTTGCAGAAGCTGATCGAAATGGTGGACGAGTCCGGACTCGACTCGATCGAGATCTCCAAGGGCATCGGGACTCGCATCCGGTTGTCAAAGTCTCCCACGGTCCAGGTCATCGCCGGCTCCGGTCAGCTGGTCCCCTCTTCGGCGGCGGCCGCGATCGCGGCACCCGCGGTCGACGTGCCATCGGGCGAGGCGGATGCCGGGTCGGAGGTGGCAGAAGACACATCGACCGGGTCCGCGCTGTTGGAGGTCACATCGCCGATGGTCGGCACGTTCTATCGGGCCCCGGCCCCGGACGCGCCGCCCTACGCCGAGGTCGGAGACCGTGTTTCGAAGGGACAGACGGTGTGCATCCTCGAAGCGATGAAGCTGATGAACGAGCTCGAGTGCGAGGTCAGCGGAACGATCCGCGAGATCTGCGTGGAGAACGCCGATCCGGTGGAGTACGGTCAGGTCCTGTTTCGCATCGAGCCTGCTTGAACCACGGGCCACCGTGCTAGATAAGATCCTCATCGCCAACCGCGGGGAGATTGCTCTTCGCGTGATCCGGGCTTGCCGCGAGCTCGGAATCAAGACCGTTGCGGTGTACTCTCAGGCGGACCGGGACTCCCTGCACGTCCGGTTCTCAGACGAGGACGTGTGCATCGGACCTCCTCCGAGCCGCGAGAGCTATCTCAACATTCCGAGAATCGTTGCCGCGGCCGAGATTACCGGCGCTTCCGCGATTCATCCGGGATACGGATTTCTAGCCGAAAACGCAGAATTCGCCGAAATTTGCGAGCGATCCGGGCTCGTGTTCATCGGACCGACGGCGGACCAGATCCGCCGCATGGGTGATAAGGCGGAAGCCCGGCGGACGATGATGGAAGCCGGTGTCCCGGTCGTGCCCGGGTCGGAAGGCGCCCTTGAATCCGTCGAGGAAGCGCGGGCTGAGGCCGAGCGGATCGGCTACCCGGTGATCATAAAGGCGGCGGCCGGCGGCGGGGGAAAGGGAATGAGGGTCGCGGAGTCCGCGGACGAGATCGCGAACACCTTCAGCATGGCGCGGAACGAAGCGGCCGCGGCGTTCAACGACGCGAGAGTCTATCTCGAGCACTTCGTCGACCGCCCGCGCCATGTCGAGTTCCAGATCATGGGAGATCGCCACGGCAATGTCGTTCATCTCGGAGAGCGGGACTGCTCGGTTCAACGACGGCACCAGAAATTGATCGAGGAAGCTCCCAGCCCGGCCCTCACGCCGGAACTCAGGGCCGCCATGGGCGAGGCAGCGGTTCGGGCGGCTGAGGCGATCGACTATTCGAATGCCGGTACGGTGGAATTCCTGCTCACCGACGACGGCCAGTTCTACTTCATGGAAATGAACACTCGGATCCAGGTCGAGCACCCTGTCACGGAGATGGTGACGGGAGTGGACCTGGTGAAGGAGCAGATCCGATCGGCGGCCGGCGAGGAGCTTCGCCTTCACGGGCCCCCGGAGCTCCGGGGGCATTCGATTGAAGTGCGTATCAACGCGGAAGACCCCGATAACAACTTTCGGCCGTCGCCCGGGACGATCACCGCGTTCCACGCGCCGGGCGGCCCGGGAATCAGGATCGATACACACGTCTACGCGGGGTACCGGGTGCCGCCGTATTACGACTCTCTGCTCGGCAAGCTGATCGCCCACGGCTCTACGCGTCGGGAGGCGATCGGGAGGGCTCTCCAGGCGCTGGAGGAGTTCATCATCGAAGGCGTGCACACGACGATACCGTTCCTGTCCAGCGTGCTCCAGCATCCGGAGTTCGCCGCGGGCCGCGTGGATACCGGATTCCTGGCCCGCATGAAGGATTCAGAGGCCGCCAGCGGCCCGGTGTCCGGCTGAGCCCGGCCCGGCGACACCCATGAACGAGAAACACCGGGCAGAGGCCCTCGGCGTCGGATTGCTCGCTCTCGGGGTGCTCCTCGTACTCGCGATCCTCCCACCGATTCTGCGCGGCGGGGTTGCCGAACCGAACCTCATCGGTCCCGCGGGCTCGCTTCTGTATACCGGTCTCGCATTCGTGTTCGGCGGCACTTCCATCCTCGTGTCCGTACCGGCGTTCACCTGGGGGATGGAGCGTCTCGGCGTGATTCGATGGGAAGCTGCCGTCCGATGGTCCGTGTTCATCGGAGGCGCTCTGCTGTTCCTTCCGTCAGCCTGGTGGATGCTCGGTTCGGCGATGGGCCGGGAATCCACTGGCGCCGGGTGGTTGGGCACACAGCTCGGAGGAATTCTCGTCAGCGTGTTCGGTTCCATCGGGGCGGCGCTGATCGTCGCCTCGATCCTCCTGGCCCTCACCGTACTCGCGTTCGGCTGGTCGCCGGCGGAAAGCGCCGGATCTGCGGCGCGTGGAGTAAACCGGAGCATGGGCGCACTCGGTCGCGGTGCAGTCGTAGCTGCGAGGAAGATCCGGGATGTTGTGCCGTCGGTCGTGCGCGATGGCTCCTCGGACAGCCCGTGGGAGCGCGCCGCGGTGGAGAAGGAAGAGCCATCGGACTCCGTATCGGAGGACGACAATCCCGCGGCAGGTCAATCCGGGTCCGGCCGAAAGACCGCGAAGCGGAACAAGGGAAAGACGGTCGAGGCCGAGGGCCCCGATACGGCCGCCGGGCCGGAGCTGTCGGATCCCGGTGATCCGTCCCGTACCGAGCTTCCACCACTCGAGCTGCTCGCGTTGCCGGGGGGACGGGGACACGGTATCGCGAAGTCAGAGCTCGAGCGCCTCGGAGCCATCCTGATCGAGAAACTGGCCACCTTCCGCGTGGAGGGGAAGATCGGAGGCTGGACCACCGGACCCGTGGTCACGCAGTTCGAGGTCGTTCCAGCCGCCGGAGTGAAGGTGGGACAGATCGCCGCGCTGGCGGGCGATCTCGCGCTTGCCTTGAAGGCTCCATCGATCCGGATCGTGGCTCCGATTCCCGGCAAGGGGGCCGTGGGAGTGGAGGTCCCGAATCCGGAACCGGAGATCGTTCACCTGCGTGAAATACTCGAGGATCCCGCGTACAGACGCTCCCGCGCGCAACTGCCTCTGGCGTTGGGCCGGGACCTGGCCGGCAACCCGTATTCAGCTGATCTCGCCCGCATGCCGCACCTGTTGATCGCCGGGGCGACCGGGTCCGGTAAGTCGGTGTGCATCAACACGATCGTGACCAGTCTCATTTATCGCTACACTCCCGCCGAGCTGCGACTGCTGATGGTCGACCCGAAGATGGTCGAGCTCATCGTGTACAACGATCTGCCGCACCTCAGACATCCAGTCGTCACAGACAATCATGACGCCGCGGCTGTCCTCCGGTGGACCGTATTCGAAATGAATCGGCGATACCAGATTCTGTCCGCCAATGCCTGCCGGAACGTCGTGGAGTTGAACCGACGGATTCAGCGCGGCGACGAGATCACGAAGCCGGACGGGTGGGGGAAGGGACCGTACTCCGAGGGAGCGCTCCCGTACATCGTGCTGCTGATCGACGAGCTTGCGGACCTGATAATGACGATCGGAGCGGAAATCGAGACGCCCCTGGCGGTGATTGCACAGAAAGCACGGGCCGTGGGAATCCACCTCGTCGTGGCCACGCAGCGTCCCTCGGTGAACGTGATCACCGGCCTGATCAAGGCGAACTTCCCCTGTCGCATCGCGTTCCGGGTCGCGTCGAAGACGGACAGCCGTACGATTCTCGACCAGAACGGAGCGGAGAGCCTGCTGGGCAATGGCGACATGTTGTTCCTGCCGCCGGGCGAGTCGGATCCCCACCGCATCCAGGGGGCCTTTCTGTCGACTGCAGAGACCGAGGCCCTGGTCGGATGGTACAGGGAGCAGCTCGCGGAACCGGATGCCAGCGAGGTGCCGACTGACGAGTCGGACATTCTCGAGGAGGTCCGGGAGCTGGAGATCGAGGAGAGCCAGGTGGACGTGAGCGAGGGAATCCTGACGGATTGGGATTCCTACTTCCGCAAAGCCGCGGAGATCGTGATCAACAACTCCTCCGGATCGACCAGCCTTCTGCAGAGACGGCTCAAGATCGGCTACGGGCGGGCGGCCCGGATCATCGACCAGCTTCATTCTGCCGGAGTGCTTGGACCCCCCGATGGCTCGAAGCCGCGTGAAGTGATGGTGACCCACGAGCAACTCGATTCCCTGATGCGCGGCGAGGATCTGGCGCAGGAGTGATTCCCGGGGTTCGCGGAACGGCCCGCTCGGGGCCGGTGTATCGCCACTCGAGCCCGGATCGAACGGTTCGACCCGGACAGACGCTACCTGGTGAAGGGATGTCGGGCATGGATCTCAACCGGTTCCAGGCCGGCGGTACTGCCCGCCTGCGCACCTCACTTTGCCGGACGGCGGCGTGGGCCGTCGTATTCGGGTCTGCCGTCGTGCTGCCGCAGTCGGTGGGAGCCCAGCAGTCCGAAGCGCCTGAGGTCCGGGACCTCCTCGCCCGAGCCGAGCAGGTGTATGATGCTCTCACCTCGATGCAGGCGGAGTTTGACCAGACGATCGAGATCGCGCTGTTGGGGCGAAAGCGATCGGGAACCGGCACCTGGTACCAGAAGGGAACGGGTCGGTTCAAAATGGACTTCACCGATCCTGCCGGTGACGTGATCGTCGCTGATGGCGAAAACTTGTGGCTCTATTATCCGAGCACCCATCCCGGGCAGGTGATTCGCAGCACGATCGACGCGAACACGACCGGCGCGGGGATGGTCGATCTGCAGGGCCGGATCTTCGATGAAGCGGCCAAGGGATACGAAGCTGTGCTCGAAGGACTCGAGGAGGTGGACGGGCATTCGACGTGGCTCGTCGCCCTGACACCCCGCGGGGAGTCTCCATACCGGCTCGTACGTGTGTGGGTCGACACCGAGAGCTTCCTCGTGCGTCGATTCGAGATCACAGAAGAGAACGAAACGCTGCGCACGGTCGTGCTGCGCGAACTGCAACCCAATGCCGACATCCCCGACTCGACCTTCAGCTTTACACCGCCCGCCGGAACCGACGTGTTCGAAGGCTGAGGTGCGGACCATTCACACGAAGCTTGGTGTCGTCAGCCTCGGTTGCGACAAGAACACCGTGGACTCAGAACGGATCGTTGCCGCGCTCGCCGGACACGGCGTGGAGGCAGTAAGTGACCTGGCCGAGGCCGACGTGATCGTGGTGAACACCTGCGGCTTCATCGATGCCGCGAAGCAGGAATCCATCGACACATTGCTCGAAGTGAGCCGCCTCAAGCAGGAAGGGCGCTGCTCGGCGGTGGTCGCTCTCGGCTGCCTGGTGGAGCAGTACCGTGACGAGCTCGTGTCGTCCCTGCCGGAGATCGACATCTTCGTGGGCCTGCGGGACACCGACAGGCTGATTCCGGAGCTCCGGGCACGAGGGCTGCTGGGAGATCCGATTCCCGACCATCCCGGTGTCCGGCTCCCCCTGACGGACCGACGGCACGTCAGGTATCTGAAGGTCAGCGAGGGCTGCGACCACGGGTGCGCGTTCTGCGCGATTCCGTTATGGCGGGGGAAGCACAGGTCCTTCGGGCTCGATTCCGTCATCGCCGAGGCCACGCGCCTCGAGACACAGGGCGCGGTAGAGCTGAACCTGGTGGCGCAGGACCTGGCGCATTACGGGCGGGAGTGGCGGGACGGAACCGATATCGCGACCCTCGCGCGACGGCTGCTCGATGAGACGACCATCCCGTGGTTCCGACTGCTGTACATCTATTCAGCCGGTCTCCGCGATCCGCTGATCGAGTTGATGGCGACGGAGTCACGCCTGCTGCCCTATATCGACATGCCGATACAGCATGCCTCGGACCCTGTGCTGGAGCGCATGCGTCGCCCGGAGAGGGCTGAAGCGATCCGCACGAAGATCGGGCGACTCCGGGACGCGATTCCCGATCTCACTCTCCGAACGACCGTCCTGGTCGGGTTCCCGGGCGAGACGGATGATGACTTCCAGGCGCTGCTCGATTTTCTCGAGGAGGCCGAATTCGACCGCCTCGGAGCGTTCGCCTTTTCACCGCAGGACGGAACCCGGGCCGCAGGCATGGAGGACCAGTTCGTGCCCGAAGGCCTGGCGCGCGACCGACTCGAAGAGCTGCTCGAGGTCCAGCGGGCGATCAGTGCCGACCGGCTGGCGCTCGAAGTCGGCCGGCGCCGAGAGGTGATCGTGGACCTGAAGACAGATGGCCGGCTGCAAGGGCGCACCAGTGGGCAGGCTGACGACGTGGACGGGGTGACGTACCTGACTGCCGATCGAGACTGGTTGCCGGGGACGCTCGTCGAGGCGGATATCCTGTCGGCGCACGACTACGATCTCGAGGCCGAAGTGGTTGGCGAGGTTCGCTCCGCACCAGACCCCGCCGCCGAACGAGAGCCAGCGGCTTCATCGCGTCGACTGCCGCAGGCTCCGCTCGGGCTGGACAGCGGATTCGGACGGTGAACTCCCGGCGTGTGTGGACCAGCCTGTTGGTCGCGTGGATCGCTGGAGCGGCCGTGGGAACGGCGTCCGGCTCGCTCGAGCAGGCCACCGGACTTGCCCGCCTCCTGTCGCCGGCTCGTGAGCCGATGCTGCGGGTGGGCGTCAGGGTAGGGGTTCCTTCGCTCAAGATCGGATCGAGCTCCGGCCTGCAGCTGTTCAACGCGCAGACCGGTCGCTCGATCGGTCCAGTCGGGGCGGGGGAGATTCTCACCGTGGGCCGGGACGGATCGGGCCTGTCGGCGTCGAGCGATCATCTCCGCGATGCGGGGATGGTGCACTCTCTACGTGTCGAACCATCCGGCGAAGATCCGATCGCGGTCGACGGAGTGTCGTACCGTGGCAGGTTCGAGCTGCTGGCGGTGGAAGATGCCGATGTCACGGCAGTCAACATCCTGCCACTGGAAGACTATCTCCTCGGGGTCGTGCCGCTCGAGATCGGGCCTCGCACCCGACAGGAGCTTGCGGCCGTAGAGGCGCAGGCAGTTGCCGCCCGGACGTACGCGGTAGCGCACCTGGATGCACATGTCGAGATGGGGTTCGACCTGTACGGGACAGTAGAAGATCAGGTGTACGGCGGCATCGACGCGGAGCGCCAGGAATCCACCGATGCGGTTCGCGCGACCGCCGGGCGGATTCTCACCCACGAAGGTTTGCCGATTCGGGCGTATTACCACTCGACGTGTGGAGGGCGGACTGCGGCGGTTGACGAAGTAATGGACCGAGCTGCGGCTCCGTACCTGCGGTCCGTCTCCGACCGGGCGCCCGACGGATCGGACTGGTGCTCGATCTCTCCGCGCTATCGATGGTCGAGCCACTGGTCGGCGCGGGAGCTGAATGGACCGGTGCGGGACGAGCTGGCGCGAATGTTCGACGAGGAGCCGGGAGCGCTGGGTCCGATCGAGGGCTTCAGGGTCGTGGATCATACCGACAGCGGGAGAGTTCGCTCGGTCGTGTTCTTCGGACCTGGCGCGGAACTCGTGCTCGAGAGGCTCGACATCCGCTTCGCCCTGCGCGATCCTGATGGGTTGATCCTCGGCTCGACGGACTTCAACATCGTGCCGGAAGGTGACAGTCAGTACGAAGTACACGGTCGCGGTTTCGGACACGGGGCCGGGATGTGCCAGTGGGGAGCGATCGGCCGGGCCCGGGCAGGCCAGACGTCGGAGGAGATCCTCGCCGTGTACTATCCCGGCACGCGGCTGAGCAGGGTATACTGATCCAGAAACCAGGGGACGAAACCCGGGTGGCGCGGACAGCGATGAGACAGGGCCGAGTGCGGGCGATTACGATCGTGGCGGGCCTCCTGCTGCTCGCCTCGTCGGGTGAAGTACGCGGGCAGGCGCTGGCGGACTACGACTACACCAACCTCGGTTTCAAGGCGTTCGGTGCCGAGGCCACCTGGGTGGATCCGAGCCAGAACGAATCGACCATCGGGGTCGGGATTCGCGCCGACCTCGGGTTTCTCGGCCCGTATATCCGGATCGTACCACGCGCCGCATGGTGGAGCGCAGAGGTGAACGACTCGGCCGTGCGGGAGCTCGAGCAGCAACTGGAGAAGGTCTCTGACCTCCCACCGGGTTCGATCAACCTGGGAAGCCTCGAGCGGACCGCGTGGATCCTGGGCGTGGACGCACAGTGGACGCTCCAGGACGCGTTCGTGGCTCCCTATCTGGGCGTCGGACTCGAATTGTATTTTCTGGATGACGACGGAGAGGCCATCCAGGGCACGTTTCTCGACAAGCTGGTGGTGACGGCCGGCATTTCCGGTCTCATCGGGGCCGAAGTGAACTTCGCCCGACACTGGCGCGTGTACTCGGAGCTTCGTGGCACGCTGGTAGCGGATGCGAGCAACATCGCCGTTGCACTCGGCCTCGCGTATCGACTCTGACCCCGGGGAGCCCGATGGCGAATTCCGTGCGGGTGGCCGTGCTTGGAGCAGGAAGCGCGGCGCAGGTAGTCCATTTGCCGATCCTCAAACGACTTCGCGGTGTCGAAATCGTCGGGCTGGTGGACACACAGGAGCGAACGGCCCGGACGATCGCGGAGCGGTTCGAGATTCCCGAGGTCGCGGAAGATCTCGATAGTCTCGCCGAGCGAGTCGAATTCGATGCTGTGCTCGTCTGCGTGCCGAACCATGCTCACGAGGACGGCGTGATGGCGGCGCTGAGACACAACGCGCACGTGCTGTGCGAGCGTCCGCTCACCGTGTCGCGCGAATCGGCCGAACGCCTGGTGGAAGTGGCGGACGGGGCAGGGCGACAGCTTCTCGTGGCCAACAACCATCGGTTTCGTTACGACGTGAGAGCGATCCGCCACTTCGTGACCAACGGGGACCTCGGGACGATCCGGTTCGTCCGCTCCACCTGGCTCAACCGGCGTTCCGCGAGGCCCCGGCACGGTTGGCGCAGGGAGCGCCTCAATGCAGGTGGCGGGGCGCTGATGGATCTCGGGGCCCAGGCGCTGGATATGGCGTTGTGGACCCTCGACTACCCGGACGTAGAACGTGTCCGCGCCCGTACCTGGGGACGGCAGGATGCGGTGGAGACGGGAGCCGTCGTCCAACTGGCGCTGGCAGATTCCGTCACGATCACCGTCGAGGTCAGCTGGGAGCTCGCGGACGAGCGGGACCATCACGAGCTCTACGTTCTGGGAAGTGATGGGACAGCCGGATCAGCGCCCCTGCGCGTGACGCGACGGGATGTCGGCGGGATCGTGGATGTGACGCCTCCAACGTCCCGACCGGCGCGGACACTGTACCAGGACTCGTATCGTCAGGAATGGGCAGAATTCCTGAGGTACGTGCGCGGAGAGAAACCGATCGAAAGCCCCGTGGACCAGATCTCACTCGCCGCTGTACTGGATGCCTGTTATGAGTCGGCCATGGAGGATCGCGAGATCCAGCTCTGATCGGTCCCCGTCCGATCAGAATCTCAGATCGTGCCGGCGCCGGGTGAAGGCGTAGTAGCCCAGCGCTTCCCGCCGCTTGCGATATCCGAGCAAGTGGAAGACCTCGATCACGTACCACCGTGCCACCCTGCGGTCCACGATCAACGTGTCGGGTCGCCGCCGGCTCCGTCGCACGCCGGGCATCAGCCGGGCCACGCCGTGCAGACGCAGATGTCTGAGCACGCTCGACACGCGTAACCAGGTCGGGCGGACAGGGCGCACGACAAAAAATCCATCGTCTCCCTGCTCCTGATACAGCGGCAGGAAGATGCGGCCGTCCTCCGGAGCGAGGACCTCGCCCTCGAAATCGTCGGCCAGCGGCTGCCCCTCGCGGATCGCCTTGAAATTCGGGAACCCGGGGCGCATCACGAATCCGTCACCCGGAGCCACGCCTCTTCGGGCACGGACTTCGAACACCGGGGGCAACTCACCTCGCGCCTCGGTGAGCGCGGCACGATGTTCCGCGTAGCGGGGGACGTCCTCCGGCTTCAGACAGC
The DNA here is from genome assembly GCA_965370685.1 of uncultured bacterium. Classification (GTDB taxonomy): domain Bacteria; phylum Gemmatimonadota; class Gemmatimonadetes; order Palauibacterales; family Palauibacteraceae; genus Carthagonibacter. Next base: position 19,648 of record CBDUVN010000008.1, on the reverse strand, counting down.
CGGCCTCGACGAGCGCGATCCACAGTACGTGTTCGTGATAGTCCACCGAAGCCGGATCATCGTGCCGTCCACCCTCGACGCCGACGGTGATCGGGCCTCGCTCATTCAGGTACTCCAGCAGGGCACCATGAATCTGCTCTTCGATACCGAGCACGAGCGGTAGCTCGAGTCTTCGGGCAAACTCCCGATTACGCAGCGTGTCACCGAGGGTGAAGAAGGGAATGCTGTCGGATGACGTAGTGTGAAGATCGAGGATGATCGCCTCGGACTCCCGGCCGCGCAGGGATTGCTCGAGGATCTCGAGCAGTTCGAATTGTTCTCTCTGTTCCTCGTCATTCTGCTGCGTGCGGATGGCGGCGATCCGACTCCGGGTCCAGGAGCGATTCAGGTCGCTGACCAGGTACCGGCAACCGCTGGCGAGCGCGGCGAGGTTGCCGGCGAGTCCGAGGATCTCGCCCCGACAGGGCGGCGCTTCGGATTCAAGCCCCCGGAACAGCCGCTCGAGTGCCTCGATTCCCGCCGGTTCGTTTCCGTGCAGTCCGGCGACGAAGATGACCAGCGGACCCGGCCGGGTCCCGCGGTATCGGCCCACGACCCGCCGGGCAGGCCCGGTGGTGTCTGGACTCAGGACGGTAAGTGGGACCGCGATAGAGCGAGTCACTCCCGTAGCATTTCCTCGAGGAGCTGCCCGGCGATCCGCATGAAGTCGTGCTCGGTTACGATGCCGATCAGCCGTTCGTCCTGCACGACGGGAAGACAGGAAATCCGGTGCCGGCGCATCGTGTCGATCGCCTCGAGCGTGCTCGTGTCCGGGCCTATGGTCACGAGATCGCGGGCCATGATCCGGCTGACGGGAATCGGTCCATCCTCCTTTCGCACCTCATCTCCAGCGAGAAATCGCAGTAGCGGTCGGTGCGACACCAGACCCGTAAGCCGGTGCTCGTTGTCCTCGACCGGCACGTGATGAATCCGATGCCAGTCCATCAGGTTCGCGACGAGGTCGATCGGCTCATCTTCCCTCACGGTGAGCAGGTCGGTGGACATGTACTGCTCGACCCGCAGGTAGCTCGGCTTCCAGCCGCCGCCCTCGGCGAGCGAAGCACGTCGCCATTCGTGCACCGGCAGGTGGTCGGACTGTCGTGCGACCATGGAGGCCACGAGCGCCGCCATCTGTTCCTCGGGCGAGCCCTGGTCCTGCATGCTCGCCAGGGAGCCGAGCAGCCAGGAAGCGCCGGTCTGCCGGGATTCCACTCTCCGTCGGATCGTCTGCAGGTAGCGCTCGATATCCGATTCAACGATCCCGCCGGCGCGGAGGCCACGTTCGGCAGCCGGGGCCAGGTGCGTCAGGATGAGCTCCTGGGCCGTCAGCTTGCGACCGCCGAACCACTCCAGCTGTGCATCGAGGCCGTGCCGGGCCGCGGCAACGAAATTCGTCCGTACGGCGTCGAACGTGATCTCGGACCGCACGTCCTCCACTTCGTTGGCGAGTGCGCTCACGAGTCCGAACCAGAACGCCGCATTCGAGACCTCGTCCAGCACTGACGGGCCGGCGGGCAGGACCCGGTTCTCGATCCGGAGGTGCGCGATTCCGTCCTTGACTCCGTAGCAGGCCCGGTTCCATCGGTACACGGTGCTGTTGAACAGTTGAAGCGCCTTCAGGCTCGGAGCCCGCCCCTCGGCCATCTCCTCGAACGGGTCCTCGTCGATCGCCTTACCGAGCAGGACCTTGAAGCGGGAGATGTCCTCCCTGAAGATCTCGAGCACCGAATCATCGACCCATCTGCGGCCGAAGCTCACCCGCGGCTCGGTTTCCCTCATCTCAGAAATCGTCTGGCGGGTGTCGATCGACTGCTGGAACACTGCGATCCGCGTCTCGTGCCACAATCGCCGCCCGAGCATCAACGGAGAGTTCACTGCAGCCGCGAGAACAGGTGCCGCGACGGCCATCGCGATGTTGTACAGCCGGGGGAATTCTTCTGGACCGACCTGAAAATGCACCTGGAAACTGGCGTTCGCCGCCTCGAGCATTACCGAGTCGTGCGTGATCCGCAGCTCGTCCGTGCCCTTGATCTGCATCGTGTACGGGCCCCCACGCAGCCGTGTCAGGGCCTCGTTGAGGGCGAAGTAGCGCTCCGCTGGAACCATGTTTTCCAGTGTGAGGTCCGATTTTCGAAGTGTGGGCAGGGTTCCCGTGAGGACGACTCGCGCACCGAGGTCCCTGGCCTGGGCGTCAACTGCAGCCAGGATCCCGTGGAGCCGGGTCTCGATCGTGGAAAGACAGTTTCCGCCGAACACGAGTGGTCGAAGGTTGCATTCGAGGTTGAAGCGGCCGATCTCGGTCGTGACGCGCGGATCGTCGAGACGCTCAAGGAGTTCCGTGGCGATCGGTGCGGGCCGCCACTGTTCATCGACCAGGAACAGCTCCTGCTCGAGACCAATGCGCCGTATGCCTCTCTCTATCAGGTCTCCCTCGAGCAGTGTCTCGAGGGCCCGTACGTCGCGGAGGAGCGCCTGCGTGAAGACACGCAGTTCCGCTCCTTCCAGCTCGAGCCGGGTCTCCTTCTCGCCCAACGGCGACCTCCTCGGACGGCGCCTCGTACCGGCGCACGTGTATGTGCCGGCTGAACGTATGCATAAGGTCGCGGCGGCTCAGGGGAGAGACAAGTCCGGTGCGTCGGCGTCGGACCCGCCCGGATCGTCGATCGGAACCACAAGTTGGATCTCGTCGGTCTCGCCGGTTGTCAGCACTTCGATCGGGAACCTGATTCCCCACTCGGTCGGAGCCCAGGCGAGCGGACGTCCATCCACGTAGGGGCGAAGCTCCGAGTCCCGCCCCAGGCTCACGTCGATCCAGGCCCCTGACAGGGCCGGTGACGCGGGAGTACGGAGTCGCAGCGACAGGCTGTCAGGCGGGCCGTCGATCGACAGCCGGGCTTCGGATCGCGCGAGCCACCAGTCGGTGATCTGCGCGCCCGTGGCGATCCACCAGTCTGTCTGCCCGCTCGCGATGCTGTCGATCACCTGGCCCACGACTTCGATCCGGTCTGGAGCACCGGCGATCTGCGAGTGGACAGACAGGAGCCCGAATCCACCCAGGGCTCCGATCTTCTCGAGCCCATCGAGCCAGGCGACAAGAAGCGCGTCCGTTCGCCGCGCTCCGTCCTGCACGAAAACGTTGTAGTCGTCCTTGACCAGACGGGGAAGGAGAACGACCGGGCCGTCGTCCGTCGCAAACACCTCCGGAGCCGCAGACCTGGCCTGGTTGAGCGCTGCGATATAGGTACCACCCGCCCTTCGCCAGGCGAGGAGCGTCGCCTCATCGAACCGCTCCTCGGGCACCCGGAGTCCGACGATTTCGACTCCCGACCACCGTTGCAGTTCCCGGCGGCTCCTGGCGAGCCTGATCTCCTGCTCTTCCACCGGAAGCCCTGCGGGTGACACGTGGTCGGCCGTCTGGCTGCCTATCTCGCCGATGTCTGCGATCTGGGCCGCGATTTCCGGGTGATCCAGGGCCAGTCCCGATACCGCGAATATGCTCCCGCGTACATCGCGGACTCGCAGCACGCGGGCGAACGCGACGACGTTCTCGAACCCGGTCTCGACATCCTCGGCAACGAGGATCGCCGCACGCGATCCCGATGGCCACGGAGCGATCTCGGCCGCGACCGTGCCAGAGGCCCAGCGGATGGCATTCCGGAACAGCCGACGAACGAGGATTGCGTCCCGGTCCGATACGGCCTGGCGGTCACGGAACCCGAACCAGACGATCCGGCCGCCTGACCGGGGCTCATGCAGCACGATCGCAGCGTCGGGTGCCGGAGCGCCGACATCGGAAGCCCCGTTCAGGGCCCAGTCGGACCAGTACGGGTGTGGTCCCGGCACCTGCAGCGCCAGGTGCGGCTCCGGGAACAGCTCGACTCGTGCGCCGGGGGGCAGGCCGGACGAAACCGGGAGGCCTGCGGGAACGGCGAAGAACTGTGCCTCACCCGCGGGGATCTCGACCAGGTCGATCGCTCCGGTCAGCGCGCGAAGCGGTCTCCACCCCCTCCATCTGCAGCCCTCGTCCCTCGCTGCCGTGGCCCAGTTCAGCACGAGGCCACCGCCCCGGGCCAGGTGACGCCGGATCGCGGCAAGCTCCCGGCCCGAGACGCACACCGCCTCGGGAGCCAGCAGCAGGCTTCCGGCAGGCAGCTCATCGATTCCGGCGGCGTCTCTCACTCGCGATACCGAACCCGATTCCTCCCGTGCCAGCCGTTCCCACCCGGATACGGCGGCCGGATAGAAAGTCGAATCGGGGAAGAAGTCCCCGCTGGCGGCACTCTCGAACACGGCAATGCGGGCCTGGACCCGCGCGGCAGCCGCTGGTCCCTCCGCCTCGACTCCCGGAACCGGAGGGTCGTCAGACACGGCGGCCGCCCGACGCGCCATGCTCTGTACGTCCACGTTTTCCCACAATGCGGCGGCTGCGGCCACCACGCCGGCGGCCAGAAAACCGAGCAACAGGAGGCCTCCCAGCCACTGGGCGGCGGCTCGAGCACGCGGAACGGGATCCTGTTTCGGAGGCATCGCGCCGTCGCCCTATCCGGCAGTTTCGACTTCGCCCGCGGGAGGCTCGTGCCGGATGAAGTACCATGACTCGCCTTCCGACGGGGAGTCCTCTGCCGGTCGCCGCGCACGTCGGAGCTTGTAGGCGAAATACGTCACCACGCCGAGGGATATCGTGACCAGAATCGTCACGACGATGATCATCACCAGCAGATCTACGATGTTCATGCCACAACCTCCGGAGCTTCGTGTACAGGGACGCGCTGCACCTGGTCCCAGTCCATCCCGAAGCGGAACAGTTCCTCCGTCGCCGCGAACGACTTGGTCACGTCGAGGAAGAGAATGAAGAACACGCGATAGATCACCGCCAGCGGTACGAGGGAGAGCTGTTCCTCTTCCATCGAGACGGTGACGAGAGCGGCGACCATGTCGAGCAGTGTGAGAAGGATCCACCAGTACAGGAGCAGCTCTCCCATGCCGAACAGGAGCGCCACCACTGCGAAGAACAGGTGGGCGTACACGTTCATGATTGGCCATACGACGGCCTCGAAGCCCATTTCCAGGACCGAAAGCCACAGCGGGAAATCGGGAACGGGCTTGATCAGCAGCCACTTGCGCTTACGAATCGCCTGTAGGATCCCACGCGTCCACCGATACCTCTGCTGGACGAGGTCGAGCCAGCGCTCCGGTGCCTGTGTCCAGGCGATCGCCTGGTCTTCGTACACGATCTTCCAGCCGGACGAGATCAGCTTGAGCGTCAGGTCAGCATCCTCGGCGAACGTATCGGTGTCGTACCCCCCCACGTCGCTCAGCGCCTCACGTCTGAACACACCGACCGGGCCCGGGACGATATTCACTGCGGCGATGAACCCCTGTGCCCGCCGGGGCATGTTCAGTCCCTCTATGTACTCGAGCGCCTGCAGGCGGGTAATGAGCCGGTCCCGGTTTTCGATCTTTACATTTCCTGCGACGGCGCCGACCGTCGGATCCTCGAAGTGGGGCACCGCCCGCCTGAGCAACTGGGGTTCCACGGTCGAGTCGGCATCCATGCACAGGATGAACGGGTGCACGGAATTCTCGATTCCGAGGTTGAGAGCCGTCGCCTTGCCCCCGTTGGGTTTCGAGAACACGCGGACCGGAACACCGTCGTATACGCCTTCCAGCGCCGACGCCGTCGCGAGAGTGTTGTCCGGGCTCCCGTCGTCGATGATCAGGATCTCGTACTCGGGATAATCCAGCCGCAGGAGACTCTGAATCGCCCGCTCCAGCACCGGGCCCTCGTTGTACGCAGGCACGAGGACCGAGACCGGCGGCAACTCGACGTCGGGCCTGTCACCCTGGATGTCCCGCTCGGCGTGCTGCAGAAACCCGAACCACAGCAACGTGAAGAACCGGATCAGCAGGATTCCGAGGAAGATCACGAGGGTGATCAGTACAAGGCGGATGAGGAACACCCGGACCTGGTCGGGAGAATGCAGAACCCAGACGAAGAACGCTCCTGACAGTCCGACGACGATCAGCAGCAGGATGATCGGACCCAACGCACGTCTGCGGGCCACCGTCACGGCCTCACGATCATCACGAGCTCCAGACCCCACGAGCTGTAGTCCTGTTCGCGGCCCCGCCTGTAGAAGGCGGTCAGGCCGAGGTCCTGCCGCTCACCGCGCAGCACGGCACCCCCCTCGACGCCGAATTGGGGCACCCAGGCGGGCTCCGACAGCTCCCGTCCGTTATCGTACGCGGCACCGGCCGTGAGGCGGCCTCGCCAACCCCACCCCCGGTCGGGGATCGACTGCAACGACACGGCGGCCGTCGTGGCCCAGAACAGCTTCGGGTCCCAGTACAGGCGCCGGCCGGTGGGAGCGGGGGCCGCCTCCCCGAATCCCAAGAGGCTCGTGCCGATCTCGGCCGAGACGATCGGCGACAGGGACCGTGACAGCGTGAGCCAGCCGGAATAGCGTGGATTCGTTTCGCCCGCCCCGTCAAACACTCCCAGGTCGAGTGCCGCGCTGATGTTCCATCGGTCTCCGAGTGGTCGGAACAGCGAGACGAACAGCCGATCGGCCCGGACCGGTTCAGCTACACTCTCGTACGTGTTCGTGAGTCTGTAGGCCGGCATCGTCTCCAGGCGACCGGTGAGCGTGAATCCGCCGACGTTCGGAGCTTGAACATCGATCGCCGCGGAGGGTTGCGTTCCGAATCCACCCAGGTGCTCCACGCCGAGCTCCAGGGCAGTTCGAATCGACGCCTCGCGCCACCAGTGCGCGTAGGCCACCTCGCCGAAGCCTCCCTCGTCCGACGTCGTCAGGCCCGTGAGATCGTATCCCTCGAGCCGGCGATAACCGGCCCGCAGGGTGAGTGCATCGTCCCCCCAGCGGAAGTCCGCGTCCCCGGCGAGGTCGAACCTGAGGAATTCGTCGGAGTCCGAGAACAGGTACGTGTCAGGCCCGAAGCCTGCCGGCTCGCGTTGCGCCACGAGTTCCTCACGGCGTAGCCGGAGCTCTTCGAGACCGTTGCGTGCCCCGGGATTCATCGGCTCGACGGCGAGGGCGTTCCTGTAGGCACTGGACGCTCCCGTCGGATCATCGTTCCATCGCCGAAGGTCTCCGAGCAGCACCCAGGCGTCGGCATGTCCCGGCTGCTCGTCCAGCAGCGCCTCGAGGATCGCGATCGCTTCGGCCTCCTGGCCCGTCCAGGCGTGAAGCTCGGCGAGGCGGACCATCTCCTTCGACGTGAGTTCGAACCGCTCCGAATACAGGAGCAGGGCGTCCCGGGCCCCGGCTTCGTCTTCCAGTCGGAACTGGACGAAGTCGATCCATTCCCGCCACAACTCCCGATCGTCCGGGCTGGCCTCGAGGGCTGCCTCGTACAACTCGGTCGCTGCATCCAGATCTCCGTCTGCGGCTGCCTGTCGCGCCTGTTCGACGGTCGTCAGCACTGGTGGTTCCGGCTCCGGTGGCGGGGCGAGAACGGCCGCGAGCTCGGAATCGAGAGCGCGGGCCTCGCCAGACACCGGAGACGTGGTCGAAACCCCGGCGAGCACATCCCGGGCGTCCCGTGGGCGCCCGGCCCAGTAGAGTGCCCTGGCCAGGTCGAGGCGCACTTCGTCGTCGGACGGGTTCCGGGCGAGGATCAGCTGCAGGCTCTCGATCGCCTGGGGGTATCGCTCGGCCCACAGTAACGTGCGGGCATACTCGCGCTGAAGAGCCGGCTCGTCCGGACGATCGTCGAGAAGGCCTTCGTACAGGGTGATCGCACGATCGTATTCGCCCCGGTCACGCAACATTCTCGCGAGCTCGAGGCGGTCCACCACGGATCCGGTCTCGATGGCGAGCCTGTCCCATGCGGCCTCGGACGCGGACAGTCGCCCGGCCCGGGCGAGAGTCCGGGCGCGCTCGCGCCGCACGGACAGGTCCGCCGGCCGTTCGCGCAGGTACGCGTCCATCAACCCGAGTGCCACGTCCCAACGCTCGGCTTCGAACACCGGCCCGAGTTCCGCCCACAGTCGTTCGGCAGGCCCCTGGACCGGTGCTGGAATCACCGGAGGGGGAGGTGGTGGCTGGACGAGCGGGGCAGATTCCGGAGCCCCGAAGCCCACCCGTGACGATGGGAAGCTGACCCCGGACTCCCGAAGGCCTGCCTCGAGCACGAAACGCTGCGGCATCACGACGAGCACCAGGATGCCGGTGGCGAGAAGCAATGCTGCCGTGACTGCGAGGAAACGCAGCCAGTAGGGCAGGAGTCGCCGTTTGCCTTCTCTGCGCGCCATCGGAATCAAGCCCCGGACCCGTTCGATATCTCGTCAGTCGCCGAGCATCGCACGGATGCGCTCGGACTGCTCGGGCGCCGCGAGAATTTCCGCCGACAACGGCATGTCGGCGCCGTTCTCCGCCAGCGAATCACGTAGCCGCTGGAGGAATGCCTCCGCCTGTTGAGCCCGAGCGTCCTGCAACAGCACGCCCCAGCCACGGCGAACCGGTCCCACGAGGTCTCCCTGCTCGGCCCGGACGCTGTCGAATAGAACGCGCCCCAGGTCGTCTCCACTCGGAGCGTCGACAAGCAGGAGACTGAAGTGATCCAGGCCTTCGGCGATCAGCCGCTCGGAGACCAGACGAGTGAACTCGGCATCCTCCAGCGGTCCGGAAGCAGCAGGAGGGCGAACGGGTTCCGGCGCAGGCTGGCGCTTTGCCGATTCGGTCGCGCGCCTGAGCCGGGAGTCCAGCTCGCGTAAATCGACCGATCCGGATAGGACGTCGTCACACCCCGAATCCAGGGCCCGCGCCGTGTCGACCGAGCGAAGCGGCTCGTCCGACAGCAGCAGCAGCACCGCGGGACTGAGAACTCGCATGGTCCTGCAGGATTCGATGGCTTCGTCGGCTCGCTCACGGCTGGTATACACGCAGACAGCGCCGAACGTCTCGGCCTGCAGTCGAGTGATGGCGCGCAACGGATCGTCGGCGAGATCGACGTCGAACCGGCGCCCGAGCCAGCCTTCGAGATCCGTGGGAATCGCCTCCGTGAGTCTGAGAAGCAGCAGCCGCCTGGAATCGGGGCGTGCGCCACCGCGCCGCCTGTCGAATCGGCCGGTCGGGGCGCCAAAGCCACGTCCCTGCGCCAGCTCGAGCGAGATCGGGCCCGGCTCGTCTACCGGCGGGGTCATTCGTTCGACTCTGATTTCGTGCAGCCCGCGAGGATGTCTGGCGATCTGGAACACCCCCTGGGCACGCTGAAGTACCCATTCGGTCGAGGCTCCGTGCCCGTCATCGAACTCTTCAGGGACTGTCGCCAGGGTCGTGGCTCCCACGTCGTGAACCCACTCGAGGAAGTGCTGAGCCATCGCCGGGCCGGCCCTCGTGTCCCACAGAAAGGTTCCGGGGTCGATCGCGAGCCGAGCCACCGGCCCGTCGAGCAGCCGAGACAGCTCCGCGAACGCCTCGCCCGGATCCGGTGCATGAACCACACGTCGGGAGAATTCACCACGGAATCCGAGAAGAATACAACGTCCTTGTTTCCAAGGAGTTGTAAGATCGAGCCCCCAGTATTCAGCCTGCTCCAGGATTTCTTCGGGAGACGCGCCGGAGAGCAGCGCGACCCGCTCGCCGTCGCGGAGTCCCCGGTCGAGCGCCTGCAGGAGAAACGTCAGTTTCCCCGAACCCGGCCCCCCGGCGATCAGGTACAGGCCTCCGTCCCGGAAGCCCCCGACCCGCTCGTCGAACGGACCGATCCCGCTGAACACGTTCACGGCGCCTCCCGTGCTGGAATAGCCAGAGCTGCACGCACACTGTTGCGTGCGAGCAACAGTCATGCCGGTAAGGCATGAAAAACGGGCCGACTCCCTCTCAGGAGCCGGCCCGTTCCTGGAACAGGATTACCGCGGGACCAGAGCGGAACGCCGGAAAAGCGCCCCGCCGGGATCCGAGGATCAGCCGATCAGACTGCACCGCCGATCATCCGCTTGATCGGGCGGCTGAACAGGAAGAAGAAGATACCGGCCACGATAACCGTGATTCCCACATAGGCGAACAGCCCCGGGAGTGGAAGCGTGTCGAAGTAACCGGCGACCAGGCCAGCGATCAGATTGCCGAGCGCCGCTCCCATGAACCAGGTGCCCATCATCTGCCCCACGTACTTCGGAGGCGAGAGCTTCGTAATGCTGCTCAGGCCGACGGGGCTGAGGCACAGTTCACCGCAGGTGTGCAGGAAGTAGGTGGCGATCAGCCAGGCCGGGGAGACACCCATCGAGGCGCTCTCGGCCATTTCGGGCGTCGTGTAGGTAGCCGCCCACGCGATGACGAAGAAACCGATTCCGAGCAGCACGAGTCCGCACCCGAACTTGACCGGAATCGAGGGATCCCGGTGCTGCAGCCAGACCCACAACCAGGCGAACACCGGAGCCAGAGTGATAATGAACAGCGGGTTGATCGCCTGGAGCCAGGTGGTCGGCGTCTCCCAGCCGAAGATCATCCGGTCCGTGCGCTGGTCGGCGAACAGGTTCAGCGACGACGCGGCCTGCTCGAATCCGGCCCAGAAGATGGCGGCCCCGATGAACAGGAAGAAGATCACGATGACCCGTTTCTTCTCCGGCGTCTCCAGGTGGCCGAAGGTCAGCACGGATCCGAAGAACACGACGGCGACTCCGAGAATGATCGCGCCGGTGATCCCGGCCGCGCCCTGGACCGTGATGTTCAGGATTCCGACGTTTGTCAGCCAGTACAGCACCGCCGCGATCGCCAGTACGAGACCGATACCCAATCCGGCCATGCGGAGCGCCTGCCCGCGGGTGGACTGCGCCTCGTCCTTCAGCTTGCCGGCATCGCGCAGGAATTTGAACCCGTACCGATACTGGATCAGGCCGAACACCATTCCGACCCCGGCCGCGGCGAACCCGAGATGCCAGTTGATGTTCTCACCGAGATAGCCGCAGATCAGCGGCGCGATGAACGCCCCGATGTTGATCCCCATGTAGAAGATCGAGAACCCTGCATCCCGCCGGGCTCCGCCTTCCGGGTACAGATCACCGACGATCGCGCTGACGTTGGGCTTCAGCAGTCCGGTACCGAGGACAATGAGCACCATGCCGAGGTAGAAGAAGGTCGTGCCCGGCGTGGCGAGCGAGAAGTTGCCGGCGGCGATCAGGACCCCGCCCCACATGACCGCGTTTCGCTGACCCATGAGCCGGTCTGCCACCCAGCCGCCGGGGAGGGCGAACAGGTACACGGCGGCAACGTAGATCCCGTAGATCGGCGCTGCCGTGGCAGCGTTCATCCCGAGGCCGCCGTCCGCGATCGCCGCCGTCATGAACAGGATCAGGAGCGCGCGCCCGCCGTAGAAGCTGAAGCGTTCCCACATCTCCGTGAAGAACAGAGTCGAGAGTCCGCGCGGATGTCCGAAGAAGGCCGTGTCGTGTGGGTCCATGGATCCCGGAGGTGGAGCCGTGGTCGTGTTGTCGCTCATAAAGTGATTTGCCTCCTGGACGTTGGGCTGCCCGGCGGTCCGGGGTGCCGTTCTCCGCCGGGAATTCCGGCCAATATCGGACCGGGTCGGCCGGTAGAGCAACCCGTGCACCGGGTCGGGCGACTCCAGCGAGTGGATTCCGGCAGGTCAGAGGGTGGTTCTGCCGCCTCTCGGGAAGCAGGTGGAGAGGAACCGGCGCGCCACGATCGGCCAGTCGAACGATCTCCAGCGCCGGGCCCCGGCCTCCCCGAGATTCCGCCGCAGCCCGGCGTCCGCCAGGAGTCGCTCGAGCGCCTCCGCCAGGGCCGCGTCGTCATCGGGATCGACCAGCAGAGACACTTCACCGTGCGGCACCACCTCCGGCGCTGCGCCGCTTCGCACTGCCACGATAGGCAGTCCAGCGGCCATCGCCTCCAGAAACACGATGCCGAATCCCTCCTGCAGACTCGGGAGGCAGAACACGTCCGCCGATGCATACTCCCGCTGCAGCGCCGCGACCCCCTCGACAGACCCGACGAATCGGACCGAGTCGAGGAGCTCGAGTTGACCGGCAAGCGTGCGAAGCCGGCAGAGCTCCGGTCCTTCTCCGATGATTCGGAGACGCAGCTTCGGCCGGGTGACACGCAACCGCGCGAACGCGCGCAACAGGCTCCCGGTGTTCTTCCGCCTGTACTGGCGCGCCACGCTGAGGATCGTCGCTTCACGACCAGCGCTGGCCCGAAACATCGCTGCTTGCCGGGCGACGGACGACCACGCGGCGGCGTCGATACCCTCGGACACGACTCGAAGGCGCTCATGTGGAATCCCGTATGCGCGGGCCGCCTGCCGGGCGCTGTAGACGCTCGTGCAGATCACGGTCTGCGCCGATCGTGCGTTGCGGGACTCGAGCGGAGCCAACAGCCGGAAACGGAGTCGGTCGAGCCCGATCTCGAATCGAGCCTCATCGGCCATGACTCCTTTCAGGGCGACGACGTAGTGGGCGCGGATCGCGCCAGGTCTCAGCAGTCCGCCGTCGAAATCGAACCCGACGACGAGGTTCGGGTCGCGGCCCGCCATTCGTCGATCCAGCCCAGCGTTGTAAAGAAGGCGGGTGAGGTCCAGCGAAGGGAGGACTCGCTCGGGACGCAGAACCGTCACCTCGTGGCCGAGGGAATCGAGTCCCCGCGCCAGGCCGGCGATCGCGACGGCCGATCCGCTCCCGCGGGACCGGTCGCGAAGCCACGAGTCCAGGAACAGAATCCGCAGTCCGGTCAACTCGTTCAGAGGCGTTCGATTCGCGCCGCTAGAATGAAGTCGCTCTCCGTGAGTCCGTCGATCTTGTGGGTCCAGATCTCGATATCGACCCGACCCCACGTGAGGTGGAGATCCGGGTGGTGCCCCTGCTGTTCGGCCAGGTCACCGACCCGGTTCACGAAATCGAGGGCGGAGACGAAATCCGGAAAATCGAACCGCTTCCACAGGTGGTGCCCGTCAATGACCTTCCAGCCCCGTCCGACCTCCATCACGAGTGTCTGGAGCTTCTCGCCCTCCAGCGGCGGCACACCGCCACGGCAGGGAACACAGTGCTTGCCGGCCAGGCGCTTGCTCATCCCGTTCCTCCGAGTTCGGAAGCGAGCACGACCTGGTCCCTCCCGCGCCGCTTCGCCCGGTACAGGGCGTCATCGGCGACGCGCATCAGAGTCTTGGGGTCGGCTCCGTCGTCCGGGAAGAACGCGACGCCTACAGATGCGGAAAGATCCATGTCGATCTCCGGGAGCTCTTCGATGACCAGTTCGCGTATCTCAGACCGGACCCGCTCGGCGATGTGCAGGGCCAGCTTGCGGTCACAACGCAGAAGAAGGAGCGCGAATTCCTCACCTCCGATGCGCGCCGCCTGGTCCGTTTCGCGCACGGCCTCCTTCAGAGTTCCGGCCAGGAGTTGCAGGGCTCGATCCCCGACCTGGTGCCCGAAGCGGTCGTTGACGGTCTTGAAAAAGTCCACGTCGAGCAGTACGAGCGCCAGGCGTTCGCCGTACCGCGCGGAGCGGCGGACATTCTCCTCCAGCTGTCGCGTGAAGTGGCGGCGATTGTGCAGTCCCGTGAGCGAGTCCGTGACGGCCAGACGGCGCGTCTCTTCCAGCAGTTGCGCGCCGCGGACCACGCTCGCGACTTGCCTGGCCACGAGTTCGAGCGTCTGGACCTCGTGCTCGCCGAAGGCGGCGCGGTCGACGGACTCAGCGTTGAACACGCCGATAATTCGCCCGTCCGCGAGCAGCGGCACGGCGACTTCACTGACGGCCCCCGGGATTCCCTGGATGTAGTCCAGCCCCTCGCCCTCGGCCTCCAGGTCCTGCACGACCTGGGTTTCCCCGGTTTCCACGCAGCGGCCCGTGACTCCACGCCCGACCGGGATCTCGAGATAGCGGGCGACCGCCTGGTATCCTTCGCCGGCCGCTACCCGCAGCACGGATTTCTCCGGATCGAGCAGCAGAATCGCGCACTGCGCACGAGGGACGATCTCCTGCGAGAACTCGAGCATCGAATTCAGCGTCGCCCCGATCGCGCCACCCTCGCCGGCGAGACGGCTGATGCGATTTACTGCCTCCATCTGTTTGATCCGGGTTCGGAGGTCACGTTGAACCCAACAGGCGACGATCGCGAGCGCTGCCTGCGCTCCGAGCACCGTCAGCAGCTTCTCGTGCTCCGCTGTGAACGCGTCGATCCGCTCGGACTCGACGTTCAGAACCCCCGCCAGCCGGTTTCCGACCACGAGGGGAACGGCGAGATTCGATCTGGCCTCGGCCAGGCCTTCGATGTATCGGGAATCCTGGCGCACGTCGCCGACTCGAACGGCCTTCCGTTCCCAGCCGGCCCAACCGGACAGCCCCTCGCCCAGGGTCAGGGACCTTCTCCGCAGTTCGTCGGCGCGCGATCCGTAGCCCCGCACGCACGCGGTCACCAGGCGGTCCACCTGTTCATCGTACAGCATCAGCGCTGCGTGCTCGGCCTTGATCAGGCGCTGCGTCTGGTCGAGGACTTCGTCGAGCAGATCCTCGATGCAGTCGCGCATGCCGATCGCACGCGAGCTCTCGTATAAGTCCGCCAGCGCGTCGCTGGATTTCTCGTTGGATGCAGGTCCCGCCGGCACGACGTCCTCCGGTCCATCGGAATTACCCGGGTCGCGGCTCACGCGAGCAGGTTCTTCCCGAATGGTTTGACGGAGAGAACCGGACACGTTGCCCGACGCACGACTTTCTCGCTCACGCTTCCCAGCAGAACATGTGCCAGTCCGGTCAATCCGTGGGTGGCGATCACCACCAGGCCGACTTCGTGTTCCTGCACGAAGTCAAGAATCGCGGGGACGGCGCGTCCCTCGACCATGTGCAGGGATGTGATGACATCTGGACCCGGTGTCTCCCGCACGAATGTTTCCAGCGCCTCCCGCAGGCTTCCCTCGACCGTGCGAAAATCCGGAGAATCGAGCGGCATGCCACCGAGGTAGATTTCCGGGTGAATCGGCCTCTCGAACACGTGGAGTGCGTGAATGTCCGCCCCGAATGTAGAGGCGATGTCACGCGCCAGGGAGAGCGCCTGCCGGGAGTGCTCGGAAAAGTCCACCGGGACGAGGATCGGGGCAGCCGACGGGAATACCGCCGCGCCCTCACCCGACCGGACCGTCAGCACCGGGCAGCTCGCGAATCGCACGACCTCTTCGGTCACGCTGCCCAGGAGCACGTTCTCGAGGCCTCGGCGGCCGTGCGTGCTCATGACGATCAGGTCGGGGTCGATTTCCTGCGCATGCTCGAGAATCGTCGGGGCAACCGAAATGCCCCTCCGGTGGCTCCGCTGGACTTCGAGCCCGTCCGCGGAGCGTTCCGCGATCCCCGACTCCATCCTCCGGTCGGCGGTCTGTTCGAGACGCCTGCGGATTTCCTCGACGTCCGGGAAGTGGTGAGCCGGATCGTTGGGGTCCTCGGCGTGCAGCACCACCGCGTGGAGCATGTGGAGTTCCGCGCCGAATTCCTGTGCCAACGCGAGTGCTGTGTCCAGCGCCCGCTCCGAACCCGGAGAGAAATCCGTGGGGAAAAGGATGCGGTTCACTGTCAGCATGAGTCCCCCGGAAATTCAGCCAGTCCGGAGCATCGGATCGGTCCGGTGCTCCGGACTGTGCCGAGTCTGTCGTCAGTCGTCGAACGTAATCTCGAGAACGACCCGCTGGCCGTTCCGCATCACAGCCACCGGCATCGTCGTGCCGGGCTCTGTATCGGCCAGCACCATCATATAGTCCTCGATGCTGGCGATTTCCTTCTCTCCCATGCCGACGATGATATCACCACGCTCGAGTCCGCCCTTACCGGCCGGGCCCTCCGGACGCACACCTGAAAGCAGCAGTCCGGGGGCCCCGTCAGATGGTCCTGCGTAGTCCGGGACGATCCCCAGCGTGACCTTGAAGGACATGCGCTGGCTCTGGCGCTCTTTGGCCTCGACGTAGCTCAGGGGAGTCTCGAGGCCAGCAGTGAGAATCGTGACCTCGCTTACGAGGCCGGCGACTCGGACCCCGCCCTCAGCATTGATCAGGTCGGCGTCGTCCGACGGCTTGTGATACTCGCTGTGCGTTCCGGTGAAGAAATGCAGGACCGGAACGCCGGCGGCGAAGAACGAACTCTGGTCGGACGAGCCGAACCCGTCGCCCGCGATCGTGCACTGGAGCATGGCGTTCTCGCAAAGCGGAGTTACGACTTCCACCCATTCCTCTGCCGAGCCTCCACCCAGTACCTGGAGCCTGTCGTCCGTAAGTCGGCCGACCATGTCCATGTTCAGCATCGCGAACACATCGTCCAATTCGAGACCGCCGGTCGGCTCACGTGCAAACGTCGAAGACCCGAGCAGGCCCTTTTCCTCGAGCGAGAAGGCGACGAACCAGACGTCGCGTCGCAATTCGTCACGCCGCCCGACCAGCTCACGCGCCACGGCGAGCAACGCCGCCGTACCCGAAGCGTTGTCATCCGCGCCGTTATGGATCTCGGACGCATCCGGCTCGAGCGACCCCTGTCCGCCCATGCCGAGATGATCGTAGTGGGCTCCCACGACGATCGCGCCGGGCAGGCGGTCGGCCGCCCCGGCCGGTATGCGTCCGACCACGTTGAACGCTTCGACCGCGCGCCGCTCACCACCGTGCGGATTGTCAGCCTGATCCGGGTCCGCGATCATCACCTGGGCGGTGAACGGATCCCGATACCCGTTCTCGCCGGCGGGCTCGAGACCGATCACCTCGAATTGCTTCACCAGCCAGTCGCCGGATTCTTCGAGCCCGCGACTTTCCATGCCACGTCCCTCGCGAGCATCGTCGGCCAGCCAGCCGACGTCGGCCTGATACTGCTCCACTTCGCTCGAGAGAGCTCCCGCCGAACTCTGGGCGACGGCCGCGCCCGGGACACCAACCAGGCCTGCTATCGCGGCAACCGCTGCAAGCAGCGACCCTGCCAGACCCGACCGGGCCTGCCGCACAATCGCCGAGAGTATACTGATTTCCATCACCTGCCTCCGTATTCCGATATCGATCGTACGGTTATGTGTAGCGGCCCGGCACTTCCGGTGCTCGGGCCTAGAACGCACCACCCCCACCGCCTCCGAACCCGCCGCCAGAGAATCCCCCGCCACCCGACATACCCGATCCTCCGGTGCTCCGGGGCGCGGTGGTCATCGCCGAGGCTGTGGCGTTCGACATGCCGGACAGGTCCGAGACGAATACGGCCGGCCGGAAGGTCGCATACCCGAGTCCGCGATACCAGTTCGGTGGCTCGCGATAAATGTCCGCGAATGCCGCCGCCCAATGCTTCTCGACCCCGAGCGCCATGGCGTAGGGCAGATACTTCTCGAACATCTCCGGCCCGGTGATCATTCGTTTGAACCGGTCGCTCTCGACGCGGTCGAGGAACTCCTCGAATCCGAGGACCTCCTCCTGGGCTCGAGCGCCCTTGATCGTGCGCGCCGGCATCAGGATTCCGAATCCGATGACGATCGCGGCGCACAGGACGGCGGCCACGATCACCGTGAGCTGCGACATTCCCCAGCTGTTCGCCAGCACGACGCCGAGTACGGCGAGGACTCCAGCTCCGACGAGCCCGCCGCCGATCCAGGCGCCCTGCACCCGGTCAGGGCGGCTGCGATAATACCCATCGCCGATCAGTTGATCGAACAGGGCGGACTTGATTCCCGGGAGGTCCTTGTAGAAGCTGTTCTCGAGTTCCGAGGCCAGTATGCGCGTATCACTCCCCCCGCCGAACATCGCCTGGAGCAGCATGCGCTCGTGCGGCTTGAGTTCTTCCGCAGCCGACAGCGGACGCTGGAGTTCAAACGCGTAGTCCCGGTCCTTTACGAGCCCGAACAGCTTCTCGTCCTCGAATTGCTCGATCACCAGCCAGCCCCGGACGGCGAGATCCACCAGCGTGGAAGTCACGTCGCGCATGTCCGGGCGGTTGTCCACCAGAACGCCGGCCTCGAACGGGGTCATTCCCTCGGGCGGCTCATACCTCGCGGCGATCGGCCGTTTGTTCGGATCCTTGCCGACCTTCGACCAGATTCGATGCATGAGGAAGAACACGAGGAACGGTATGCCGAGCGGCCAGTTCGAGCGGAGGAACTCGATCGCACGTTCGATCGGTCCGGGGCGGTGCACGACATACTCGCCGCCGGCCTTCGCGTCCCACGCGACCACGATCGTGAGTCCCTCGTGAATGCCGAGGCCGCGACGCGCCCGGACATCCACGATTCTCTCCGCCTCCCGTATCGTCACGTCGGCGGTGCTTTCGTCGGAGCCGTACTCTCCGGTAAACGCCCGCGCCCTGAGACCCGTGACAGCCGAGGGAAGCTGGACGCGCGCGCTGCTCGCGTCGATCGCTACCGGCCATTCATCTCCCGAGACGTTCCAGTACAGTTCGTCCCACTCCAGGTCATCTTCCGCGAAGTGAAGGATCGCATTCTCGGCCCGGTACCGGATGACGACGGTACGCACGGCATCCCGCGCGTTCGGCACCCAGATCTTGATCTTCCGGTAGTGTCTTTCCCTGCTCAATTCGTACCGCAGAGGAGAGCCAGATCCGTCCTCCACTCCGGTTACGTCGAGCCGGAGCGTGAGGTTGAATCCACCCGTTCCCCGGTACTCGACGGGAATCAACCGAAACACGCCGTTGAAGCTGCCGTCGAACCGGACACGGATGCGCTCGGCGACCTCCACCGCCCCGGTGCTGAACACCCGGATGTCAGAATGAAAGTCCTCGATCCGCCAGCTGCGTGCCTCGATTGAAGCCGATACCCGGCCGTCGGTCGGGCCAGGTGCCGATACCCGCCCGTCTGTCGCGTCAGGCGCCGCGGCAGGCCTGGACGGTATCTCGGACGCGACGGCAAACGACGGGCCCGCCAGTGCGAGAGTGCAGGCGATCCCGATGAACCATGGTCTGCGCACGGATCCTCCGGTCAGCCGTCGGAACCGCCGAAGTCGACCTTCGGCACGGCCCGTTCGGCCTCGTCTTCCAGCTCGAAGAACTCCTCCTGCTGAAACCGGAAAGCGTTGGCGACGATGTTCGACGGGACCTGCTCGATCGTGGTGTTGAAGTCACGCACGACCGCGTTGTAGTACCGGCGGGAACTCTGCACGGCCGTCTCGATCTCCTTCAGCGATCCCTGCAGTTCGGTGAATCCCTCCACAGCCCGAAGCTGGGGGTAGGACTCGGAGAGCGCGAACAGCTGGCGCAGGGCTCCCGACAGCTGGTTTTCGGCGGCGGCGGTGGCGGCCGGGCCTGAAACGCCGATTGCGCTGTTCCGCGCCCGGATGACCGCGTCGAGAGTCTCCTGCTCGTGCGATGCGTATCCCTTGACGGTCTCCACGAGATTCGGGATCAGGTCATGGCGGCGCTTCAGCTGCACGTCGATATCGGCCCACGCGTTTCTCACCGTCTGGCGGAGCTTGACGAGGCGGTTGTAGAAGATCACGAACACGAGGGCGATCACTGCGAGTACGACGAGCAGGATGGTCATCTGAGTCTCCAGTATTCACGGCGGATTCGTCCTGAGCCGAGCAGAATCAGAATAGACCGACCCGGCCTCCGCCGGAAAGCCTGCGTCCCAGTGCCCGCGCGACGAATCGCAGACGAGCCGACCACGGAAGACG
>CBDUVN010000007.1:0-48746 GCA_965370685.1 uncultured bacterium | reverse complement strand
TCACTATGCAGCTCGCCTACCTGCTCTCGGCGGTGCTGTTCATACTCGGGCTGAAGCGCCTCAGCCATCCGGACACCGCACGAAACGGAAACAGGCTGGCGGCGATCGGCATGCTGATCGCGATCGTAGCAACGCTGGTCGGCGAGCAGATCATGACGTGGCAATGGATCGTGGGCGGCCTGCTTATCGGCACGGCCATCGGCGGATTCATGGCCCGTTTCGTCAAGATGACGGCGATGCCGCAGATGGTGGGCCTGTTCAACGGTCTGGGCGGCCTGGCTTCCGGTCTCGTGGCCGCCGCGGAGTATTTGCGCTACACGCACGGCAAGGTCCTCGAGGGTGGAGTAATGGTATCGGACCTCCCGCTGGATGGGTCGATCTCGATCATGCTTGGAACCCTGATCGGCGCCGTGACCCTGTCGGGCAGCCTCGTGGCGTTCGGGAAGCTGCAGGGCATCGTGACGGAAAAGGCCGTGAAGTACCCGGGCCAGCAGTTCCTGAATGCCATTCTGTTCCTCGGCATTCTCGCGACGATGGCCTATCTGACCCTGATGACGCCGGAGGCCATCGCGGCCTCGAACACAGGCACGGTCAACATCGTCTACTACGCGCTGTGGGGCGCGGCGATTCTCCTCGGAGTGCTGCTCGTGATCCCGATCGGCGGAGCTGACATGCCCGTCGTGGTGTCGCTGTTGAACTCGTACTCGGGCCTGGCAGCGTCGGCGGCCGGCTTCGTGCTCAACAACAACGTCCTGATCATCTCCGGTGCGCTCGTCGGCGCCTCCGGACTGATCCTGACCCGGATCATGTGCAAGGCAATGAACCGCTCGCTGGTCAATGTCATCTTCGGTTCGTTCGGGGAGACGACCGGTGGCGGCCCCGTAGCCAAGGGCGAGAAGCGCACGATGGCGGACGTGAACGACGTCCAGGCGGACGACGTCGCCATGCTCCTCGCGTATGCGAAGCAGGTGGTGATCGTACCGGGCTATGGTCTCGCGGTCGCCCAGGCACAGCACAAGCTGCGCGAACTGTGCGACAATCTCGAGAAGCGCGGGGTGAGCGTGAAGTACGTGGTCCACCCGGTGGCCGGCCGGATGCCCGGACATATGAACGTCCTCCTGGCCGAGGCCAACGTTCCGTACAACCAGCTGTACGAGCCTGAGGACGTGAACCCGGACATCACCAACGTCGACGCGTGCCTCGTCGTGGGTGCCAACGACGTGGTGAATCCCGCCGCGCGCGACGATCCGTCCAGCGACCTCTACGGTATGCCGATCATCGAGGTCGACCGCGCGAAGCACTGCGTGGTGATGAAGCGGAGCCTGAACCCGGGCTTCGCCGGCGTCGACAACGAGCTGTTCTATGGGCGGAACACGATGATGTTCTTCGGCGACGCCGCCGACTCCATCGGACGGATCCTGGAGGAGCTCAAACAGCTCTGAGCCATACCCGGGTGGACGCATACGCGTTCGCCTGACAGGCGGCATTCTTCCGGCGGGCCCTGCCATCCAGTGGACGGCGGGCCCGCCGTCGCATCGAGGTGCGAGGCGAACGGGCGAAACGCGGCTGTCAGGGGGCTCAAACTGCAGGAACGTGCCGGGAATTGGTGCCGAGCGCTCTGGCACTCCGCTTGCTCCTGTTTCCGCCGGAAGCGAGGAGCGGTCAGGCGCGGTGCGTACCACCGGGCCGGTCCGACCAGGTTGCACCGTTCGGAGAGAGGGCATCTTGATTGCGCTGTCGGTCGTAATTCCAGCCTATAACGAGGGCTCGGCCATCGAGGCCGGAGTGCTCGAGGTGGTGCGTGCCTGGCTGGAAGCTCGTCCCTTCCCCACCGAACTGATCGTCGCGGACGATGGAAGCATCGACGATACGGTCCCCCTCGCTCTCCACACGGCCGACCGCGTGCTCGAGCTGCGACATGGAGGCAAGGCAGCCGCCCTGTGCGCCGGAGTTCGAGATGCACGGGGCGAGATCGTGCTGTTGTCGGACATGGACCTGGCTACTCCAATCGAGGCTGGCTCCCTCCTGCTCGAGGCGACCCGGGCCGGTGCGGATGTGGCGATCGGCAGCCGCGGGATGACGAGGCCGGGCGCCCCGCCGCAGCGGTATGTCCTCAGCCTCGGACAGATGCTCCTGAGCCGGGTTCTGCTGGGTCTCCCGTTCTCCGATACCCAGTGCGGATTCAAGGCGTGGCGTCGCGAGGCGCTGCTGACCGTGCTCGATCAGCTCGTCGTATACGCGCCCGATCGACCTGACAGTCCGGTTGGTGCGGGCGTCACGAGCGGATTCGATGTCGAGTGCCTGCTCGTCGCTCGTCGCCTGGGAATGGAGATCCGGGAAATACCCGTTCCGTGGAAGCACATGGCATCCCGTCGTGTCCGACCGGCCACGGAAGCCTGGCGCGGAACGCGAGACCTGTACAGGATCGTCGCCGCACGTCGGGCCGGACTCTATCCTTCCGCCCGAACGGCCTCGTCCGCCTGGCTCCGGCATCTCGATGTGAAGCGAGAGAGGAAATCCGCCGCGGCAGAGACCTGGGCCGCGCCGAAGTAATCCCCGGGCATCCGCTCCGCCGCATCGAGCGCGATTCGGAACACCGATTCCGCCAGTTCACCGAGCTCCGGATCGGATACGCCCGTGAGGGCGGCCAGCTCCGTCAGCGCATCCAGCCGCGGCTCCGTCGGTGATAACAAATCCGTGACCGCTGTCCGCGCATCGTCGTCGTACATCACGGCGGACAGGATCACGAGGGGAACGTCCCACCATTCCTCCCTCGGCGTATCGATGAACCTGAGCTCGACCCAGGTTCGTGGGCGGACGTGCGGAAACAGCGTGGTCAGGTGGGTAAACCAGTCTTCGATTCCGGGCTCCCGGTCTCGCGGCTCGTCGATCCACTCCGAGAAGCTCCTCCCGTCCCCCTGCTGAATACCCGGTCCCGATCCTCTCAACATGACCGCGGCTCCGAGCGCGAACTCGAGATAGGCGTCGACCGGATCGCTTCCCGGCGGTGACAGCACGAACCCGGTCCTGCTCGGATCAGCTCGCGACCAGATCCACAGGCGACCACTGGCGGCCCGGGTTCCGTCTGGCAGCAACAGCGGCGAATTGGCGAACGCTCCGCCGAGAACGGGTACCAGCAGGTTCGCGGCGCGCCAGCGATCGGGAATCCGCTCCGGCGCCCCGAGGTCGAGATTGACCTGCATGCTCGCAGTCCGGCGCATCATCCACTGGCCCCAGGGACCGATGCGCGACAGGTACGAGTCCATCGCCTCATACCTGAGGTTCGGCTGCTGGAGATCGATCGACGCCACGACGCCCGGGGCAGAAATACCCGCATCATCCAGCTCGATTCCTGTGGCGCCGAGCGCGCGTCTGAGCGAGCCAAGCACTCTGCGGAGATCGGCTCCCGCTTCGCGGGCGGTCGGTCTCGGCGGCCCGGAATACTCGATCTGCCCCCCGGGCTCGAACGTAAGGAACCCACCGCTGCCGACATCGAATGCCGGACGGTCGCCTGGGACAGCTCTGAACTCGGATCCGGGAGCCCGGGATTCGAACCATTCCACGAGTGTCGCAAGCGGCAGCAACTCGAGTGTTCCATCGGGGGTTCGGCGCTGCGGAATCAGCTCGAGCTCCGCCCCCACCATCCCGGGTCCGGAGTGAGTGTTACGTGCCGGGGTGAACAGCTGTTCGATCACCGCCCGCAGTTCCCTGCGGGGAATCGGGCTCACGGGCGGCGGGCCAGGGCAAGTGCGAAGCGACCCGCTGAGTCGGTCTCCCACGCGGCGAGCCTCAGCCCTCCCGCACCGAGAAGTTTCTCTACCGAATCCCGGGTATATTTGTGGCTGAGCTCGGTCCGGATCGACTCTCCCCGCTCGAACTCAGTGACGAGATCGATGGTATCCAGCCGCACGGTCTGAGACCGGCTTGAAACGAGGTGCATCTCGATTCGCGTTTCCTGTTCGTTATAGAACGCGCGGTGCTCGAACTCTCCAACGTCGAAGTCGGCACCAAGCTCACGGTTCATCACCCGAAGCAGGTTCAGGTTGAACTCCGCCGTGATGCCGGCCGAATCGTTGTAAGCCCGCTCCAGCGTCGCCCGGTCCTTCACCAGGTCGAATCCGATCATGAATCCGTCGGCCGGCGTCATCTCACGGGCGACGCTTCGCAGGAAAGTGACGGAGCGGTCGGGGGTGAAATTCCCGATCGTCGAGCCGAGGAATATCAGGAGCCGCCGGCGACCGGGAAACGGAAGGTCGTGCGGGCGCTCGAAGTCTCCGATCACGCCCTCGACCCGGAGTTCCGGGTACTCCAGGGCCAGGGCTTCGGAGGCCCTGCGCGAGGCGTCCGCACTCACGTCGAGCGGACCGTACCCATGAAGCAGGCCCTCGTCCCGCATGGAATCGAGCAGCGCTCTGGTCTTGGCTGCGCTCCCGGAACCGAACTCGATCAGGACTCCCGGCCGGAGGTCGTGCACGACCTCCGGAGCCCATCGATCGAGGATCGCCCTCTCGGTGCGAGTCTGGTAGTACTCGGGCAGGCGGGTGATCGCCTCGAACAGCCGCGAACCGCGTGCGTCGTAGAAGTACTTCGGTGGAATCATCTTCGGGTCGGCGGTGAGCCCGTGCAGCGCGTCCTCGGCCAGACGGAACGGGCTGGTGCGATCTTCCAGCCGATTGTGCAGCACGATGCGCCCCTCGATCTCAGACATCGCGTGCCAGCCTGATTCCCGCGAAGATCTGGCGACGGATCGGGTAGTCCCAGTTCCGGAACGAGCACCGTGCTACCGTCGGGCGTGTCGCCCACGAGCCCCCCTTGAGCACCCGGTACTCGTTACCGAAGAACACGTCTGAGTACTCGGAATATGGAAATGCCCGGAACCCTTCGTATGGCCGGAATGAAGAGCGCGTCCACTCCCATGTGTCTCCGAGCATCCCCCAGCAGCCGACCGCGCTTCTTCCCTCGGCGTATGCACCGACCGGGGCGGGTCCGAACCGCAGCTGGTCCAGATTTGCCCTGGCGGCGGTCGGTTCTTCCTCACCCCACGGGAAGGAACGGGATGTCCCGCGGTCAGGTTCCCACGCTGCTGCCTTCTCCCACTCGATCTCGGACGGAAGCCGCGCCCCGGCAAACCGGGCGAAAGCCTCCGCCTCCCAGTAGCACACATGCATCACGGGCTTGAGTGGAGACAGGTCGAATTCCCCCACGCCCGAGCGGCGGCGCCACGCGGACAGGCCCGCACCGCGCGATGCTTCCATCGCCGTCGCGGCTTCGGGCGGACCCGTCTCGCCACGCAGGACCCAGCCGCCGGGCCCAACGAGACCGGCTTCCTTCCTCCAGCTCCAGCCCTCCGGGCTCCAGGCGTTCGGATCCAGGTATCCGCCGGCGGCGACGAACTGCACGAACCCGGCGTTCGTGACCGGGTAGCGGCCGATTTCGTACTCGTCCGTAGTCGCGTCCCACCCGGGTCTTTCGTTGTCGTACGCGAAGCTGGAGGAAGCGTCGCCCATCCGGAATGTCCCGGCGGGCACCCGGACGAAACCGGCCTCGGGTGCGTCTGGATCACGAGGCGGAATCGCCTCTCGTCGGGCAGGCTCGTATCGCTCAGCCTCCATCAACATTACGGCCTGCAGGATCGTCTCCTGGTGCTGCGCCTCGTGGTCGCGGACCATCTCGTACACGTAGCCGCTGCGCAGCAGAGGATTCTCCGAGTCCAGGTCCACGCCCGCCAGGCCTTCCAGTGCAGCTTGCCGGGTCTCCAGAAGTCGCCTGTGCAGGGCCTCGACATCGGGAATATCGAGTTCGCCGCGCCTGGAGCGCGGCGTTCGAAACGCGTCGAACGCCTGCTCGATCTCCTGCTCCGACGATGCCTCGCCGAGCTTGCGCACGAGCCACAGCTCTTCGAATGCGGCGATGTGTCCGAGATCCCATGCAATCGGACTCATGAGCGGTGAATGCTGTCGATCCAGCACCTCCGCGGACAACGGCTCCACGAGGAGCAGCGTCCGGGACCGGACGTCCTCCAGCCCACTGCGCAACTCGTCCCGGGTCCGCCGATTCCCGCGAGACGATCCAGTCCGTTCCTGCGTCACCAGACCCCGTTCCCCCCTTCGATCCTGTGCCACCCGCGTCCGAGCCGCGCACCGGGTCTGCAGCTGAACTCACCGTTTCGTAATGTCGGAATATAGGCAGCCAGTACCACCGAACGCACCCGGCACTCCGGGGGCCGTTTCGGGTATGGCGAGCGCGATGGTTCAGGCCGTCCTCACTCCACAGTTCACACCAGGAAGCGAAAGACAAGTCATGGCCGACCAGACCAGCAGCTCCGGCGGAAAAATTCACGTCAGCGAAGACGAAGCTCGACGCGTGGCGGAAGCCGCCCGTGAAAGCAGTTGGGAGAATGCCACATTCGTCCGAGATCTGTTCCTGGGCGACTTCCGCTTCGATCTGATCGACCCGTATCCCGATCCGAACGAGTTCATCTCCGACCGGTGCAGGGAGTTCCTGACGGAACTGCGAGAGTTTCTTCGCCTGGAAGTTGACTCGGAGGCGATCGATCGCGACAGGCAGATCCCGGAGAGGGTGGTGAATCGGCTGCGGAAGATGGGCGCGTTCGGGCTGAAGATCCCGACGGAGTACGGCGGCCTGGGCTTCGGACAGGTCGAGTACAACGAGGTAATGGCGACACTGGGAAGCGTCGACGGAAGTCTGGTTGCGCTGTTGTCGGCCCACCAGTCCATCGGAGTCCCCCAGCCGCTGAAGATGTTCGGGACGGAAGAGCAGAAGAGGAAGTATCTGCCACGCTGTGCGGCCGGAGCGATCACCGGCTTCGCCCTGACGGAAGACGACGTCGGGTCCGACCCCGCCCGGCTCAGCACGACGGCGCAGCTCAGCGAGGACGGCACGCACTACGTGCTGAACGGTGAGAAGATCTGGACGACGAACGGGACTGTCGCAGAATTGCTCGTTGTGATGGCGAGGGACCCGGCGACAAAGAAGATCTCGGCGTTCATCGTGGAGACCGCTCTGGAGGGAGTGGAGCTGCTGCAGCGCAACCAGTTCATGGGGGTCAACGGAATCGAGAACTCGAACTTCCGGTTCACCGATGTCAAGGTCCCGAGGGAGAACCTGCTGTGGGGAGAGGGCCGGGGGCTGAAGCTCGCTCTCATCACCCTGAACACGGGACGTCTGGCGATCCCGGCCGTGTCTGTCGGCAGCGGGAAGGCGGCACTTCAGTTCGTGCGGGAGTGGGGATCGGAGCGAGTTCAGTGGGGCCAGCCCGTAGGGAAGCATGAAGCGATTGCGCAGAAAATCGCATTCATTGCCTCGATGACGCTCGCGATGGAAGCGGTGGCCGAGCTCTCCGCGA
Organism: uncultured bacterium; assembly: GCA_965370685.1. Lineage (GTDB taxonomy): Bacteria > Gemmatimonadota > Gemmatimonadetes > Palauibacterales > Palauibacteraceae > Carthagonibacter. The sequence goes on along the minus strand of CBDUVN010000007.1, from coordinate 41,380 downwards.
TCATGGTGGACCGGGGCGGCTTCGACATCCGGCTCGAAGCTGCACTGGCGAAACTGTTCAACACCGAGCACGGCTGGACGGTCATCGACGAGGCCGTCCAGGTCCGTGGCGGGCGGGCGTACGAAAGGGCGGATTCGCTCCTCGCCCGAGGCGAGAAACCAGTCCCGCTCGAGCGAATGCTGAGGGACTTTCGGATCAACCGCATTTTCGAGGGCTCGAGCGAGATCATGCGGCTGTTCATCGCACGCGAGGCGCTCGACAAGCACCTGGAGGTCGCAGGTCCTCTCGTCGAAGGCGATCTGTCTTTGTTTGGAAAGCTCGCGCTGCTTCCGAAGGTGGTGGCTTTCTACGCGACCTGGTATCCGAGGCAGTGGATCCCGCGCGGCAAGATTCCGCGGGACTACGGCACGCTCCGCACACATGTGCGATACGTCAGCAGGACATCGCGCCGGCTTGCACGGAAGCTGTTCCACAAGATGATGCGCTACGGAGCAGGGCTGCAGCGAAGACAGATGCTGCTGTTCCGGACCGTGGACATTGGCGCAGAGCTGTTCGCGATTGCAGCGACTACGGCACGCGCGCAGATGCTTGTGCGCACCGCCGATCCTGATGCGGAAATGGCGGTCAAACTCGCCGACCTGTTCTGCCGCCAGTCGAGACGCAGGGTCGACCAGCTGTTCCGAGAGCTGGACAGCAACGATGACGGCCGAATGTACCAGACGGCCCGCGCCGTGCTGGACGGAGAGTACCTGTGGATGGAGGACGGAATCGTCGGACTGCAGGAGAATCTGAGCATGCCCGATTTCTACGGGGTCGGCGCACCGGCTCCTGATGCGGTCGGCGACGCGGTCACCACGTCGGAACAGATCGGAATCTGAACCAGCGGTTCGGGATCCGGTCGATCGACCGGATCCCGGCTTTCCTCGGCCGGATCAGTCCCTGACCCTGAGCATCACCTTACCCAGATTCCGGTTCTCTTCCACGTAGGCGTGGGCTTCCGCGGCCCCGGCGAGCGGGAACACACGATCCACGACCGCTTCGAGCTCTCCGGACGCGAATCGGGGCGACAGGTCGCGACGTACCTGTTCCGTGAGAACAGATCTCTCGTCCGCGTTCCGGGAGCGGAGGACGGTCCCGATCACCGTGAGACGGCGGCGCATCAGGACTCCGAGGTTCAGTTGCGCCATCGTCCCGCCCATCAAACCGACCAGCAACATCCGCCCCTGGACGGCCAGGCTCGCGACATTGTCGCTCCAGTAAGTCGCCCCGACCAGGTCGAGCACGACATCGACGCCACGCCCCGAGGTCTCCCGGCGAATCACGTCACGGAACGACTGCTGCGTATAGTCGATCGGTACGTCGAGGGGAAGTCCGCGCTCGGCAATCGCATCCAGTTTCCCGGTCGACGCGGTCCCGAAGATCCGCGACGCGCCAAACGCACGGGCGACCTGCAGAGCCGCGGTTCCGACGCCACTACCCGCCGCATGAACGAGCACGGTCATCCCTTCGCGGAGCCCCCCCTGCAGCACGAGAGCGTCATACGCCGTGAAGAACGCCTCCGGTACTGCCGCCGCCTCGACGAACTGGAGTCCGGCCGGCACTCCCAGTACGTGCGCCTCGTCCGTTACGACGTGCTCCGCATATCCGCCTCCGCCGAGGATGCCCATGACCCAGGAGCCGACCACGGACTCGTCGACGCCTTTACCCACTTCTTCGACGATACCCGAAAATTCGAGTCCGGGAATATCGGCGGGCCAGCCCGGCGGCGCCGGGTAGCCACCTCGCCGTTGCAGAAGATCGGCACGATTCACGGCTGTCGCGTGGACGGCAACACCGATCTGGCCCGGGCCCGGGCGGCCGGGCTCGACTTCGACGAGTTCGAGCACATCCGGATCGCCCGATCGCAGGATTCGAATCGCTTTCATTGCTGAACCTCCCCCGACGATGGAGTACCGTGTCATCGCCGGCGGGATCCACGGTCCGCCAGCGGCCCGAAAAGAAGACACGCTCGTCTTGCCCGACATCGCGTGCCACCCGACGTTCCGTGGTCGTCACATTCGCAGCTCGGACCACGCACATCAGACGCGAGGCTTCGGAGAATGCCGATCCAATCGCGGCGGGCGATCAGGATGATGCTGTCGATCGCCACTCTGCTGCTCCCACAGCTGTTCACGGACGCCTCCGTCCAGGCCCAGGAGGCCGGGCCGGACCCGGCCCGGGAGCTCGAGCGGCTGGCCCGCTCCGATCGAGTCGAGACGATCCGTATCGGCGAATCGCCGGGTGGACGCGCTGTCACCCTGGCTCGCATTTCAGGGCGGGGGACGGACGGCGCGAGGCCGGCACTGCTCGTCGTAGCCGGAGCCCGACCTGCGCACCGAATCGGAACCGACGTGGCCCTCGCCCTTATCGAGCGCCTGTCGGAGGGCTACGGCCGCGATTCGGCAGTCACCGCTCTGCTGGACCGGTCCACGGTTCTCGTGCTTCCACAGCTGAACCCCGACGCTGCGGAAGGCTCGCGTCAGCGTCCGGTTCGAGAGCGGGTCCGGAACGAGTCTCCGTTCGACGACGACCGAGACGGCATGGTAGACGAGGACGGCCCGGACGATCTGAACGGAGACGGCCTCATTACGATGATGCGGATCGCCGATCCGACCGGTGAATGGACCGAGGACGACGTGGACCCGGGCCTGATGCGGATCGCCGATCCGGCGAAGGGAGAGCACCGGGGCTGGAAGTTGCTGTCGGAGGGTGTGGACGACGACGAGGACGGGCGGTGGAATGAAGACCCACCGGGCGGAGTCGATGTTGGAATCAACTTCCCGCGGGACTACTCGTGGTTCGCGGAGGGCGCCGGGAACTACCCGGTGGCCGCACCGGAAACGCGGGCCCTCGCCGAGCTGCTGACGAGCCGGGAGAACATCGCCGCCATCGTCGTACTCGGGACCCAGGACAACCTCCTGTCCCCATGGAAAGCTCGTTCGGGCCAGGGAGCGGAGGAGGGGGAAGACGGCGCGGAGGAACGAGGAGGCAGACGACGGGAGCCTCTGAAGACCGTCCTCGAGGACGACGCACCGTGGTTTGCCGAGGTTTCGCGCAGGTACCGAGAGGCTACGGGGCGCTCCGGAGCGGACAGCCTGGGGATCGAGCCAGGGGCAGGCGACCCTCTGTCCTGGGCCTATTTCCACATGGGCCGCTGGGCGTTCGGCTCCTCCGTCTGGACCCCGCCCGCTTCCTCCGACAGGACAGAAGAAGCAGACCTGAAAGGCGGCGAGGGAATCTCCGCCGACACCACCGCTGCGGCCGAAGCCGACTCCGCGGTTACCGGGAACGGACGCCAGGGGCGCGACGCAAAACAGGAGAAGGATCCGGTCGCCGCGGAACGCAGACTCCTCCGGTGGATCCGGAGCAATCGTCCCGCCGATTTCGTCGACTGGGCCCCGGTGAGCCACCCGGACTTCCCGGATCGCCTGGTCGAAGTCGGGGGCGTGGTTCCGTTCGCCCGGTGGAGCCCGCCTGCCGCAACACGTGATTCCCTTATCGACGGCGAGGTTCGTTTTCTACTGGAACTCGCGTCCCTGCTGCCGCGAATCGTGATCCTCGAGGCCAGCTCCGAAGCGCTCGGCAACGACACGTACAGGGTCACCGTGCGGATCGCGAACGTGGGCTTCCTCCCGACCCGTACGGCCATCGCCGAACAGCTGAGGCGACCGCGCTCGATCCGGGTGGATCTCGAGACCAACGGTCAGGAGATCGCCAGCGGCCGCCGAATCCAGATCCTCGATGCGCTTCCGGGCAGCGGGGCCGCATCCGAGCTTACGTGGACCGTCATCGGTCGCGGGGGCGGTCGAGTCACAGTGCGGGCCGAAGCGCCGTCGGCGGGAATGGACAGCCGGGAGGTAGAGCTACGATGACCAGGAACTCACGGGGCAACGGAATGCCGGGCATCGCGCTCCTTACGGCCGGATTCCTGGTGGCGACTCCGGGAGCCGCTTTCATCCGGCCCGCCGTCGCGCAGGAGTCACCGGCCGGCGCCCTGGCGGGACTTGGGGCTCCACCCGAACCGCGAGTGTCCGTCGCGTGGGACCGGTACTACGATCACGCCACGCTCGGTGAGATTGGACGGCGACTGGAAAAAGCGTGGCCCGACCGCTGCCGGCTGTCTTCGATCGGAACCAGCGTTGAAAATCGCGAGATCTGGCTGATCACCGTATCGGACTTCAGCAGTGGAGACGCCGATCGGAAGCCGGCGCTGTGGATTGACGGGAACATCCATGCGAACGAGATCCAGGGAAGCGAGATCGCGCTGTACACGGCGTGGTACCTGTGCGAGATGGCGGACCGCGTCCCCCGGGTGGCGAGCCTGCTTCGGGATCGGACGTTCTACATTGTGCCGACGATCAACCCGGACGGCCGGGAGCACTTCATCAACGAGCCGAACACGCCACACAGCCCGCGCAGCGGAGTCTCTCCCAGGGACGACGACGGAGATGGCGTCGCTGACGAAGACGGCTACGACGATCTCGACGGAGACGGGCACATTACCATGATGCGCCGCCCCGATCCGAACGGTCGCTGGATCGTGTCACCGGAGGACCCCCGCCTGATGGTGCGCGCCCGTCCCGACGAAGCCGGGACCTACGCGATGCTGGGAAGCGAAGGCTTCGACAACGACGGGGATGGGAGAGTCAACGAGGATCGCCCGGGCTACTACGACCCGAACCGAAACTGGCCATGGCTCTGGGCCCCGCCCAACGTTCAGGGAGGAGCGGACGCCTACCCGACTTCACTGCCGGAAACGCGAGCGGTGGTGGACTTCGTCATTGCACACCCCAACATCGGCGGAGCGCAGACCTATCACAACAGCGGCGGGATGATCCTCCGTGGACCGGGAGTGGCTTCCGACGTCGTCCGTGATGCTGACGTCCGGGTGTACGACACGATCGGTGAACGGGGCGAGGAGATTCTCCCCGGTTATACGTACATGGTGCTGTGGAAGGACCTGTACCCGGTCTGGGGAGGAGAGCTGGACTGGTTCTACGGCGCCCGGGGGATCCTCACGTTCAGCAACGAGCTCTGGACTTCCTTCAACTTCTTCCGCGAGGAGCCGGAGTCGGAGCGCTGGGACCGGGTAGACTACCGGTTCGACCGTTATCTGCTGTTCGGCGAGGCGATCGTTCCATGGACCCCGATCGAGCATCCGCAGTACGGGCCCATCGAGGTCGGTGGACTGAAAAAGCAGTATTCAAGGGCGATTCCCGGCTTTCTGTTGCGTGAAGAGGCCCACCGCAACATGGCCTTCACCCTGTACCAGGCGGACCAGCTGCCCCTGGCACGCGTCGACTCGATCGACGTCCGGTCGCTACCCGGGGGACTTTCGGAAGTCCGGGCGATCGTATCGAATCGACGCCTCACTCCGACCCGCACCGCCCAGGACCTGGAGCACGGCATCACTCCGCCGGACCGGGTCTCGATCGAAGGCGGACGGGTGATCGCCGGATTCAGGGTCGAGGACCCGCTGCTCGACCGCGCCGTGGAGCAGAAATACCGGCCGGAGAGCATCGAGGTCGGCCACATCCCGGGGATGGGTACTGCGGTCGTGAAGTGGGTGGTCCGCGGATCGGGCCCCTTCACGGTCAGCGTGGTGTCCGCCAAGGGGGGTGTGCATTCGCTGAGCAGCCGCTGACCGGTCGAGTCCGGCGGAGAGGCGGGAGCAGGAGGTCGAGCTGACCTGGTCGATCCTGGCGGATCTCGTGATGGTCATCCACTTCGCGTTCGCGGCGTTCGTGGCGGTGGGTGGACTGCTGGTCCTGATTCGGCCTCGACTGGCGTGGCTGCACCTGCCGGCGCTGGCGTATGGCGCCACGATCGAGCTCGTGGGTTGGGTGTGCCCGCTCACTCCGCTCGAGTGGGAGCTGCGGGCACGCGCGGGAGAGGTCGGGATCGAGGGCGGCTTCCTGGAGCGCTACCTGGGAGCGATCCTCTACCCGGCCGACTGGAACCGCCTCCACGTGTGGCTCGGGATCCTGCTCCTGCTGTTCAACCTGGCGATCTACGCCGGTGTGTGGCTACGGAGCCGTGAGAGCTCCGGCACAGATCACTCCAATCTGTAGTCTCCCTCCACGAGCCGCCCGGCATCGGCGGGAACCACCTTCACCTCGAGCACGCTGCCGCTGGCCGGTGAGTGCCACACCCGCTGAACAGCTGAAACGAAGTCCGTTTCATCCGCCTCGAAGATGTTCGGCACGAACGTCTGCGGATTTCGATCGAACAGCGGGAACCAGCTGCTCTGAACCTGTACCATGATCCGATGCCCGGCCTTGAACGTGTGCAGTACGTCCTGCAGTGGAATCTCCACCTTCGTCACCTGGCCCGGAACGAACGGTTTCGGGGTCTCATAGCTGTCGCGGAACCGTCCCCGGAAGATCTCGCTGCGCACCATCTGCTGGTATCCGCCGAGCACGACCCCTTCGGGGGTGTTGTCTCCGTTCCGCATGGAGTCGGGGTACACGTCGATCAGTTTCACGACCCAGTCGGAATCCGTGCCGGTCGTCGAGACCATCAGGCGGGCGAGAATGTCGCCGGCGAGCGTGAGGTCATGCTCCAGGACCTCCGTCTGAAATTCGATCACGTCCGGCCGACGTTCCGCGAAGCGCTGGTCCTCGTTCATGTATCGACGTGGAGTGAACACGAACCGGATGTCTTCCACGTACGGCACGGGCTCGTTGGGGTCGCTGACGTACTCGGTGAATTCTGTCTCGCCCGGGTTCGGCGGATCCCACGAGAGGACTTCGTCATCACGCAGGTACAGCGTCCGCGTCTCGACTTCGGCCGGCGGCCAGGCGGGATACGAGCGCCATTCCCTGCGTCCGGTGTCGAAGGTCAGCGCCTCGAAATCCGGGGGAGAGCCAGCTCCTTTGAGCCAGTAGCGGAAGAACGGCGCCTCGACCTCCCGCTGATACCAGCCCGAGATGTCCCCGCCGTACTCGATGTCGCCGATGACGTGGGGCGAACTCGAACGGGCCCAGTCCCCATGGCCCCATGGCCCCATCACGAGACCGTTGTAGGCGATACCGGGGTTATTCCGTTCCAGCGCGCGATAGATGTTGAGCGGGCCGTACAGATCCTCGGCGTCGAACCAGCCGCCGACCGTGAGCACGGCGTGATTCACGCCCGTCAGGTGCGGGAGGATGCTCCTGGCCTGCCAGAATTCGTCGTAGTTCGGGTGCTCGACGAGGTCGGCCCAGAAGAAATTGTCCTCGTCGAAGTATGCGTCGGAATTCTTCAGCGACCCGAGGTCCATGTAGAACTTGTAGCCATCCCTGCTGCTGCGATCCGGGAAGTTGAACCAGTTACCGGTGTTGAGCGAGTCCTGCTGATACCCGAACACGGGAGTGATAAACCAGTAGGCGAGCGTGAACGCGCCGTGGTGGTGAAAATCATCGAAATAGATGTCGGACATCGGCGCCTGCGGGGACGACGCGACGAGGGCCGGGTGCGCCTCGGGCAGGGCAGCCGCGGCATAGAACCCCGGGTACGAGATTCCCCACATCCCCACCTTGCCGCTATTGCCCGGCACGTTGTTCACCAGCCATTCCACCGTGTCCCAGCTGTCGGAGCTCTCGTCAATCGGAAGCTCCCCGGGGACATGCGGCCGCATGTTGTCGAACTCCCCCTCCGACATGTACCGGCCGCGGACGTCCTGGCAGGCGAAGATGAACCCGTCGTCCTCCAGCATCCGGCTCGGGCCGATCCTCATCGGCAACTCCGCAGGACCGTACGGCCTGCAACTGTAGGGAGTCCGCATGAGGAGGATCGGAAGTTCCTCCGTCCGATCGCGTGGGGAGTAGACGGCCAGGTACAGGGTCGTTCCGTCCCGCATTGCGACCCGATGTTCGGACTTTTCGTACCGTCGGTTGAGCTCCGCCACCCGTTCCTCGCGGTCCCCCTGCTGGGCGGGCAGTGCGCGCGGCGCCAGTGTGACAGGGCCTGCGAGAGCGGCGAGGATCGCGAATCGCGTGACTCGGGAGATGGACGGGAGCATGGCAGACCTCAGCCGTCCGATTGGTTGCCGAACTCCACCTTCGGCACTTCCTGCGCCGACTCGGGAGCGTCGAACATCTCGGCCGGATCGGCCCCGATCACCTTGGCGGTGATCAACTGTGGAAACTTGCGGATGAATGTGTTGTAGGTCCGGACGGTCTCGTTGTACGTCCGTCGGGAGAAGGCGATGCGGTTCTCGGTTTCCGTGAGCTCGTCCTGGAGCGCGCGGAAGCTCTGGTTGGCCGTGAGCGTCGGGTACGCTTCCACGGATACGTTGAGGAACAGGCGAAGGTTCTCCGCCACACTGCTGCTCGCCGCACTCAACTCATCGAGCGGCACATCTCCCTGGACCGCCTTCGCCATGCGTTCGCGGGACTCGGTGAGCCCCGATCGTGCCTCGGCTACCTGCGTAAACGTCCGTTCCTCGAACGCGGCCGCCTCGTCGACCGTGGCGACGAGATTCGGGATCAGGTCATTCCGCCGCATCAATTCGGCTTCGATATTCCCCCGGGATTCCGCGACGCCCTCGTCCAGCTCCTGGATCGTGTTGTATCCGCAAGCGGAAAGGGGGAGCGTCAACATCGTTGCCAGCAGCGCGAGTCGGCGTGGCGAGCGGTTCCTGTGCATTGTGTGTCTCCTGCGTGTCGGCCCGCTCCGCGGGCACGTGGTTCCGTGCAAGAACGGGCACGTGGTTCAATTCAAGAAATCGTGTGTCGGTTGCGCGGGCCTGTTCAGTTCAACGCCAGGGCGTCGACCCAGGCGATCGCCTGGTCGACGAGTGCGTCGTATCCTTTCACGACCGGGTCGGTCAATCGCAATGCCGGCGTTGCCCCCGCCTTCCGCCAGCTCCATACAGAGAGAAATGCCTCCGGCGCCGCATCGACTACGTTCGCAGCGGCTCGGATCACGTCTTCCGACGAATCGGAAATGTCCCGATCCGCCAGTCTGAGAATCGCCCGCAGATAGCAGACGTATGCGGGTATCGCCCTGAGCAGCAGGTCACCGACCGATCCCGGGTCCTGTGCAGTGACCAGCATTCCCTCCCTCAGCTGTGTGCGCCGGGCCCTCATCTCGTGCTCGAGCTGGTGGCGCATCGCCGGGAGGTTGACTTCGAGCCCGGCCACCGGATCGCGGCCGAACAGGATCTCGCGTCGGTCGAGCATGTCTGCCATTTCCATGGCGAACGCGTCTGACGAGCGCCTGAACTCCTCCGCTCCGAACAGCATCGGCGTTGCTCTGCCACTCGATACCCAGCGGCGGGTCACCGGTGCAAGTCGCTCGAGGTCTTCGACGGACACGCGGTCGAGTATCACGATCAGGTTGATGTCGCTGGCACCGAGCACCGCCTCGTGGCGGGGCACGGAACCATACAGCACGATCGACTCGAGCCGCTCTCCGAACAGTGTTTCGACCTCGGCGACGAATTCCAGCGCCGCCTGTCGCGGATCCATGACGCTCATCATCGTCTCTCCATTCCACGTTCGCCGTTCACCAGCTTCCCCCCGCGCCACCACCGCCGAATCCCCCACCGCCACCGAATCCTCCGAACCCTCCACCGAACCCTCCACCGAATCCACCGCCGGAGCCGCCGGTGAAGCCTCCCCATCCGCCCGAGCGACCGCCGCCCATGGGTATGGGAAACACGGGAATTCCGCCACGCCTCCGCCCTCCACTCCCGGTTCGTGAGCCCGGGCCACCCCGGCCGCCGCGGGAGCTTCGCGACACCACGAGCAGAACCACGAAGACGACTCCGAGCAGAAGCAGGATCGTTCCGATCGGGATTCCATTCGCTTCGGCAGACAGCTGCGGTGGAGGGATCGCGCCGTCCATCTCGAACCCGAATTCGACGGCGTACTCGCCAGCCAGCGCCCGGACCCCGTCCCGGATTCCCCGACCGTAGTCCTGCTCCTGAAACGCCGGGACCATGTACGTGTCACGGATCCGCCCCGCCTCCGCTGCCGTGATGAAGGTGTTGGCGCCGAACGCGAGGGCGATCTCGATATGTCCGCGACCGTCCGGTGAGCTCTCTTTCGGAACGACGAGGATCAGCGCACCGGTCTGCCGTCCCGTCGCCCCCGCCTCGCCGGCCTGTCCCACGCCCCATTCGTTGCCGATCCGGTGCGCGAGTTCCGTGCGCGGGACTCCACCCAGATCGGGCAATGTGACGACCACGATCTCGCCGCCCGACTTCACCCTCACCTCTTCGGCGATCCTCGTGATCTCCGCTTCCATCGAAGCCGGGATGATGTCGGCGAAGTCGTTCACCCAGCCGACGGGCTCCGGAATCGTCGTCTGGCTCGAGACCGGAGGAGGCGCGGCGAGGAGGCCGGCGACGGCGGGAACGGCGAGCAGGGTCCGAATTCGTCTATTCGTGTCCACGGAATTCCAGGTTTCGGATGCCGCTGCGCGCGTCCGACCCGAGAGGACCGGCACGCCGGTGCCGGACGTACGTTGCAACGCGCATCCTCGAAGAGCAAGCCGGCTCACCTGTAGCCGGCTCACGGTGCGGAGTTTCGGAGCCGGGACGGCCTGAATTGGACGGTCTGAATCGCTGGACGCCCCCGGAGCCCTCCCGTAGCTTGCGACGCCTGGATGGGGAGGTCCCATCCCGCTGGCTCCTAACTATCCGAAGAGCGACACGCGATGCCGGGAACCGAACTGTTCGGCGATGACGAACGACGGGAGGTCATGGAGGTGCTCGAAACCGGGATCCTGTTCCGGTACGGGCACGATGACCAGCGGCGCGGCAGGTGGAAGGCGCAGGAGATGGAGACCTGCGTTCGCGATTACACCGGAGCCGCACACGCTCTCGCCGTCTCCAGCGGATCGACTGCCGTGGCCTGTGCTCTCGCCGCTGCCGGAATCGGGCACGGCGACGAAGTGATCGTCCCTCCGTTCACCTATCTCGCTACGATCGAGGCCGTTCTGCTCGCGGGCGGGCTGCCGGTGTTCGCCGATATCGACGACACGTTGTGCCTCGACGCCAGCGGGATCCGGGCCGCGCTGACGCCCGACACGAAGGCGGTCCTGCTCGTACACATGTGCGGGGCGGCGGCGGAGATGGACCCGATCCTCGAGCTGTGCCGGGAGCGGGACCTGGTGCTGATCGAGGACGCGGGCCAGGCGCTCGGTGCGTGGTACCATGGCAGATCGGTGGGCCTGTTCGGCGCGACCGGCGCGTTCTCGTTCGACTTCTTCAAGATCACCACGGCGGGCGAAGGAGGTGTGTTCGTCACCGACGATGAGACGCGCTTCCGGCTGGCGGACAGCTACGCCGACCACGGTCACGACCACGTCGGCTCCAATCGGGGGATGGAGAATCACCCGATCGTCGGATTCAACTATCGGATCAGCGAGCTTCACGCCGCGGTCGGGCTCGCCCAGATGCGGAGGATCGAAACAATCCGGTCGGCCAACCGGGCGAACAAGGCCGTACTCCGGGACCGGGTGGCCGATCTCCCGGGGCTGTCGTTCCGGCGGGTTCCGGATCCGGAGGGAGACTCGGGGACCTTTCTCAACCTGCTGCTCCCGGACCAGGAAGCCGCGGAACAGGCGGTCGAGTCTCTGCGGGCGGCGAACGTGCCGGGCATCAACTACTGGTACACCAACATGTACCACTTCATAAACCAGTGGGACCACGTGAAAAACCTGGATTCGGCGGCGCCGCTCGCGATCCATTCTCTCGGAGCCCCTCAGGACTACCTGGCGCTCGAGCTGCCACGATCGCAGGACGTGGTGGGACGGTTGATCTCTGTCGGAATCGGCTGTGCGTGGGAGCCCGGCCGGACGGAGCGGATCGGCGACGATCTCCGGGCAGCGCTCGCCCGGGTCCTCGGCTGACCAGCGGGACGAAAGAATGCACAAGAATTTCCGGAATGTCGGCCAGCTCGTATACGGTCGAGGAGCGTTCGACCAGCTCGGCTCGATCCTCGATCCGAAGCGGACCGAGGGCGAAGGGTATTTCGTGTTCCTGGTGGACGACTGGTTCGAGGACCGCGAGTTGCCGGGGCGGATACCGATGCTTCCCGGAGACGTGGTCCGATTCATCGACGCGAGTCACGAAGAACCGAAGACCGGGCAGGTCGATGAGCTGCGCGACGAAATTCTGTCCGAACGGGGCCTGCCCTCCGGGGTGGTCGGCATCGGCGGTGGCAGCGTGATGGACATCGCGAAGGCCCTCTCCCTGATGTTCACGAACGAGGGATCTTCGACTCTCTACCAGGGACTGGACCTGGTTCGACACCCGGGCGTGTGGCATTGCGGCGTCCCGACGATCTCGGGCACCGGAGCCGAGGTCTCGATGACGGCCGTACTGACCGGTCCGGTGAAGAAGCTCGGTCTCAAGTGCGAGTGGACACCGTTCGACCAACTCGTTCTCGACCCCGAGCTGACCGCCACGGTGCCGACGGATCACTGGTTTTATACCGGGATGGACTGCTACATCCACTGCATCGAGGCGGAGACCGGCAGACATTTCAACGCGTTCAGCAAGTCGTACGGAGACGGGGCGCTGGTGCTGTGCCGCGAGATATTCCTGGATGAGAGCGCCGGGCGATCTCCCGAGAACGACGAGAAGCTGATGATCGCATCCCTGTTCGGCGGACTCAGCCTGACCTACTCGGAAGTCGGCGCCTGTCACGCCATCTCATACGGGCTGTCGTACGTGCTCGGGATGCGCCACGGGATCGCGAACTGCGTAGCGTTCCGGCAGCTTCGTGACTTCTATCCTCGAGGTGTGGACGAATTCGAGGCCATGGTCGAACAGCACTCCGTCGAGCTGCCGGAGGGGATCGCCGCCGGCTGGACCGACCCGCAGATCTCTCGCATGGCAGAGATCGCTTACGGTCTTCCTCACATGTGGGACCACGCGATCGGGCCGGACTGGACGGACGAGATCACGCTCGACCGGCTCGAGTCCATCTACCGCAGGTTGTAGCGATGGCGACACGACGATTCGACGTGGGCGGAATCGAGCTCGGCGGCGAGGAGCTATTCCTCATCTCGGGACCCTGCGTGATCGAGGACGAATCGGTGATGCTCCGGACCGCGGAGGAACTCCGCCGGGTGGCCGAGAATACCGGGATCGGGATCATCTACAAGTCCTCATTCAGCAAGGACAATCGAAGCTCCCTCGACTACTATCAGGGACCCGGGCTCGATGAGGGACTGCGCGTGCTCGAGCGGATCCGGGAGGAATTCGGATTTCCGATCCTGTCGGACGTCCACACACCCGCCCAGGCGACGGCCGCGGGCTCGGTGCTGGACATCGTTCAGATCCCGGCCTACCTGTGCATGCAGACGGAGCTGGTCGTGGCCGCGGCTGATACCGGCAAGGTCGTGAACCTGAAACACGGCCAGTTCCTGGCGCCGGAGAACATGATCCGTCCCGTGGAAAAGGTGGTGGCGCGCGGCAACGAGCGGATCCTGCTGACAGAGCGAGGCTACACCTTCGGCTACAACGACCTCGTCGTCGATCCCAGGGCATTCCATCACCTGCGTGCCATCGGCTTCCCGACCGTGTTCGACATTACGCACTCGATCCGCAGGTACGGGATTCCGAGCGCCGATCCGGCGGGCGGGGCGAGGGAGTTCCTCCCGACGATCGCCCGGGCGGGTGTGGCGGCCGGCGTGGATGGCGTGTTCATCGAGACACACCCGGATCCATCGCAGGCGCTGTGCGACGCCGCCAGTCAGCTGTGCGTATTCGATCTCGAGGCATTCCTCTCCCCGTTACTCGACCTGCACGCAGTCGAAGTCCGTCACCGCGACCTGAGCTGAAGAGAGAATCGACATGGAGCTGTACCTGGACAGCGCGGACCGGCAGGAGATCGAGGAGGCGTTCGGGTTCGGCTTCCTCGACGGCCTGACGACGACGCCGACGTTCATGCATCGGCATGGGATCGAAGACATCGACGCGTACCTGCTCGAGCTCGCCGAGCTCGTCCCCGTGCTGCAGGTGGAGGCGCTGGGCGATACGTCGGATGAGATCCGCAGCGAGGCGATTCGCCAGATGGAAATCGGCCTGGATCCCGGGCGAACGGTGTTCAAGATCCCCGTTTCGCTCGAAGGCGTGAAGGCCTGCAGGCGGCTGACGGACGAGGGGCTGCTCGTGAACGTCCACCTCGTGTACACGTTGCAGCAGGCCTACATGGCGATGCACGCCGGAGCGGCATACGTCTGCCCGCTCGTGGGCCGGCTGCAGGACCAGGGGCAGGACGCGCTGGCGCTGGTCGCGGATTCCGTCGATGCGGTCGAGCGATACGGCTACGAAACGAAGGTCATGTTCTCATCCGTGCGCCACGTCGAGCACGTCCGCAACGCGCTCCAGCTTGGCGTACACACGCTCACGGTCCCGTTTTCCATCCTCACACGACTTACCGAGAACGTGTTCACCACCGTCGGGACGGACCAGTTCCGGCTGCACACGCGGATGTTGACCAAGTCCGTCGGTGACGTGATGAGCAGCGTGAACCCTCTCGTGACCCGGGACACGGAGCTCAGGGAGGCCATCATCAAGATGACCGAATTCGGTTTCGGTTGCGTGACCGTGATCGATGATGATGGCGGGCTGGTCGGCGTGTTCACGGACGGTGACCTCCGGCGCCTCCTCCAGCGGAACGGCAGAGACGTACTGGATCGACGTATGGGCGACCTCGAGTACGGTTCGGCAATCTCGATCGACAGCAGCGCAAGGCTCAACGAGGCGAGTGAGCTGTTCCACCGGCACAAGGTCGACAATCTGCTCGTGCTGGATCACGGCAGGCCCGCGGGCATGCTCGACATTCAGGATCTCTGAGTTTCATGTCCGGACAGGATCACGCGGGACCGGGCGTCGGAGAAACTGAGCGGGTTCTGGCCCCGTTTCGAGCCGGTGGCGGGTTACTGGTCGCCTCGGCCGGCGAGTTCCGGGCCAGGCTGGCCAGCGTCCGGGCGTTCCTGTTCGACTGGGACGGAGTGTTCAACACGGGGCGGAAGAGCGAGGGCAGCCCCAGCGGCTTTACCGAGGCGGACTCGATGGGCACGAACATGCTCCGTTTCGCCTGGTGGCTGCGTGACCGGGGCTCGCTTCCGTTCACCGGGATCCTGACCGGTCAGGACAACCCTACGGCAGTTCGACTGGCAGAGCGGGAGCGGTTCCAGGCCGTGTACCGGGGGTTCCTGAACAAGCTCACCGCGCTCGAGGACATTCGAACCCGATTCGACATTCGGCCCGATCAGATCTGCTTCGTGTTCGACGACGTGCTCGACCTCGGAGTCGCAGAGCAGTGCGGCGTGCGGGTTCTCGTCCGGAACGGGGGTGCGCCGCTGCTCTCGCGGCACGCAGAAGCTGAAGGCCTGTGCGAGTACGTGACCGGACGCGAGGGTGGAGCCCACGCCGTCCGCGAAACTGCAGAGTTGTTGCTGGGACTGACCGGCGAGTACGACCGCGTCGTCAAAGAGCGCGCGACACATTCGGAGCTGTACCGCAATTACCTCGACGAGCGTAACGAAGGCGCCACCCTGGTCCTGTCCCCGGACGATATCTAGGGCGTGCAGGAACAGGATCAGTCGATCAACGCCGCACGAACGCGCGCCAGCGCTGCGACGGGATCCGTGGCACGAGTGATCGTTCGACCGACGACCAGGTAGTCTGCGCCGGCTGCCCTTGCGGTTGCGGGTGTCGCGACGCGCTGCTGGTCCTGCGTCCCCTGCCCCGCCAGTCGGATTCCCGGCGTGACCACGAGGAATTCAGCGCCGCATGCCAGTTTGATGGCCCGGCATTCGTTCACCGACGACACCGCGCCGTCGATCCCGCTCTCGCGCGCCAGTCCAGCCAGTCGTCCGACCGTCTCCTCCACCGAGGCCCCGGGCCCGATTACGGCCGACAGGGCAGCGTCATCGAGTGACGTGAGAACGGTGATCGCGAGCAGTCGCAGGCGGTCCTTCGAGTCTCCGGAACCACCGCTGCCATTCGACTCGACGGCCGCCTCTGCAGCGGCTCGCAGCATGGATTCACCACCGGCCGCGTGCACGGTGAGCAGCCGTGCTCCCAGCCGGGACGCGGACCGGACGGCACCTGACACCGTATTCGGAATATCGTGTAATTTCAGATCTAAAAATACGTTGCGGCCTTCACCGACCAGGCGTTCCACGACCGGGGGGCCAGCTCGCGTGAACAGCTCCAGTCCGACCTTGTACCAGGTGTCCACCGGCAGACGTTTCACGAGGTCCCAGGCAGTCTCGGGATCCGGGAAGTCGAGGGCGACGATCACGTCAGGAACGCGAGTCACGCCGGATCTCCCGGAAGTTCGAGCGCGCCGACCAGCTGCTGCAGGGTCACTCGATTGCGATCGCAGTAGTCATCGATCTCCTGGTGGACCTGAATCGCCACCTGCGGATCGACGAACAACGCCGTTCCGACCTGGACCAGGGTCGCACCGGCGAGAATGTACTGCAGCGCATCGCCGCCCGATCGGATCCCTCCTATGCCAATGATCGGCAGAGAGGTGGCCTGGCCGGCCCGCCACGTCAGGTAGACCCCCATCGGGAGGATTGCCGGACCGCTCACGCCCCCCGACACGTTTCCGATCACGGGCCGACGACGCTCGACGTCGATCAGCATGCCGGGAAAGGTGTTGATCGCGCTCAGCCCATCGGCCCCGTTTTCCTCGCAGATCCGGGCGTACAATCCGATGTCCGGGACATTGGGTGTGAGCTTGACCACCAGTGGTCGCTCCGTCTCGCGGCGCAGCGCGGCCACCAGCTTCGCCAGCGCTTCCGGATCGGTTCCGAACAGCGTCCCGTGCTTTACATTCGGGCAGGACACGTTGATCTCGAACCCGAGAAAACCCGGCTGGTCGTCCAGGCCGGATACGACCTCGGCGAAGTCCTTCTGTGTGTGTCCGACCACGTTGATCAGCACCCGGGCGCGAGACAGGTTCGTGCGCAGCCAGGGGAGCTTATCGCGTATGAACGCCGACAGGCCCACGTTCTGCAGCCCGATCGCGTTGATCATTCCACCCGGCGTCTCAGCGACCCGGTGGGGAGGGTTCCCCGTTCTCGGCTCGAGACTCACCGCCTTTGTCACGAGTCCCCCGATGCGATCCAGCGGAATCAGATCGGCGTACTCTTCACCGTATCCGCAGGTGCCCGAGGCAAGCAGCACCGGACTCTGCCAGTCCACCCCGAATACGGACTGGGTCAGATCGGCCATGCCAGCTCTTCCGCATCGAACGCCGGCCCCTCGGTGCAGGACTTCAGCCAGCTACCGTCAGCACCGCGCACGACACAGCCCTGGCAAGTTCCGATTCCGCATCCCATGTGTTCCTCGACGGACACCTGGAGGTTCGATCCTCGCTCTCGGGCGAACCGCTCCAGGGCATTCAACATCGGAGTAGGACCGCACCCGAGAAGAACCGGGTCATTCGATAGATCGATCCCGTCGAGCACCACCCCGTGTCGGCCCGCGGTTCCATCCTCCGTATACACTGTCGGCTCGACTCCCGTCAGTTCCGCGATCAGCGCCGGATCGAACACTCGACCGGCGCTTCGCTCTCCGTACAGCAACTGCACGTCGGTCCCGGAATTACGGGCCTCTGCGGCCAGGAACAGGAATGGGGCCAGTCCGACGCCACCGCCGACGCAGACTACCGAGCGTCCGGCCGGGATGCGGAAGCTCCGCCCCAGTGGGCCCAGGAGCAGCAGTTGATCCCCGTCACGCAGCCGCGCGAGCCGCCTGGTCCCCGCGCCGAACTCCCGGATCAGGATTCCGACCGTTCCGCTGGAGCGCTCTCTCCACCCGACGCTGAACGGGCGCGGAAGAAACGGGGCTCCCACCTGCGTGACCCCGAATCCCACCATCAGGAACTGCCCTGGTTCCGCCGAGGCCGCGATCTCAGGAGCGTGGAGTTCCATCCACCAGGTTTCCTGTGCGACTTCCCGGATCGAGCGTACCTCCACCCATCGGCGGATCGGCGCACCCATCAGAACGCTACGTCCCTCTCCGCCGGCTCGTCGGTTTCCTCCTCGGCCGGCGCATCATCCACCGGGAGCGTGTCCCGTCGGACCCGGACGACCGTGGTGTCGAACAGCATCTGAATCTCCGTGATCCGCCGTTCCAGATCGACCTCGGCGAGCACGTAGGACGAGTCGGCCCATTCGTCGCGAACGCCTCCGGCCAGCGCCAGCCGGTAAGGATTGTCCACCGGGACCGCGTCGATCCGGGCAATCAGTTCTCTGTCCGTCGCCGCCCCGTCATCCCGAACCCAATCCCCCGGTTGATAACCGGAGAATGCCAGGGCTCCGTAGATCGCTTTCACCACCCAGGGAGACGCCGGCGCCAGCTCCAGGTACTTCAGGTACAGTCCGCGCGCCACGGCCGGGGATCCGAGCTCAGTGCCGGCCAGCTCAGCAGCACGCAGAGCCGCTTCGGCGGCGGAGCTTCCGCGGCTCTCCCACGCCCTGGTGAACTCCCCGAACAGGAGGGCCGCACGGGCCATCTGTCTCGCCGTATCCCGCACAACGGAGGCAGGCGAGAGTATCGCCCTCTCGAGAGCAGGGATCGTCTCCTGTATCTCACCAGGCTCGTCCGCGTTTCGAATCCGGATCATCGATGCTCGGAGACTCGCCTCCTGCGCCCAGCGGTTCGTCATCCCCGCCGTCGCTGCACTGTCCAGAGCCGCGACTGCCGCCTCGGAATCACCAAGATTCTCCAGCGCCTGGCCATGCAGCATCTGGAGCATGGTGCGCATCGAGGGCTGAAAGCCGGGAGACGCCAGCAATGCGGCGATCTTCGGCTCGAGATCGGCGGGTGCGAGATCGCTCAAGGAATCGACTTGAGCCCGCTCCGCCGGGGACAGCGAACCGAATTCACTGGCGATCAAGACGTCGATCGTGACATCGGCCGAGCGCTCGAACTCCCCGATCTGCCTCAGGGCTCGCGACAGCTCAAGACGTGCCTCCCGCGTCAGATCGATCTGATCCGACGCGGTCTGCAGATCCGCGGCGGCCTCCGACGCGCGTCCCAGATCCAGGCGCGCGAGCCCGCGATGAAACAGGAACGTCGCCCGGTCGTCGCCACTGATATTCCCATCCAGCGCCAGGCTCAGCATCGAATCGGACCGCGCCGGCTGATCCAGCTGCAGGGCTGCGATTCCCCCGAGCCCCGTCGCAGTCGCCGAGTCCCTCCCGCTTCCTGACAGCCTCAGGGCGAGAACGGAGGACTCGGAAGCCGCTGCCCACAGTTTGTTGTTGATCTCGGATCGAGTCTTGAGAAGAGCAGCGTCATCCGCCCACTTGCTGCCGGGGTGGTTGCGCAGGATTCGGTCGGTCTTGGCAATTACGCTGTCGAACTGCAGTCGCGCCGAGGTCGCCTGGCCTTCCTGCAGAGCATCAAGCCCCGCGTCGTAGGCGTTGCCCGCGTCGTACATCGCGTTGAAATAAACGCAGGCCGACGTCATGCCCGCGAGCAGGATCCCGAGCGCGACAAGACGCTGCGGAACGGACTTCAACGAGCGCCCCCCAGACGGGTCTGCGCACCTTCGTAGAACTCGAAGTAGCGCTCGATCGCGTCGGCCAGGGCAGAAGCGAGCTGCTTCTGGTAACTCGAGTCTGTCAGGCGTCGTTCGTCATCCTTGTTGGTGATGAACCCCAGTTCCACGAGTACCGCCGGTATCTGACCTGTCGCACCCACGAGAACCCAGAACGGACCCGGCTTGGTTCCCCGATCCGGTCCGGTGGCAACCAGCCGTAACTCGTTCTGTACAAAACCACCCAGCTTGCCCGATGTGTCGCGGTTATCATCCGTGAACAGACCCGAGATAATCTTATCGGTCATTGAGTTACCGGTGAATCCGACCTCACCGGGTTCCAATTCGACGACGCTATTCTCGACCCGGGCGACGCGGGCCGATTCGTCGTCTCTGTCCGTTCCAAGATAATAAGTTTCGAAGCCGCGCGCGGAGGTTCCCTTCCCGGGCTCAGCGTTCACATGAATCGAAAGAAACAGGTCCGCCCCATTGTTCATGGCCCGCCTGGGCCGTTCTTCCAGTTTGACGAATGTGTCGTCTTCGCGCGTCAGGTCGACCTGAATCCCGGAGCGGTCGTGCAACTCATCCCGTAAATACCTGCTCACTGCCAGCACGATGTCCTTCTCCCGCGCTCCTGTCCTCCGATTCACCGTGCCGGGATCGTGCCCCCCGTGGCCCGGGTCGATCGTGACCCTCCAGGCCTGCGTACGCCGTGATTTCGGAGCCGGCGGCGGATTCGAATGACTCACCTCCGGTACGCTCGCAATGGACTCGACACCACTCGGCCGGGCAGCATCGGCTCTGGCGAGAAATTCAAGCGGAACCCAGAGCTCTCCACCCGAAACATACGGGGAATTGAGCATCGGCAATGCGACTTCGCCTACGCGGGCGAATGGGGCTCCGGCCCGGACCTCGACCCCCGCTCCCCATGAGATCGCGGCCGTTCCTCTTCCCCGGGCCAGGGTGGTCTCGTGGATGATCTCCACCGGGGCTCCGCTCCAGCGGAACGCCGGATAGCCGCGCTCCCGATTCACAGAGACGGTATACTCCCGCCCGGCGAACACGACCGTCTCGTTCCCCGAGGAAGCCTGGGCCGCCAGACCGGCCGGCCAACCGGTGAGTACCAGAATAGCGAGCAGGCTCGCTCCGAGCAGCCTCGATCTCAGCCGTCCAGCCGCCGCTCTCACCGAATCAGTCTCTCGTCCGAAGCGCACGCTCGACCTCCCGCCGCATGTCATCCCGCTTCAGGGATTCGCGTTTGTCGTGCAGCTTCTTTCCGCGCGCCAGTCCGATCGTGACCTTGGCACGTCCCCGCACGAAGTGAATGTCGAGCGGGACGATCGTGAACCCACGCTCCGTTGTCTTGACGGCAAGCCGACGGAGCTCACGACGGTGAACCAGGAGCTTTCGAGGACGCAGTGGGTCGGGGACATCGATGTTGGCCTGCTCGTACGGACTGATGTGGAGGTTGTGCAGCCACAACTCTCCATTCTCCACGCGCGCGAAAGCGTCCGTGAAGTTGGCTCGCCCATCCCGGAGGGACTTCACCTCGGCCCCTGCCAGCACGAGGCCCGCTTCGAGTTCTTCGAGAATCTCGAACTCGTGGCGGGCCTTCCGATTCCGGATGATCGGCGCTTTTCCCCCGGCCTTCTCTGCCACCAATTCTCCTGAAGCCACACAGCGGGCGGACGGGACGCAACTAATCTAGACGGGGCGGGATGGAGCCGCTACCTGAGCCGTGACCGTTCAAACAGAATCGAACGCCTCTCGTTGCCGTCGCATGGCTCGCCGGAGCCCGTACACCTTCGCCACTTCCCCTCCGAGGACGAACGCGATTGCCGTGTAGTAGAATGACATTACGAGAATTACGAGTGTCGCGAACGCGAAGAAGAACCGTGAAAAATCGGCCACGTCCGACAGGTACCAGCCGAAAGCGGCCTTCAGGAGCTCGAACCCGATCGAGGCCACCAGGGCGGCGATCGCCGCCGTACTCCAGCGCAGCTTCGTGGCCGGGACGAACTTGTAGATCAGCAGGTACATCAGGAAGATCGCGGCGAACGCCGTGGCGTATCCCACGAGCTTCACCGGGGGACCCGTTGCCACCGGCAACTGCTCGATCCACTCGCGGCTGACGGTGAGGAATGTCGTCGTGATACCCACGTTTGCCGTGAGCAGGATGGTCGCGATCACGACGAGCTTCACATCCAGGAGCTTCGACCTGAGGATCCCCGGGCCTTCTCTCAGATCGAACACAGAGTCGATAACCGTTCGAAGGGCTCCGAACAGCCGTGTCGAGAACCACACGAACAGGACGGCACTGATCAATCCGAGTGACTTCGATACTTCGACCACTTCTACCAGCTGGCCCTGGATTTCCTGCCTGACCTCTTCCGACACCGGGAGCAGCGAGCCGACCCAGTCGAGCATCTCACTCCGCGGGGCGTCTATCTGGGGCGCGAGGACCGCACCCGCTACCGCAAGGAGCAGCGCGAGAAACGGAATCGCTGCAAGTAGAAGACTGAACGTGAGACCCGAGGCGAGAAAGAAGATGTTGTCGGAGGCGGCCTGGTCGTACACTTCACGCACGAACTCCAGGCCGCCCCGAAACCCACTACCGAATCCGGGTACCCGTCTCGGACCGCCTCCGTTCGGTGTCACCGTCTCCGGCAGACGTCAGTCCTCGAGCGCCTCTTCGACGGCTTCCTTGATGTCTTCGACATCGACCTCAGCCGCCTCCGCGAGCTCCGACACACTCTTGCGGTAGGTGTCCTTCGACTCGGCGACCCTCTTCTCGAGGTCCTCGCGGGCCCTCCTGGCGGCCTCACGCCCCGCCTTGACGGCCTCCTCCGCCTGGAACTTGCGGTGCTTCACATCGCCGCGAGCGAGCTCGATCCGCTCTCCGACCTCCTCCCGAACCCGGTCGTAGCGCTCTTCGACCTCGGAACGGAGCTGCCCGAACCGGCTGTCTGCATCTTCCCGCAGCCGGAGAAGACCTTCACGGATCTCCTTCTTCGTCTCTTCACCGGTACGGGGCGTGTAGAGGAGAGCGACCAGCGCCCCCGCGATTGCGCCGCCGAGGAACGCCCCGAGGCCCGTACCGCGCTTCTCCACGATCACGTACGGTGTTTCGTCTCTTCTGTCATCCATGGCATTCACTCCTACCAGAGGTCCGAGGTTGAGTCACGCGTGTAATGTAGACCCCCGGGCAGGCTCATTCAATCCGATGTTTTCTCCACCACCCGATCGTACGCCTCGGCGTCCCAGCGCGGACGTTCATCCTCGGTCGCAATCTCGTAGCCGAGGAAGAACAGCAGTCTCCCGATGCGCGACATCTTGTCGTATCCGATCTTGTCCTCATGATCGGAGGGGCGGTGGTAGTCTTCGTGAGTCCCGTTGAAGAAGAAGAGAATCGGCACACCGCGGCGTGCGAAGTTGTAGTGGTCGGATCGAGAGTAGAACCCTTCTTCCGGCCAGATGTCATCGATCACCACCATGTCGAGTTCCGGGTGCTCAGCGGCGATTCTCTCGACAAGCGGACCGAGCGAAGACTCTTCCTTGCCGATCGCGGCGATCGTATCAGACCAGTTCCTGCCGATCATGTCGAGATTCAGGTTCGCCACGGTCTGTTCCATCGGGAACGTCGGGTGCTCGGCGTACCAGCCGGATCCGAGGAGCCCCTTCTCTTCCCCGCTCACGGTCATGAACACGAGTGACCGCCGCGGCGCCTCCGGCAGCGACGCGAAGGCCTGGGCAAGTTCGATGATCGTAACCGTGCCCGATGCGTCATCATCGGCGCCGTTGTAAATGGAGTCCCCGTCAACCGGGCTTCCGACGCCGACATGATCCATGTGCGCCGTGAACACGACATACTCGTCCTTGAGCTGCGGGTCCGAGCCCTCGATCCAGCCGATTGTGTTCGGTGCCTCGACGACGTCCACCCGGGCCTCTGAGCGCAGGCTCGCCGACCAGCCGTCGACCCCGGATCCGTCCTGGAGTGCGGTTGCGAGCCCCGACGGAAGCGAGGAAATCGCCACGAACGCCGCCGGTGCGGACTCATCATCCACCTCTCCGACCCGGGTCTGGTCACCGCTCAGGTATCCCTTCAACTGCACGAAGAAATTCTCCGGAATATCCAGCACCACGAGCACTCCCGCGGGATCATGCGGGGCAAGCTTCTCCTTCAGACCGCCTCCCAGCACGGACCTGATGTTCCCCGCCGTGAGAAGCAGCGTAACGATCCGGCCATTCACATTCCCGAAGTCGGAGTCCACGGTCACGAACTCGAGAAGTCCTTCTCCCTCCGCCAGTTTCGCATCGTGGAGCATGAAGAACTCTTCTCCGTACGCCAGTTCGACCGTTCCGTCCGGACCCTCGAGAATCAGCCTGTGGTCCGAGGCCGGAGCCGCCTTGATCGAAGACAGCGGGTAGAGCTGCAGGTATGAGTCTCCGTTTCCCGGGGCGAGGCCGAATTCGGCGAACCGATCGGCAACGTACTGAGCCGTCTCCATCAGCTCCGGGCTCGGGGTGTCGCGGCCGCGCATCGAATCGTGGGCGATCACCCCCATGTGCTGCTTCATATCCGCGATGCTGATCGTCTCGGCGGCGTTCGCGAGTTCGGACGGCGGCGGCGCGGCCATCTGGGCGGACACCGTCGGCGTGAACACCAGGAGGAGCGCAGTTGCCCGACCCCAATCCTTCAAGCCCATCTTGATCATCCCTGTCTCTCTTTCATTCGTTGCTGGCACTGTGTTCTACACGGGCCGCCGACCCGGAACACGCGTGCGATCCGGGTGTGTACTCCGGAGCCCAGCCGGTGTTGCCCGCCGGAGAACCGATATTCGCCCGTAAGTCGCTCGGGACACGTTGAACTCGATGACGTCATTGAACCATAAAACACCGGGAGCCCCGGAATGGCTGCGACCGACCCGGTGACCACCCCGGGTCCCGGGGCGCGGCCAGACCTGGCGGATCCTCGCGCCCTGTTCGATCTCGGACGACTCGAGCTCGTGGCCCGCGGCGTGGTGGAAGGGTTTCTGATCGGCCTCCACCGGTCCCCGCACCGTGGGTTCTCCGTCGAGTTCGCCGAAAACCGACCCTACTACCCGGGAGACGACATCCGCTTTCTGGACTGGCGGATGTACGCCCGGTCGGACCGGTGGTACCTGAAACAGTTCGAGGAGGAGACAAATCTCCGCGCGTATCTGGTGCTCGACTCGAGCCAGTCCATGAACTGGTCCTCCGACCCGACACGCAGAGTGTCGAAGTTGGATTACGCTCGGCTCCTCGCCGCATCCCTGTCGAACCTCCTTCTGCGCCAGGGGGATGCCGCGGGCCTCGTGGCGTTCGACGATCGAATTCGCGCCCACGTGTCACCGCGAGCATCACGGCGGCATCTCACGACGTTGCTTCGAGAACTTGTCGCCCTCGAGGGGGGCGGCCGGAGTGAAGCTGGATCGGCGATGCGAGACGTGGCGATCCTCCTGCGGCGCAGGGGATTGATCGTGTTGATATCGGACCTGCTCGTGGATCCGGCCGGTACCCGCCGGGCGCTGCATTTTCTTCGTCACCGCGGGCACGAGGTCCTGGTGTTCCACATCATGGACCCGGGTGAGCGTGAGCTGCCGGCGTCGGGCGACGCCATCTACTTCGATCCGGAGACCGGTGATGAGCTCCGGACAAGTTCGGCTGCACTGCGTGGCGAATACGCCGCTGCGGTCGACAGGGCCGTGGCCGAATGGCGACGTGAGTGTCGGAAGATGGGGGCTGAATACCACCTGCTGACCACGGACACACCGATGAATCCTGGCCTCGGTCGATATCTGGAGAAGCGCGCCCGCCTGGCATGAGCTTTCTGCATCCCTGGGCCCTCGCGCTCATCGCACTCGCCGCTGTCCCCCTTCTCCTGCACCTGGTGAGGCGGGAAACGAGGCGGAGGGTTCCGTTTCCAGCCCTGAGGTATCTGCAGAGCGCGGAACGCCAGAACGCTCGCTCGATGCGCATTCGAGACTGGCTCCTCGCCCTCGTCCGCGTAGCCGTGGTGCTGCTCCTCGCGGCTGCCGCCAGCCGGCCCCTGGTCGGCCGGGGCGAGGCCGGCAGTCACCTTCCTACAGATCTGATTCTCCTGCTCGACAACACGGCGAGCATGGCTCGCCTGTCCGGAGATTCGTCTCTGCTGGATGCGGCCCGTGCCGGAGCGAACCTCACCCTGGAGCGCCTGGGGCCGGAAGATCGAGTCTGGTTGGTCACACCGGTGGATGGAGTCGCGGTCGCGGGCGGGACGGCGGAGGGCGCGGCACGGGCTCTCGAATCGATTCGTGGATCGGATGCGAGCGGGTCGATACCCGATGCGATCCAGCTCACGACCTCTGCGGTTCCGAGCATCGAGGGCCGGGTGAGGGAGCTTCAGCTGCTGACAGACCTTCAGGCCGGCTCGTTCTCCGGCTCTGCCGAGCTCGATGACGGAGTGTCGGTTCGGATTCTCCAGCTCGTGCCCGATGCCGCGGGAAACGGAGCCGTGACGACGCTCGACGTCGGACCGTCGACACCCGTTCCGCCAGGGTCTGCGGTTACCGTGACCGCCAGGCTCACCATGTGGGGCAACACAGAAGACCCGGATCCTCCAGGGGACGATCAGCTTCCGGGGGAGGTGGACATTCGGCTCCTGCTTGATGGCCGCACGGCAGGAATTCAGACCGTCGCCTGGGGATCCGACGTCGTGTTCTCGATTCCCGCTCCGACACCGGGTTCGCATGTCGTGCGGGTGGAGATCGACCCGTCGGGTCTGCGGGCCGACGACGGCAGGCAGAGCGGGTTCCGGGTGGCCGACGCAGCCCGGGTCGCGTTCCACCGTGGCATCGACCCGGACGGCAGCTTCCTCGAGTACGCCCTCGAGACGCTCGAGACCGACGGTCGGATCGCGCTCTCGACGGCAGGACCGGTGGACGTAGCGGTCCGCGTGGGCCCGGGGACGCGTGAACGTGGCGTGGCGCGCGAAGCGGGTCGGGAACCGTCCATCGTGCTCGTGCCGCCGCTGGACGCGCTCGCTCTTCCGGCATTCAACCAGGAGCTGTCCTCGCTCGGAGTTCCGTGGCGAGCCGAGGTGGATTCGGGGTCCGGGGCACTACGAATCGACGGTCGGGGACTCCCCGGGCTGGACGACCAGCTCGTCAGCCGGCGCTACGGACTGCAGGCGATTCAGGCACCCCGGTCGGCCGCGGACTCGATTCTCCTCAGGACGTCCGACGGCGAGCCGTGGGTGGTGCGCGGGGAGATCGGCGGATCCATGACCTACGTGCTGCTCGCCTCACCGCTGCACCCCGAAGCCACCGGGCTGCCCGTCAGCGTCGCGATGGTGGAGTTCGTCGATGCCCTCGTGAATCGATGGGCACGTCCGGGCGATCCGCCCGGCAGCCGGCAGGCCGGAGAGCAAACCGCGCTCCCACCGAGAGCGGACAGTCTCGCCAGCCCGTCCGGTCGAGCGGAGCGGGTGGAGGGCGGTGCTCCCTGGCGTCCCCGCCTGACAGGTAGCTGGAGGCTGACTCTCCGCACTGCCGGGGGAACGGCGTCACGCTTCATCGGAGTAAACGTTCCAGAATCTGAATCTGATCCGACCGGCATCGGAGCCGCCGGACTGAGCCGGGTGTTCGACTCCGATGCCATTCGGGTCGTCCAGACGGAAACGGATTGGAAAGACGCGATCTTTGTGCGCAGACGCGGCAGAGATCTGCGCCCGGTCCTCATTGCCATCGTGCTCCTCGCGCTGGCTCTCGAGGCGTTTCTCGCCGCTCCCCGAAGGTCGCGGTCGGTGGCGGCGCCGGAGGCTCACGCGTGATCTTCGACAGCTTCAGGGCCCACCTGAACGACCTCGAGACCAGGGGGCTGCTACCCGGGGGAAGCGAGCCACTGCGGGTAACCGGCTGTCCCGGGGCCGGTCCGGCGCTCCTGGCTGCCGCCCTGCTGAACCGGGGCAGTCCGGCAGTGGTTCTCGTGGTCGACGGCCCTTCCCTTGCCGAGGCGGCCCTGACCGACCTCGCCACCGGAGCGGGGATGAGCGATGCCCGCCTGCTCCCCCAGAGAGAGACTCTGCCGTTCGAGGACAGCGATCCGCACGTCGAGATCACCAGTCAGCGAGCCGATGCATTCTCCGCTCTGCTGTCCGGCAGGACGCGGCTCGTAGTCACGACCCCGCGCGGCCTGGTCGAGCGGAGCCCCGTCGCGGTCCTGGGAGAAGACTTCGCGATCACGCTGCGCGAAGGAGACGCCTGGAGTCGAACCGAAATCGCCGACCGGCTTCGTCGGATGGGGTTCGAATCCGCCGACTCGGTACGGGAGCTCGGCGACTTCGCCGTCCGAGGCGGAATCGTGGACGTTTTTCCGTTCGGGGTGGATCGTCCCTACCGAATCGAACTGTGGGATGATGCGATCGCATCGATCCGGAGTTTCGATCTGCTCTCCCAGCGGTCGGTGGAGCGCCACGACACGGCAGAAATCCTGCCCGTGTCGCTCAACCCGGAGCTGTTCGACGCCGCGGACGCGAAGTGGGAGCGGCGCTGTCTGCTCGAGTTGCTGCCGGACGGCGCGACCGTGGTTGAAGTCGGTGGGGCTGCCTCGAGCAGGAAACGCGAGCGACTGTGGGACGAGATACGCGAAGCCTGGGGTGACGACGCTCCCGGCGGCAGGCGCTCAGCAGAGGACCTGGTCATGCCACCGGCCGCGGCCGGGCGAAAGTTCGAAAAGCTGGCTCGGGTGCGCGTGGAGCCGACAGATTCCGGTTCGCTGCCAGGTGAACGCCATGTCGAGCTCGGGCTGGCCCTGCACCCGGCAATAGACCGGAACATGGAGCATCTGGTGGCCGTGGTGCAGGAGGCTCGAAACCGTGGCGAGCGAACGCTCATCCTGTGCGACAACCAGGGCCAGCTCGAGCGGCTCGAGGAGATCCTCGAGGATCTGGCGGGGCGGACGATCCTGCGATCGGCCAGGCTCGCCCTCGGCTCGCTGAGCGGCGGCTTTCGGATCCCCGGCCCAGATCCACTGCTGGTTCTGACCGATCACGAGATCTTCCAGCGCGCACACCGGCCCCGCCGAGGTCGCAATCTTCACGGGGTCGCGTCCCTCGAGTCGATCGCCTCCCTGTCTCCCGGTGACTATGTCGTCCACATGGATCACGGGATCGGACGATACGCTGGCCTCGAGCGTGTAACGGTAGGGGAAGAGACGATTGAGACGCTCAAGATCGAGTACGCCGACGGCGAGGTCCTGCGACTTCCCCACTATCGGATCGATCTGATCGAGAAGTGGGCGGGCCTGGCTGATGGTGACGATCCCGTGAAGCCGCCTCCCGTTCACAAACTGGGAGGGAAACGCTGGAAGCAGCTGCGAACGAAGACCGAGACCGAGATCCGGGCCATGGCGACAGAGCTTCTCGAGCTGTACGCCCATCGGCAGGTGAGTGAAGGGCATGCGTTTCCTGCGGACACACGCTGGCAGAGAGAGATGGAATCGGCCTTCCTGTACGAGGACACGCCGGATCAGCGTAAAGCGTGGGATGATGTCCGCAGCGACATGATGTCCCCGGTCATCATGGATCGACTGATCTGCGGCGACGTGGGTTACGGCAAGACGGAGATCGCCATCCGGGCGGCATTCAAGGCCGTCCAGGACGGCAGGCAGGTGGCGGTCCTGGCGCCGACAACGATTCTCGTCGAGCAGCACCTGCACACGTTTCGCGAGCGGCTCGCCGGATTTCCGGTCACGATCGAGGCCCTCTCCCGCCTGCGCACGGCAGCGCAGCAGGCAGAAGTGCTTGAGCGTCTCGCATCCGGAAAGATCGACGTACTCGTGGGCACGCACCGCCTGCTGTCCCCGGACGTCGAATTCCGGAATCTCGGGCTGGTGGTGGTGGACGAGGAGCAGCGCTTCGGGGTCAGGCACAAGGAGCGTCTGAAGGAGCTGAAGCGGAGCGTCGACGTTCTCACTCTGACAGCGACTCCGATCCCCCGGACCCTCCAGCTCGCACTCGGCGGCATGCGGGACATGTCACTGATCGAAACCGCTCCGCGCGATCGGATGCCGGTGATCACTCACGTCATGCCGTGGAGCGATGGGATCCTGCAGGACGCGATCCGCCGGGAGCTGGATCGTTCCGGGCAGGTGTTCGTCGTTCACGACCGGATCGAGACGATCGGTACGATTGCGCAACGGGTGCGGCAACTCGTGCCGGATGCACGAATTTCCGTGGCCCACGGCCGGATGCCGGAGCGCGAGCTGGAGCAGCTGATGGACCGCCTTCTCGACAGGCGGATCGACGTGCTCGTCTCTACCTCGATCATCGAGAACGGCCTCGATATTCCGACCGCGAACACGATGATCGTTCACCGCGCAGACCGTTTCGGCCTGGCGCAGCTGTATCAGCTGCGAGGCCGTGTCGGACGATCCCATCACAGGGCGTACTGCTACCTTATTCTCCCCCCCGCTGCGACGCCGGACGCAATCCAGCGATTGCGCATCCTCGAGCACCACACCGAGCTCGGTTCCGGGTATCGCGTGGCGCTCAAGGACCTGCAGCTCCGGGGCGCCGGAAATCTGCTCGGCGGCGCCCAGTCGGGATTCGCCCACGCCGTCGGATTCGACACCTATCAGAGACTTCTCCAGCGAGCGGTGCAGAGGCTCAAGGGCGAGGTCGTGGACGAGAAGCGGCCGCCGGCGCAGGTCTCGGTCGAGGGAGAAGCCCTGCTGCCGGACGAGTACATTGCAGGGTCCGATCAGAAGCTGCACCTGTATCGCCGGCTCGCCCGGGTGGAGCGAAGAGAGGAGATCGACGCCCTCCGTGCCGAGCTCGAGGATCGCTTCGGACCCGTGCCCGCCGCGGCAATCCGGTGGCTCGAAGCTGCTCGGCTCAAGCTTCTGGCCGGAGAGATCGGACTCGAATCGGTCGGGGTTTCGGATCGAACCGCCCGGCTCAATTTCCGTCCTGACGCGGTTCCTCGTCTGGCGAGATTGAGCCAGGCATTCGGAGACAGACAGATCACAGTTGAAGTACGCCGGACTCAGCCGTTATCCTTACTGCTTGTCCGCGCCGGGGTGGAGCCGCTCCCTCCGACGCTGGTAGAGGCTCTCGAACTGCTGGCAACCGATCCGGTCGCCTGACGGATGTGATACGACCGAACCTGATGGGATACCCGAAGCGCATGAAACGAACTCACGCAATCCAGCTGCTCGCTGTTCTCCTGATCGTCGGGCTGTCGGCATCGTGCCGGGCGCTCGATGACGCGCTGACCGCCCACTCGCGGCCGGCAGCGACTGCCGCGGGTCGCGACCTGGGCACGCACAAGCTTGGCTGGATCATGGCCCAGTCGCCGATCCCCGATTCCAGCCTGACTGCGGGAATCGCAGAGCAGGTGGCTCGGTTGTGGGCAGACTACGTCATTCTTGCTGCCCTCTATATGCAGCCGGACACGACACAATCAATCGATTTCACTCCCCTCCTCGACGAGGGCCGGTACTATGCCAACCTGGCCGTGGAGCGCTACCGGGACAGTATTCTCAATCAGTACGACGATCCCACGGAGGACGAAGTCCGGGATTACTTCGACACACGCAAGCCATTCACGCGACTCGATCTGCGGAGAATCGTGATCCCCGTCCCTGCGGGTGCATCGGAGGCCGTCCGGGACAGCCTGTACGACGAGACATCGGTCCTTCGTGAGCATCTCGCCGGAGGCGCTGACTTCGTGGAAGTGGCCAGGGAACGCAGCGCCGAGCCGCTGTCGGAGAGGGGCGTCGTGCAGTCGTTCCAGGGTCACGAGGAAGTCCCGGAAGTCGCGGACAGCGCACTGTTCGCCATGCGTCCGGGTGAGATCAGCCCGGTGTTCGCCACCAACGAGGCGATGCTCATTTACCGCATAGAGCAGGTCCGGACTCCCGAGTTCGACCAGGCGCGACAGATGACCTTCGATCGAATGGTCGAGGATCGCTCCGCCGAACGTCAGGCCAGAACCGCGGACTCGCTGCTCGCCGGGGCACAGCGCTCGGTGGCGGACGGGGCCCCGACCGCCGCACTGAGGATCGCGTCCGAAGCAGGCATGGCCGAGGGGACGATCCCGGGGTCCACGATACTGGTCAGATTCGTCGGCGGTTCGCTGACGGCCGACGACCTGCGACGGCTGTTCCGCGTGCGCCCTCAGCTCAGAGACGGGTTCACTCTCTCGGCAGTGCACCAGGTCGAGGAATACCTGCTGGAGCTGGCTGCGGACGAGGTGCTCGTGCGGGCCGCCGAATCGGGCGGCTTCGCACCGAGCGAAGCCGAGCGGCAGGAGCTTCAGGTCGCCATGGCGGCTCAACTGGCTGAAATCGCCACTCAGTACAGGATCAGTCATGAGTTCGTCACGAACCCGTCATTCCGCCTCGATCTCGCCAGCGAGACCTTTCTTCGGGGGGTGCTGCAGGCACAGAGGCCCATCCCCTGGCTGTCCGAGTTTCGCTATGTGCTCGACCCGGTCTATCCGACTACGATCTACGACCGGGGTGCCGAGACCGCGTCTCGACTTGCCGTGGACCTCAGAGATTCGACCGACCAGGAGGCAGTAACGGATACTGAAGACCCGGCAGAGACCGAGGACCAGGCAGAGTCCGACAGTGTTGAATCGGAGCACGTCGAATGATGGCGTCGCTTCCAGGTCGCTCACGACTGAACGTCGTCGGGACTGCTGCGGCTCTTCTTCTTGCCGCCCCCGGTGCCGCTCACGCACAGGAACCGACCGGGCAGGCTCAACCGTCACCCTCCCGGTCGGATACGGCCGAGGTGGTCGACCGGATCGTGGCCGTCGTGGGTGACACAGCGATCCTGTACACGGAGATCCTGGAATCTCTGCTGCAGCTCAAAGCTGACGGGGCCGACATTCCGGAGCCGGGGACTCCCGCCTTCGACTCGGTCGCGAGAATCTCGACCCATCAACTCGTCGATCAGCTCGTTCTGCTCCAGAAGGCGAAGCAGACTGAGCTTCGGGTTCCTCCCGAGATGCTCGACGGCGAGACGGACCGCCGCTTCCAGGAGATCCGGAACGGGTTTCCCAGCGCCAGTGCGTTCCAGGAGGCGGTACAGAGCTCCGGTCGGACGCTGGTCCAGTACCGACAGTTTCTGCGCAGCCAGGTCCGGGCACAGATCCTGATCGATCAGTTCGTGCGCCAGAACCGGGAGAGTATGCCTCCCGTGATCATATCCGAGGAGGAACTCCAGAACTGGTACGACAATAACCTGGAGGGAGAAACGCGGCCCGCCAGCGTCAGCTTCGAGCAAGTCGTGGTTGAGCCCGAACCCGGGCAGGCTGCGATGGACAGCGCGCGCGCGGAGGCCGAACAAGCACTGGCGGAGCTACGCAGCGGCGAGGATTTCGAAGTCGTGGCGCGAACCTATTCCGACGACCCGTCAAATCGGGAAACGGGTGGCGACCTCGGTTGGGTCCGTCGCAGTCAGCTGGTCCCGAAATTCGCCCAGGCCGCCTGGTCCGCGCGAACCGGCACTCCGATCGGACCGGTGCTGACGCGATTCGGATATCACATCATCCAGGTCGAGAACACCAGGGGCGGTGAGAGGAAGATCCGGCACATCCTGATTCGGCCGGAGATGGTGCCTGAGGACTCGGAGCGAGCGCGAGAGCTCGCCGAGGCCCTCGCCGACAGCGTCCGAGCCGGATCCTCGGTGGTCGAATTCGCCGAGCGCTACGGAGTCGCGGAGATTCCGGTCCGCGTCCCGGAGATCCCGTTCGACGAACTGGAAGAGCGGCTCGGGCCGATCTACGCCGAGGCGCTGGCCGATCCGATTCCGGGAGCGGTTGTCGGTCCGCTCGAGAATTCGGCGCTGGTCCCCGATCGATCGGTCTTCGTGATCATCCGGATCACCGAGTACAAGCAGCAGGGAGCGTGGGAGTTCGACGAGATCCGCGAAGACGTTCGCGACCGCTTGACGTTTGAAAAAAGCTATGAGCGTTTCGTGGAGGAGCTTCGCAAAGAGATCTACGTCGACATCCGCTACTGATCATCTCTGACGGGCACGTGAAACCGTGACGGTCCGACACTCCGGTCCACCGGTTGTGGGAATCACGCTCGGAGACCCGCGGGGCATCGGGCCCGAGGTTGTCGCTGGTGCGCTTTCCGCAGGTGCGGGAGCGGGACGGGCCCGGTTTGTCCTGATCGGAGCTGAGGGGCTGGTCCCGATGTCTCGTGGTGGTCCTGCGGAAAAGGACTCGGTGGAATTCGACTGTATCGGGAGCTGGCAGGGGGGCGACCACCGGGAGGCTGGGGCGCTCGCCGCTGCAGCGATCGAACGCGGCATCGAGTTGGCGACGCGTGGTGAGATCGACGGTCTCGTGACTGCCCCGATCTCGAAGCAGGCGATTTCTGCGGCAGGCTATCCATTTCCGGGACACACGGAATTCCTGCGAGATCGGACTGGCGTACCCGATGTCACGATGGTGATGGCGGCCGAGCAGACTCCCCTCGGCGGGGCGCTGAGGCTGGCCCTGGTGACCGTGCACGTGCCGCTGAGATCGGTCCCCGATCTCATTACCGAAGAACGACTGGTGCGGCGGGCAGCGATCGCCGCCCGCGGCCTGCGGGACTGGTGGGGGATTCCCCGCCCTCGCCTTGCCTTCGCCGGACTCAACCCCCACGCTTCGGAAGGGGGGCTGTTCGGCGACGAGGAGGAGCGTGTGTTTCGACCAGCCATTCAGCGTCTGATGGACGAAGAGGAGGTCGAGGCATACGGCCCGTATCCCGCCGACACGGTCTTCCGCCGGTGCATCGCCGGCGAGGTGGACCTCGTCGTCGTGCCATATCACGACGTGGGACTCGCCGTGCTGAAGACTCTCGCGCCCGAAGCAGGCATCAACGTGACGACGGGGCTCCCGTTTCCGCGCACCTCACCGGATCACGGGACGGCGTTCGATATCGCCGGCCGTGGGATCGCGGACCCACGCTCGATGGCTGCCGCCATCGAGGCCTGCATCGATTTCTGCGAGCGAAATCGCGGCGAACCGGAGAGCGCATGATCCAGCTCCGTTCCGTGACCAAGCGGTTCGACCGCTCCGATCCGGCCCTTTCGGACGTGTCGTTTCACGTCCGAAAGGGAGAATTCGTGTTTCTCACGGGCCCTTCGGGTGCGGGAAAGACGACGATCCTGCGGCTCATTCACATGCAGATGATGCCGTCGGAAGGAGAGGTCCGCGTCTCGAAGTTCAGTTCGCTGAAGATTCGCCGGCGCGAGATCCCGGAACTCAGGCGGCGCGTCGGTTACGTCTTCCAGGACTTCCGTCTGCTCGAAAGTCTCAGTGCGGCAGAGAACATCGCGTTCGTACTGGAGTGCACCGGCGCGCCCAGGGTCAAGATCGAGCCGCGGGTTCAACGCCTGCTCAGCCAGGTGGGCCTGGTAGCTCGCGCCCGGGCGCTACCGAGAGAGCTGTCGGGCGGAGAGCAGCAGAGGGTCGTGATCGCCAGGGCCCTCGCGACCGAGCCGATCGTGCTGCTGGCGGATGAGCCGACCGGAAACCTGGACGAGCGTGCCACAGCCGGCGTATTCGACCTGTTCCGCACGATCAACGCATCCGGAACTTCGGTCGTGATGGCGACGCATGACGCGGAGTTGATCCGTCGGCACCCGACAATTCGCGTCATCGAGATCGAGGCCGGAGCGGTCGTGTTCGATTCCAGTGGCTCCGGGGCCGGCCCGGAGACGCGACCACAGTCGCTCGGGCCGGCACCCGGCGGAGACGGAGTGGACGAATGAGGAGCCTGCGTCAGGCGGCCCAGGGGATTCGTCGGGCTCCGCTCCTCAGCGGACTGTCGATCACGGCAATCGGTCTCAGCCTGTTCATCATCGGGCTGTTCGCGCTTACCGCCCACAACATCGACGAGGCACTCATCGGCGTCGAGTCGCGCGTCGAAGTGGTCGCCTACCTGGCGGAGGGTACGTCAGACGAAGTCGTGTCTGTCGCCACCAGCGAGATCGAGGGATTCCCGGAGGTCGAAAAAGTCCATTTCGTCTCGAAGGTCGAGGCCCTGTACGACGCTTCACGCGAATTGACCGAATTCTCGGACGTATTCTCGGATCTCGAGGTGAATCCCCTGCCGGCTTCGTTCGAACTCGGGCTGCGGGATGGATCCCGGACGCCGGAAGACGTGGAACGTGTCGCAGAGAGACTTCGTGGGTATGATTTTATCGTGGAAGTCAGGTACGGTCGCGAATGGGTTGATAAGGTCTACGCCCTGCGGCGAATCGCGGGGGGAGCGGCGCTCGCTCTGGGTGGGAGCTTCGCGCTCGGTGCGATCCTGCTGATCGGAATCGCGGTTCGCATGGCGGTCCTCGCACGCAGCCGGGAGATCGCGATCATGCAGACTGTCGGCGCGACGGATTCCTACATTCGCCGACCGTTCCTCATCGAAGGCTGGCTGACAGGACTCGCCGGAGGACTTCTGGCCCTCGGGCTGACGTGGCTCGTCTACGTCGCCGTCGATCGAACCCTGCTTTCCCTCTCCTGGCTTCCGGACCTGTGGATCGCGCTCGGACTCATCGTCGGAGCGCTGCTCGGTACGATTTCGGCCGGTTATGCCGTTCGGAAGGAGATCCGCAGGATAGAGGCGTTCTGAGATGATCCAGCGGATCGATTCCCGGGTCCGCGCCGCCAGTCGGTTCGCGCGACCTGTCTCACATCGAAGCCGATATCGGGCGGTTCGGCTGACCGTCTGCCTGGCGTCGCTTGCCTGTCTGGTTCTTCCTCGTCCAGTGCTCGGGCAGGAGGAAATCCGCGAGCGGATCCGGGAAAGCCAGGACAGGCTCGAGCAGATCCGTCGCGAACGGCACGAACTCACGCGGGAAGCCGGCCAGCTCCGTGGCCAGGTTCACAACGTCTCCGAGGAAATCCGCAACATCGAGGCACGAATCGGATCGACATCGAGCCTCCTCGCCGAACTGGATGTGCAGATTTCCGCATATGGGGAGCAGGTGGACATTACGACCCGCGACATGCTTCACACGCGTGATGAGCTCGAGTTGCGGCGTACGGAGCTCGAGGAGCGCCTGCGGGAGATCTACCAGAGAGGCCAGCTGCACGCGTTTCAGGTCCTGTTCGAGGCGCGATCGTTCGGCGAGCTCCTGAGTCGGTACAAGTATCTCCACCTGGTGGCGCGCTACGATCGACTGCTGGTCGGTCAGGTGCGGGAGCTCGAGGAAAAGCTGTCCGAACAGCGGGACCAGCTGGCGAGTGAGTACGCCCGGCTCAGTGCCCTCCGCATGGAGAAGGAGCGGGAGGTCGGCGATCTCGAACGGCTGGAGGGGCAGCGACAGCGACGATTGTCGAACGTCCAGGCGAGGGTGTCGCAGACGGAGACGCGCCTGTCGGCACTCGAGACCGAGGAGCGGAGGCTGGGAAACCTGCTGGCCGAGCTCGACCGGGCACGGCGTGAAGCTGAGCGCGTGGCGGGTACGACCCGCAGCTCGTCGCTTCGCACCTCGGACCTCGGCCAGTTGAACTGGCCTGTCGAGGGTGATGTCGTGTACCGGTTCGGCGACAGGAGGCCGGATGTCGCGGACACCTGGAAAGGACTGGGTATCGGCGCACCGCGCGGCACGACGGTCCGCTGCGTCGAGTCGGGCGAAATCGCCTGGGCGGGCTCGCGCGGCCTCCTGGGGCAGACCGTGATCATCGATCACGGGGGCGGATACTGGTCCGGATATCTCTATCTGCAGGACGTTCGGGTCGGCGTCGGTGATCGGGTCTCGTCCGGGACGGTGATCGGTTACGTAGGGGGCGACGAAGAATCACCGCAGGGCACTCACATCGAGTTTCAGATTTACGAACCGGACTCGCGCGGCGACCCGCGCCAGGTCGATCCGGTCCGGTGGCTCCGGGGGCATTCGTGACCCTCCACCCCGTTTACGGGCACGAAGACCTCCGCCGGCGACTGTCGGAGAGTGCTGCAGCACGGCGACTGCCACAGTCTCTGCTGTTCGTCGGCCCCGAGGGGAGTGGAAAACAGCGCCTCGCGCTGTGGCTCGGCACTCTCCTGCTGTGCGAGAGTGACACGACCGAGCGACCGTGTGGTCGGTGCCGGTCGTGTCATCTGGCTGCCGATCTGCAGCACCCGGACCTTCACTGGTTCTTTCCGGTGCCGTCTCCCAGGGGGAGCCTCACACCGGAGAAACGAAGGGAGAAGCTCGAGAACGCCCGATTCGAGACGCTCGCCGCTCGCCGCGAGAACCCGCTTCAATCCGAGGAGCCGGACCGGGCGGCGGCGCTCTTTCTCCCGATTGTCGAGGAAATCCGGTCCCGCGCCTCCCGGCGGCCCGCGATGTCGAGCGGGTCCGTGTTCGTGATCGGAGATGCAGAGAGAATGGTCCCGCAGGCCTCCAGCCCGGAAGCCGCGAACGCCCTCCTCAAGCTGCTGGAGGAGCCGCCGCCGGACACCATGTTTGTCCTCACCTCCAGTCGTCCCGGCTTGCTGCTGCCCACGGTCCGGTCGCGCCTGTTGTCGGTGCGGGTGACACCCGTCGGTACCGGCGCCACTGCCCGGTTCCTGGAGACGGAAGCCGGTCTGGAATCGGCACGAGCGCAAGAATTCGCGCTCCGGTCCGGCGGGCGGATCGGAACCGCACTGCGACTGGCGGAAGCGTCGGAAGACCCTCGCGACCCGGCGATCCGGTTCGTGCGGGCCGCGATGGCAGACCGTCGCAGCGGTCGCTGGGCCCTCGCCGCGTCGTTCGCCCCCGCCGGCGCCCGGGGCGGATTCAGCGACATGCTGGACCTGGTCGAAGCGGTGTTGCGCGACTGCATCACCATCTCGGTCGAGTCGGCCCTGTCGGCGATCGATCCAGACCTGATCCAGCAACTGCCGGGAGTCCGCTCGATCGCGCCGGAACGTTGGGTTTCTGCGGTCTCCCGCGTCGAGCAGGCCAGGGATGCGGCACTTGGAAACGGAAACCCCCAGGCAATCTCGGCCGTCCTCCTCGCTCGTCTGGCTCGGGAGTTGCGCCCGGGTGAATCCGCTGGACCGGAACGGCTCCGACCGGCAAGGGTAAGTGGCGCCTCGTGAATGATAACGACCGGTTTCCGCACCTGGATGAGGCCGGCCACGCCCGGATGGTCGATGTCGGAGACAAGGCGGTGACGCGCCGTCGGGCACTGGCCGAGGGATCGATTCTGATGGACCGACAGACGTTGCGGGCCATCCTGGATCGAAACGTCGAGAAGGGAGACGTGCTGGCGGTGGCTCGGATCGCGGCGGTGGGAGGTGCGAAGCGCACCTCGGACCTCGTGCCCCTCTGCCACCCTCTTCCGCTCCACAGCGTGTCGGTCGAGATCGAGGCAGTTGATGAACCTCCGGGCCTGCGCTTCACGGTGGAGACGACGACGGAAGCGCGAACCGGAATCGAGATGGAGGCCCTGTGTGCGGTGACCGCGGGGCTGCTGGCGGTGTACGACATGTGCAAGAGCATGGACCGGGCGATGGAGCTCGGAGCCGTGCGCCTGCTGGAGAAGGAAGGCGGGCGCAGCGGAATGTGGCGTCGCGGGGAACCGGACCCTCGACGACGTGACGGCTCGACGCACTCATGATGTCCGGATAGAGGTACAGTCCGATGGAACAGGACACACGGATTAACCGCTGGACGTATCGCCTCTGGCGAGGGGTCGCGGCTGTCGGGATCTTCATCGCCATCGGCACGGCGGCGTGGTATAGCTGGATCGCGCCCAGGTTCGAGGCGCTCGAGACCGCCCGCCTGGAGGCGACCGACCGCTATCTCGAGTCCGAGAGCGACCTGGCCGCCACCGAGCACGAGCTGTCCCGGATTCGTTCCATCATGGCGTATTCCGAAGCGTACCGGATCCCGGCTGACCTCGCTGCAGCGATTCACCGTGTCGCGCTGCTGGAGGGCGTGGAGCCGGATCTCGCGTTCCGGCTCGTGCAGACGGAGTCCGGATTCCGCCAGCGGGCGACGAGTCCGCTGGGCGCGATCGGGTACACGCAGCTGCTGCCGAGCACGGCCGCCTGGCTCGAACCCGGAATCAAGGAAGGCCGGCTGTACGATCGGGACACGAACCTGCGGCTCGGTCTACGATACCTGAGGCAGCTTCTGGATCGGTATGACGCCGATCCGCGGCTCGCGCTGCTCGCATACAACCGCGGTCCGGCGGTCGTCACGGCGAGGCTCGCCCGCGGAGAAGATCCCGGAAACGGTTTCGCCGACAGAGTCCTGGGGGCGGCGGAATAGCCCGTCCACACATCCATTCACAGATCAGACCAGAGCGCGACACGAATATGGCTACAGACGCCGACCTGCTGGCCCGCATCGAGTCCCACGACGCCGTCGTGGGCATCATCGGACTTGGATACGTGGGGCTTCCCCTCGCGGTCGCTTTTTCGGAGGCGGGGTTCACGACGCTCGGGTTCGATGTGAAGCCGGAAGTCAACGATGGGTTGAATGCCGGTCGTTCCCATATCACGGACGTGACGTCCGAGCGACTCGCGAAGCTCGCGGGGGACGGACCGTTCGAGGCGACGCTCGACTTCGATCGACTGGGCGAGGCCGACGTGGTCGTGATCTGTGTCCCCACCCCGTTGTCGAAAACCGATGACCCGGACCTGTCCTTCGTGGTGGCGGCAACAGAGGCCGTCCAGTCTGCCTTGAGGCCCGGGCAGCTGGTGGTGCTCGAATCCACGACCTATCCGGGGACGACGAGAGAAGTCGTCCAGCCGATGCTGGAAGAGACGGGCCTGGTCGCCGGCGAGGACTTCTTCCTGTCGTTCAGTCCTGAGCGCGTCGATCCGGCAAACCCGGTCTGGCATATCGAGAACACGCCGAAGATCGTCGGCGGCCTGACTCCGACCTGCCACCAGCTGACCGTGGTGCTGTACGGCGAAGTGATCGACGACGTCGTCGAAGTGTCGTCACCCGAGGCCGCCGAGATGGCCAAGCTGCTCGAGAACACCTTCCGGGCAGTGAACATCGGTCTGGTCAACGAGATGGCCGTCGTCGCCGACCGGCTCGGCATCGACATCTGGGAGGTGATCGAGGCCGCATCCACCAAACCCTACGGCTTCATGCGGTTCTTCCCCGGCCCCGGCCTGGGGGGACACTGCATTCCGGTCGACCCGATCTTTCTCGCCGGGAAGATGAAGACACTCCAGTACCGGACGCGATTCATCGAACTGGCGGCAGAAGTCAACGGAGAGATGCCACGCTGGGTGGTCGAGCGGACGGCGGAAGCGCTGAACGACGCGCGCAAATCATTCAACGGCAGCGACGTGCTTGTTCTAGGGGTATCGTACAAACCTGATGTCGACGACGTACGGGAGAGCCCTGCGCTCGACATCATCAAGATCTTCAGACAACGTGGCGCCAGTGTCGAGTATCACGATCCGCTCGTGGACGAGCTGGAGATCGATGGTGAGACGGACCGGTCCGTCGAATTGACGGCTGAGCGACTGGAACGCGCAGATGCCGTCGTGATCACGACAGACCATTCGGACGTCGACTACGGGTTCGTGGGGCGTCACGCGTCCATCGTCGTGGACCCGAGAAACGCGATGAAGAAGCCCTGCGACGCAGTGGTCTATCCAATCGCCGGGCCACCGCGCGCATCCGGCTCGGCGGTGCGCCAGGCTGTCTGACCGTTAGCGGCCGAGGCTCGGGACAGCTTCCTCGCGCGGAATCTCCGGGAGGAGAGGCATACGGCGCGCCACCCGCCACGTCACAGAGGCGACGTGCACAACCGGGGATGCCGTCACCCGGGCCACGGGTTCTCCGCTTTGCAGAGCCAGCAGCAGCCCTTCCGGCCTGTGGAACG
>CBDUVN010000006.1:0-48968 GCA_965370685.1 uncultured bacterium | reverse complement strand
GTGCCTGGAATGAACAGTCGGACATTTACCGGCGCACCAACGGCGACAAAGAAGATCGGGGTGAAAACATCCGCAACCGGCTCGATCCGCTCCACGACTGCGTCGAACTGGTTCGTCGACGACAGCACGAGCCCCGCGGCGAATGCCCCGATGATCATCGCGGACCCGGCGAGATCCGCCAGCGCCGCGATCCCGAGAGCGAAGCAGAATGCCGCTACGAGTAGCACGCCTCGTGTCCGCATCCGGTCTACGAAGTCGAAGATCGCGGGCGCGAACCGGGTACCGAGCACGACGGCCAGCACGAGGAAACCGACGGCGAACACGAAGATCTTCGTGATCGACAGCACGCCCAGCGCTGCTCCACCCACCATTCCCGACACGACCGCAAGAATCACGATTCCCAGCACGTCATCGATCACGGCGGCGCCGATGATGATCCGCGCCTCCCGGGTGTGCATGCGGTTCAGGTCCGACAGGACACGCGCAGTGATTCCGACTGAAGTGGCCGTGAGCGTGGCCCCGACAAATATCGCTACGACCGCGAAGCTGACTCCGTCCGGCCTGACGCCGATCGAAGGACTGGCATAATACCAGTACAGGAACCCGAGCAGGAACGGCAGGAACACCCCGATCATTGCGACTCGCGCCGCCGCGGGTCCGACCCTGAACATCTCTTTCAGGTCCGTCTCGAGCCCGATCTCGAACAGCAGCAGGACAACTCCGATCTCGGCCAGGACATGGATGATGTCGTACATTTCTCCGGATGCCGGGATCACGCCGAGGACGCTCGCACCCAGGATCACACCAGCCACCAGTTCGCCAAGCACCGCCGGCTGCCCCCGACGCTCCGCCAGCTCACCGAACACCTTCGCCAGGACGAGGATGGCGATCAGGGCAAAGAAGACGTCGCGGATTCGCGGCCCGTGGCCCCCGGCATCCCCGCTATCCCCGGATTCCTCGCCCTCCGCGGCGTGCGACTCCGTCTCCTCCACGCCTGGTTCCTGCACCTCGATCTGCCCGGCTGGGGTGCGTTCTGCCGCCACCCCGGCGCCCGGCAACAGGAGGTCTGGAAGCGGACGACCCGCGATCAGCCACAGGCCCACCAGCAGCATGGCAAATCTGCGCAGCCGTTTCCCGGTTCTCCTCCGGTCCGGCCCGCGGGAGATCCGGCGCCCTACCATTGGGACTGTGCTCCGTCGAGGATTTTCTGCACGAGATCCTCGATAGCCAACTCCTGTCCCCTGAGCTCGAGTTCCGTCTCCGGTGTGTACTCTCCGATTCCGGTCACAGATGCGCCGCTCC
Organism: uncultured bacterium; assembly: GCA_965370685.1. Lineage (GTDB taxonomy): Bacteria > Gemmatimonadota > Gemmatimonadetes > Palauibacterales > Palauibacteraceae > Carthagonibacter. Next base: position 47,666 of record CBDUVN010000006.1, on the reverse strand, counting down.
AGATGATCTCGTTCCTCGTGTTGTCGATGATCTCGACTCGTGCCGAGAGCCTGATCCTGCGCTGGAACACCTCGGCACCGACCCCTTCCTGGCTGGCGAAGTTCACCGCCGTGTCGTCGTACCTCGTGAGGGTCGTCGTAATCGTCGCGTCAGCCGACTCCTCCGCCCCCAGCTGTGCTCCCAGCTTTCCGGTGGCTGCGTCGAGCAACTCCGCCGTGACCTTCTCCGTGAGCGCGAACTGAGTCGTCTGGTTGTCGATCGGGGCCACGTATATCGTCTTCACGTGAGACGGAAGCCCACCACCACCAGAGAACGTGTAGTTGCACGCGCTGAGGACGCAAAGCGCTCCGAGCGCCAGGCTATGGCGTATGCGGAAGCGCATAGATCTCGCTCTGATGCCGTTCCACCGGGCTCTGCACCTCCTGGATCTCCCATCGCACCCTGCTCGGGCGCTCAAAATCCCTGTACTCGGCGCTCACGGGCCACACTCCATCCGTCGACCATTCGACACGGACTCGACGCAGGACCTTGTCTCGTCGCCGCTCCTCCACCGCGTCCAGCCGACCGCCTTCGAGGTAGAACACCTGCGTCCGGTCACCGAACGGCCCGTACACCAGGACTGAGTCTCCTCCGGCAATGAACGCTCTCGGAACCGCGTCGTGCTCCGGCCGAAACAACCCGGCCATCGCGAACACGAACGCGCGTGGCGGAACGTCGATGTCCTCGATCTGGCCGCGCGACGTGAGCTGCCCGCCCGCACTCGCGATAGCCATCGCCACGTCTCCCGACGTAAACAGGTCCAGCCTGAGGCTGTCGGGCGGATTGAATCGTCCGACACCATCTCCCGCTACGTCCCCGCGTCGGTCCCCGTATCGCCACTCGAACCGGATGAGCGCCGGAACGTCCGCGCCCCGTCCCGACCGAAGCCGATCCGCGATCGCAGCCGGATTGTCGAGCGGTAGGCCACTCTCGATAGACGTCGCACATGCCGCCAGAAGGAACGGAGCGGCCAGGGTGCCAATCCGGCGCAGCAATCTCATGTTCAACTTGCGGCCAAGCTACCCGAGCCCCGGAAGACGGTCAAGAAAATCACTGTCTCACCGAGGCCTGTGCGCGAGAGTCGTGCGACTCGGCTTCGGCCGCGATCTTCAGCTGTTCCAGTATCCGCTGAGCCTCGCCAGGTATCCGGCGCAGCCGAAGGTCGGAGTCGGTACACACAAGGGTCGTGGTCCCACGGGCGAGCAGAGCTTCGTCCGTCGCCCGGACCGCCTCGTATGCGAACGTGACCGATCGACTGCGTACCTGTTTCACGCGAGACAGGATCCAGACCTGCTCGTCGTAACCGGCTCCCTGGCGGTAATCCAGCTCCGCACGTGCTACCGGCAGTAGAATCCCCGCTTGCTCCAGGCCGGCATACGACAAGCCGTTGGCGCGCATCAGCTCGGTCCGTCCGAGCTCGAACCACGCCAGGTAATTCATATGGTGTGCGTGCCCCATCTGATCTGTTTCCGCGTATCGAACGCGGATCGCGGTCCTGCTTCCGGGAATCTCGTCAGCTGCCATTGCTCATGCCGTTCCACTGTCCGTGTGTCGCCTGCCGTCCGGCCCTGCTCTATACTGTCGCCGATGGATCCGAATGGCACCCTCATCGTCTCCGACGCCCACCTCGGCGCCGCACCCCTCGAGCACGAGGATGCGTTCCGGCGGTTCCTCGCTCATGCGGCGGACCGGACCCGGGACCTCGTGATCAACGGGGACCTGTTCGATTTCTGGTTCGAGTACGGAACCGTGATCCCGCGGCGCCACTTTCCGGTCCTCCACATTCTCCGGGAACTGGTCGAGTCCGGTGTGCGGATCCGACTCGTCGCGGGGAATCACGATTTCTGGGGAGGATCGTTCCTCGCGGATGAGATCGGCATCGAATTGATCGAAGGTCCGATCCGGACGACCCTCGGGGGAAGGCCCGCGATTCTGGCGCATGGAGATGGGCTCGGAACCGGCGACTGGGGCTACAAGGCCCTCAAGTCCGTCATCCGCAGCCGGGTGGCGAGGTTCGGATTCCGCTGGATTCATCCCGACGTCTCGGCTGGCATCATCCGTCTCGTGAGCCGCACGGAGAGTCGACACGGAGGAACCCCGGATGCGGAGTCGCTGGGACGAGCCGCCCGGCTTTACACCTGGTCGGCCGAGCAATTCCAGACCACCCCCGATATCGACATCGTCGTGCTCGGGCACTGTCACGTCCCGGAGATCCGCGAGCTTGTCCCAGGACGGTTCTATCTCAACCCGGGAGACTGGGTGCAGCACTGCAGTTGGGCGGAAGTGGAGCCGGATCGGATGCGTGTGCTCCGGCTGTCCGAATCGGGTTCCGAAAGCCCGACCGAGGTGTTGTTCGATGTCACCTTTCCGCCCCCCCCTGGCCGGGGTTCCGGAGCTCCGGCGGCGGGCGTGGAGTATCTCGATCCTCAGGGTCCGACCGGAATGCTGTAACGGAAGGCCGCGCCAGGCGACCCGTCTGGCGGGGGAACGACCTCACCCGTGAAATCCCACAGCTGGGCCGATACCCACGCATCGACGCCCGCAAACAGGGCCCAGAACACAGCCAGGGTGGCCCAGTCCTCGAACTGGTCCTCGCGTAACTGGACCAGATCCTCGTCCACCGGATCGGCCTGCTTCGCCGCTTTGAGTTTGGTATTCGTCTTCAACAGCATCCACAGGCTGCCGGCTTCCACCGCGAAGTAGAAGGCTCCCCGGCCCGGCTGGTCGACCGAGACCTGGCCCCAGCCGGGCAGCACGAGCGACCGGAAGAACGCCCCCATCGGGCTGACGGGCAGCGATACTCCAGCGCTGTCCGCGCCGATCGCCTGGACGCTGGGCGAAACTGCAGCGCTGTCCGCTCGAACCGCCGGGACACCGGGCGACACCGCGGCGCTGTCCGCAGCGAACTCCCGGACACCGGGCGGAACTGCGACGGTGTCGGCCGGGGGAGACGCGGGGGATACCGGCTCCTGTGCATCGAGCCCCCTGGCGGGGACGGCCACCAGACACAAGAGCAGCGCGGCGCGAAAACCGGCCACCGGAATTCGTCCCGCAACCTGGCGGGAGCGCGTGGGAATCGAACCCACCCGGGACACTTCTCGCACCCCGAAACGGTTTTGAAGACCGCTGGCGACACCAGCCGCCATCCGCCCCCCAGTACTCAGCCGGCCACCACCCGTCCCTCGGGCGAGGTCAGGGTAGACGCGCGACGATGTCGATCTCGACCCTTGCCCCCATCGGCAGAGAGCCGGCCTCGATCGTCGATCGCGCCGGATATGGCTCCGAAAAGTGCTCGGCGTAGATCGCGTTCAGCTCGGCGAAGTCCGACATGTCCGCCACGTAGACGGTCGTCTTCACCACGTCCTCGAACCCGGCCCCCGCCGCTTCCAGCACCGCACGAAGATTGACGAACACCCGATACGCCTGCTCCCGGATTTCCGGGCCGACGAGCTCTCCGAGCTCGGGGTCCAACCCGATCTGACCCGCCGTGAACAGAAAGCCTCCAGCGACGCACGCCTGCGAGTACGGTCCGATGGCCGCGGGCGCGCCCTCCGTGTGAATCGACTCCAGGTGGTGCATATCTTCTCCTAGAACAGACCTTCAATGGTTCCGTCCGGGTGCACGCACATGGCCTCTGCGGCCGGCTTGGCCGACAGGCCGGGCATGACCATCACGTCTCCCGTGAGAGCAACGATGAACCCGGCACCCGCGGAAATCCGGAATTCGCGGACCGTAATGTCGAATCCGCTCGGGCGTCCCTGTAACGATGCATCGTCACTCAGCGAATACTGAGTCTTGGCTATGCAGACCGGAAGGTTCCCCAGGCCGTTATCCACGATTCGCAGGGCTTCCTTCTCGGCCGACGGAAGAATCTTCACGCCATCCGCTCCGTACACCTGCGTTGCGATCGTCTCGAGCTTCTCGCGCAGAGTGGAGTCCGTGTCGTACAGCGGCTTGAAGTCCGCCTTTCCTTCCTCAAGTACACCGAGAACCTGTTCGGCCAGCTCGATGCCGCCTTCGCCGCCGCGGGCCCAGATGTCGGTGTCCGCGGCCGCGATGCCACGCTCGCGGCAGTAGTCGATCACGGCCTGAACCTCCTCCTGCGTATCGGCGGAGAACCGGTTGACGGCGACGACGACCGGAACCCCGAACTGGAGCAGGTTGTCGATGTGCGCGCCCAGATTGTCCAGTCCGGCGCCCAGACCCGCGGGCCCGCCCCCGCCAGCTTTCAAGGCATGGTGCTTCATGGCGCGGATCGTTGCCACGAGTACCGTCGCCTCGGGCCTGATGCCTCCCATGCGACACTTGATGTCGAAGAATTTCTCCGCCCCGAGGTCCGATCCGAATCCGGCTTCCGTGACGACGATATCGCCGAGCGCCATTCCGGCCTGGGTCGCGATCAACGAGTTACATCCGTGGGCGATGTTGGCGAACGGACCCCCATGTACGAGTGCCGGACCGCCCTCGATCGTCTGGACGAGATTGGGCCACAGCGCTTCCTTCATCAGTAGAGCCATGGCCCCTGCCACGTTCAACTCACCCGCGCGCACCAGGGATCCGTCACGCCGGGCACCGAGGACGATCTTCCCTACTCTTTCCTCGAAATCGACGAGATTCTCAGCCAGACAGAAGATGGCCATGATCTCAGATGCGGCGGTGATCGACCATCCCTCCTCGCGCGGGATTCCGCCGTTCACTCCACCCAGCCCGATCACCGCACTGCGCAGCGCCCGGTCATTCATGTCGATTGCGCGCCGCCAGTTGATTCGCCGGACGTCGAGACCGAGGGAATTCCCGCGGAACAGGTTGTTGTCCATCACGGCGGAGAGAAGCGAGTGGGCCGCCGTGATCGCGTGGAAGTCCCCCGTGAAGTGGAGGTTGATCTCGTCCATCGGCAGCACCTGCGAGTATCCTCCTCCCGCGGCACCGCCCTTGATTCCGAACACCGGTCCGAGTGAAGGCTCGCGAAGGCACAGCATCGTCTTCTTCTCGAGTCGACGAAGCGCCTGTGCGAGTCCGACGCCGACCGTGGATTTACCCTCGCCTGCCGGCGTGGGAGTCATCCCGGTGACCAGAACGACCTTTCCGTTCTGCTCCCGACCTTCCAATGCCCGGGGGTCGATCTTGGCAACGTAGTGCCCATACGGCCTGAGATCGTCGTCGCTGAGGCCGATCTCGGCGGCGACGTCTCTGATCGGACGCAGGACTGCCTCTTGTGCAATCTCGATATCTGAAGGCATGCGGGATTCCTTTCAGGTTTACCCGGACATCACGTCCGGCGAGCCAGCTCGTCCAACAGATCCTGTCGTGTGACCGGCACGGCTCCCAGCCGGCTCACTTCGATCCCTGCAGCGACATTCGCGAGCGCCGCCGCGACGGCGAGCTCGGGACGGCCGATGAGCGCGGCGGCCAGCGTGGCAACGACGGTGTCGCCTGCGCCCGTGACATCGAACACTTCACGTGCTTGCGATGGTATCCTGCACGTCCCGCCTCCGTCGCGCGAGAGCAGCAGCATGCCTTCCTCCCCCAGAGTGAGCAGCAGATGATCGCATTCCAGCCGGTCCAGCAGTGGCAGCAGGTCCTCCTCGTGTCTGGGGGCTCGCTCGAGCCCCAGGGCGGCGGCCAGCTCACGCACATTCGGCTTGAAAAGAAACGCTCCCCGGAAATCGAAGAAATGCCGCAGCTTCGGATCGACGATGGAAGGAATGCCGCGCCGGCGAGCCTCGGCCAGGAGAGCCGCTGGAAGATCCGGAGACAACACTCCCTTGTCGTAATCCTCGAGGACCAGCACGTCGGCAGACTCGAGTGCCTGCAGCGCCGTTGCCCGCAGGGCCGACGAAACATCAGACCCGGGTGGAGCCACCGTCTCCCGGTCGACCCTGAGCACCTGCTGGTGCCGCGCGAGGAGTCTCGTCTTTTGAGTCGTGGGCCGGGTCGGGTCGAGCACGAGGTCTCCCTCGGCGACCCCATGCGACCCGAGCAGCTCCTGCAGTGCGTGACCGGCCGCATCGTCACCGATCGTGGCCACGAGCCTGCAACGGGCGCCGAGCGCGACCACTCCCGCGGCTACGTTGGCGGCCCCGCCGAGAGCCGTGGTCTCGGCCTCGACCCGGAGCACGGGCACGGGCGCCTCGGGAGATATCCGTTCTACGGTACCCGAGATATATCGATCGAGCATTGCGTCGCCGACCACGAGGACGGTTCCGCCGCCCGCGGCGTCGAGCAATTCGCGCGCCTGCGTCAGTTCGAGAAGGGCCTGGTGCACGGCCACGGTCCGCCTTGCGTAGGGTCGGGATCTCCGGTAATCTGCGCTCACCCGTCGGCAGGATCGTAACACCTTGCCGGGCAACGCGCTCGGGAGGTTTCTACCGGACTTTCGGCCGCGAAGTTAGCGGGCTTGCGGGGGAGAGTCAAAGCCGGAGCGGACGTCGAGCCCAGCCGCATGATCGTTCCGAAAGCTGCCCTGACACCGGTGCTCTACCTGGGTGCCAGGCTGCGGGAGTTGGCCTGGCACACCCAGCGCTACTTCGCGCTCATATGGCGAACCATTCACGCCTCTCTGACCCGACCGTTTTATTCCAAGGACCTGGCGGTCCAGCTCGACTCGATCGGCGTCGGCTCGATCGGAATCGTCATTCTGACGGGGCTGTTCACGGGGATGGTCCTCGCGCTTCAGTCCGCGATCGAGATGCGCCAGTTCGGGGCGACGATCTACATCGGTCGCCTGGTAGGGGCCAGCACTGTAAGAGAGCTCGGGCCTGTGCTCACGGCGCTCATGGTCAGTGGGCGTGCCGGCTCGGGCATCGCGGCCGAGATCGGAGCGATGCGCGTCACGGAGCAGATCGACGCGCTCAAGACGATGGGCGTGGACCCGGTCCGCAAGCTCGTCACTCCCCGGTTCGTCGCCTGCCTGATCGCCCTGCCGCTGCTCACCATTATCACGGACGTGGTGGCGATATTCGGCGGATTGCTGATCGCGATCGTGAAGCTCGACCTCACGTTCGATCTGTACATGCGGTCCGTCTACATGACGCTGGCGGAGACCGGGTTCGTGTTTCGGTACATCCCGATCGACTTCGTCTCAGGCCTGCTCAAGCCCGTGTTCTTCGGCGCGATCATCGCGATCACATCGTGCTACTACGGTCTATCGACTCGCGGTGGAACCGAAGGTGTGGGCCGCGCCGCCACCGGAGCGGTCGTCACGTCGTCGATCTTCATTCTCGCGACGGACTATTTCCTCACCCAGCTGATCATCGCGTTGTTGATCGAATGAGCGACGCGCGCGATCCCCTGTGGGATTCCGGGCACCTTCGCCTGGAGCGGGAGGAGGCACGGCGCGTGATCGAGTCGGGGCGATCGGTGGAGCAGAGCGACTCCGACTCTCCCGTGATCTCGCTGCAGGAGCTGTCTCTGTTGTTCGGCGACCACGTGGTGCTCGACGCGATCTCGCTCGATGTCTGGTCCGGCGAAACGGTGTGTATCCTCGGTGGATCGGGAGCGGGCAAGTCCACGATTCTGCGCTTGATCCTCGGCCTGATCAGGCCGGACGGCGGCCAGATCCTCGTGCGCGGTGACGATGTGGCCACGGCCTCGCGGGATGAGCTTCTCCTGGTCCGGCGGGACATGGGAATGGTGTTCCAGGAGGCGGCGCTGTTCGATTCCCTGACCGTGTACGACAACGTCGCGTTCTATCTGCACGAGCATGAGAGTCTCCCGGAAGAGGCGGTTGCGGAACATGTCAGGGAGTCGCTCCGGCTGGTGGACCTCGACCCCGACCAGGTGGTGGATCTTCTTCCGGCGGAGTTGAGCGGCGGAATGAAGAAACGGGTCGGCATTGCCAGGTCGCTGATCCACCGGCCCTCGATCCTGTTGTACGACGAGCCGACCAGCGGCCTGGACCCGATCACCACGCGCACGATCGACGACCTGCTCCTGAAGTTGCAGCGGGACCTCGGGGTCACGAGTGTCGTCGTCACACACAACATTCGCTCGGCCTTCCGGATCGGTAACCGGGTGGCTCTATTGTTCGAGGGCAGGATCATGTTCCAGGGTTCGCCCGAGGAGATGATGGACTCTGACGATGGTTACGTGCGTGAATTCCTTCACTGACAACGGTTACGTCCCAGAAAGGACTCCGATGCACTCCGGAGCCGGAGGCGCGGGATGAAGCGCGGGTCGCCGGTCACCTGGGAACAGGTTCGAGGCGGAGTGCTGATTCTCGCTACGCTCCTGATCCTCTCGGTCGCCGTGTTCCTCGTCGGCGACACCGGCAACGTATTCGGGCAGCGATACCGGCTCGTCACGCTCGTCCGATCGGCTGCCGGGCTCGTTCCAGGGGCTTCGGTGCAGCTGGCCGGCCAGACCGTCGGACAGGTGGACAGAATCGATCTCATCCCGCCCGAGTCGCGACCACCGGGTGGCGAGACCGTGGAGATCCAGCTCGCCATCGATCTCAAGGTGCAGGAGCAGATCCGGTCGGATTCCCGGGCACAGGTCCGCACCCAGGGACTGCTCGGGGACAAGCTCATCGATATCGCCCCCGGTACGGCGGATGCGGCGATTCTCCTGGAAGGCGACACGGTTCCATCGGCCACGTCTGTGGACTACGACGCGTTGATCGCCGAGGGCGCGAGCGCTGTCGGCGAGCTGCTCGAAGTGACGCAGAACCTGTCGGAACTCACTCAAGGCGTGCTCGAAGGAGAAGGGTCCCTCGGTCGACTCGTGACGGACGAAGCGCTGTACGACAGGGTCACCGCGCTGGCCGCGAATCTCGATTCCCTGCTCGCGGTGGCGTCCGCGCCGAATTCCCCGCTGATGCGCCTGCTGACCGACGATTCGCTGTACGCTTCTGTGCGCTCATCCGTGCAGGCGGTGGAGACACTCACCGGTGCGGTCGCGCGCGGCGAGGGCACGATCGGTCAGCTCATCCAGTCGGACTCCCTTTACGTCGCCCTTCAGTCATCCATTCGCCGGACGGACTCTTTGCTGGCGAGACTGCAGGCGGGGGTGGGGTCAGCCGGAAAGCTACTCACGGACGAGGGGCTGTACGAAGAATTGCTGAAGACTGTCGTGGACCTGAACGCGCTGCTGGCCGCCGTGCGGGAGGACCCGAAGCGCTTCGTCCCCCCCGTCTCGGTCTTCTAGGCGGCCGAGCGCCTCCGGTCAGCCGCGTTCGGCGGCAAGCTCGTGGATTGTCGCAAGACTCACGATCCTGTACCGGAGCTGACCGCCAGGGAGCGTAATCTCGGTCTCTTCCCCCGTCGCCTTTCCGAGCAGCGCCTTCCCGATCGGCGAAGCCATGGAAATCTCCGAATTCTCGAGGTTGATCACGTCGCCGAACGCCAGTGTATAGGTCTCCGTTACGTCGTCATCCAGGTCGAGCACTTTGACTTCGGAGCCGAAGCCGACCCGGTCCTGTGGAATCTCCTCCAGATCGATTTCAGAGATTTCCGACAGCCTGCGGGAAATGTAGTGGAGCCGCGCGCGCACGAGCTGCTGTCGCTCGAGCGCCGCCGAGTACTCGGAGTTCTCGCGCAGGTCTCCATGCGCGACGGCCTTTTCGATCTCTTCCGGCAGCGTGACGTTCAGCTCGTGAAACAGAGCCTCCGCTTCGCCATTCAGTTTGTCCAGCAGTTCGTTCAGCACGGCATATCCAATTCTGAGTCCTGCCGAAAAGCGCTCTCCGCTTCCCGGAACGAAAACACCGCGAGGCGTATGCTGCGCGCCTCGCGGGTGAAATGAATGATGGAGGTGCCGGGAATCGCACCCGGGTCCACGAATCTTTCTACCTTGGCATCTACGTGCGTATTCGGGGATCTGATCTCGCCTCAGGCAGGGCTCCCCAACGGCCCGCCTTCAGCCAGCCACTATGGCTTCCGCCATCTCGTTGGTTGCGGTCGCGGCTCCCGCCTCCAACCAGCCCGATTTTCGACGTCCGTCGGACCGCCTCGGGCCGGGCGGGTCCTGGGACGGGACGCGTTAGTTACGCGGCCAGCGCCATGTTATCGTTGGCACCTGTAAGGTATCCCGGTGTTTTACGAGGGCCCGAGCACCTCGGCACGCTTCCTTGGTTTCCAGTATTCGCGTCGAATCTGATTCACCCCCCGAATTCTCAAACAGCGGCAAAAAACGGACCGCATTGACGGCCCGCTCATTGTTGAAACACTAGCGTTGCCAGGACGTTCCGTCAAACGGATCCAGCACAGGGAACGGACGCGCACTCTGATAGAGTTTCCGTGTTTCGGCAGATCGAATACCTTACAGATTCAACTCCACTCTCAGTGGAGCGATAAGCAATTCAGGGTCGACAGGCCCTTTCGTGTCAGGGAGCCGATATATGCAACTTCGCGACTTTTTTTCGGAAGATGCGATCAAGCTGGACCTGGATGCAGAAACGAAGGACGAAGCACTGAGAGAACTCGTCGGACTTCTTGGTCTCGATGAGAAATCGCAGGGCATCCTGTTCAAAATGCTGAAGCGCCGAGAGAACCTGGGATCGACCGGTATCGGTCGACGAATAGCGATACCGCACTGCCGGTCGCTGGTGGTTAACCGGCTGCGCGTTGCGTTCGGACGCAAGCCGGGTGGAATCGACTTCGATGCGATCGACAAGAAGCCGGTCCAGAACATCTTTCTCATCGTCGCTCCCCCGCTCGAGGTATCGAACCAGTATCTGCCCGTGCTCGGTAAGATCGCTCAGTTCGGCAAGGAGCAGGACATCCCGGAACGGCTCGCCGAGATCGAGACAGCTGAGGAGTTCCTCGCCCTGCTGGAACAAAAGGGGGTCTGAACCGATGCACCCGCAGCTCGAGCTCCTCCTGGAGCTCCAGGATCTCAACACACAGCGGCGATCGCTGGCGACCGACGCCCTGAAGGATGTGGAGACCGAGGTGTTCGATCTGCAGCCCGAAGAGGCGCTTGAGATTCTCGATACGAAGATCGCCGAACTGGCCGAGCGGCTCGACGGGCCGGTGCGCGCTCGATTCCATGAAGTGTCGGAATCGCTCGGGCGAGCAGTGGCTCCCGTGCTGAACGGAGTGTGTTACGGCTGTTACGTGGCTGTTCCCACGGCCTGGTCATCGGAAGTCGGGCGGAACGACAGGGTCAATGTGTGCAGCCACTGCGGACGGTTCTTGTACTACGTCGATTAGAAGTCGATCAGGAGTCGCCTCGAATTCGGCCCTGCACCGTCCGCCGGGTAACAGCGAGGCGATCGAGATATTCCAGTAGAGGAATCAGCAGTCGACGTGAAAGCCCGAGCTCATCGCCGAATGCGGCCGGTGAAGCAGGGCTTTCGCGTTCCAGCACCTTCCTGGCCCCCGATCTGAGTCGGGATTCTGCCTCCGTCGTGAGATATGTTTCGGGATTCACGGCGATCAACCTGCCCGACTCCACCAGGATCCTCAACACATCGTTGACGAGGGATCGATCGACGTCGGTCAGCTCCGTCAACCGCGCGGGAGAGGGGGGCGACAGTCCCGCCTCGGAGTGAATCGCCGCTACCTGATCCAGACACGCCTCCTCGCGCGTCGTGAGGTGGACCTGGTGCGCCCGCAGCCTGATCTCGGGTCCGGCGCGCACGATATCACCTTCCCCTTCCAGGCCGACCAGCTCGTGCTCGAGCAGCACCGGTGCGAACAGTGTGGAGAGGGCTGCCCGAACCGACTCCAGGGAGACACCTGGAGCGCGGGGCGTGTTCGCGTGGGCCCGTCGAACGTAGTCGAGGATTGCATCCCGGGCGGCCGCCCGCACGGAGCGCGCGAACAACCGTTGGCCGATAAGCTCCTCCGACCCGACTATCCCAGCGTCGACCGGCGGCGGAAGCCCCGTGTGCAATGGAAGGACCGTGGGGTCAATCCCCTTTCCACCAGCCAGGGTCACGGCGGCGTCCACGGCCCGTTGCCGGTCTCCGTCAATGATCTCCGCCCACACGCCGGTGTGCTCTCGCCATTTGCGCGGTGGTCCCAGATCTGCAACGAGCCCCCCCCCGATCGTGCGCAACGGAGATACTCGACGCAGTATGAACCGGTCTCTGGCCCGGACCACGATAGGTTCCGCACATACGAGCACGGCCCAGGCGCTCGACCCGGGAGACAGAACGCCTTCCGATCCGAGGAGCACCCGGGCCGTCGTCTCCGTCGTTCCATGATACAGGCGAATCGTGTCGGCATGGTCGAGACCGGTTCCGGCGTCCGGCAGCAGCCTCAATCTGGCTCCAAACCGGCGAATTCCCTGCCATGCCGGGTCCGACACCACGGTCTCTCCCCTCCCGGACTGATCGAGCGAGAGTCCCGCCAGCGACAGCGCGCACCTTGTACCCGCTCCCGACAGGGGTCGATCTTCGCCGTGGACCTGTACGGCCCGAACCCTGGCCGAAGCGCCGGACGGGAGCAGACGGACCTTGTCTCCCTTACGAACCGTGCCGCTCCAGACCGAGCCCGTCACCACCGTTCCGGCCCCTCTGACAGTGAAAGCGCGGTCCACAGGAAGGCGAAACAGGTCATCCCGCGCGCGCTCCTCAACCTCCGAGGCTGCGCGGTGAATGGCGTCCCGAAGCTCATCGAGCCCCTCTCCAGACACTACCGAAACCGGGATGATCGGCCACTCGGTTCCGAGCCCGGCACGGTCCAGCTCGTCACGGACCATCTGTGAAGCGAGCTCCGTCCACTCATCATCGACCCGGTCAACTTTTGTGAGAGCCACGACGCCGTGCCGGATTCCGAGAAGACCACTGATTGCCAGATGCTCGAGTGTCTGCGGCATCGGGCCTTCGTCCGCCGCCACGGCGAGCAGGACCAGATCCACGCCGGTCGCGCCGGCCAGCATGTTCCGGATGAAGTCCTCATGACCGGGGACGTCCACGATTCCGATCTCAGGACCTGCCGCGGAATCGAGCCGGGCGAACCCGAGCTCAATCGTGAGTCCGCGATCGATTTCTTCCTGGAGCCGGTCGGGATTCACACCCGTGAGCGCCTGAACGAGGGAGCTCTTTCCGTGATCGACGTGTCCGGCCGTTCCGACTATGACCGCCGTCGTCGGATACCGGTCAGTCATCGGCAGCGGTCAGGAAATCGAGGGAACGGATCCTGATGTCCTCTGCGATGTGGACACGGATGAATTCCTTGAGGACCAGAATCTGTGGTCCGGACAGATGCGAAGGGACACGATTTGCCACCAGTTCCCTGAGCGTCTGGAGCCCGGACGGGTCGAGCGCGTGGCCTGTCGCGGAACACTGCAGGCAGCGGATGCCACCCTCGTGAGTATCGAATCGCGCTCCTTCACCGGGTTGGACAGGGCGCCCGCACGACAGACAGTGTTCCAGCGACGGCTCGAATCCAAGCACTCCGACCAGCTTCCAGATCCGGGCAGCCGCAACACCCGGAGCCATATCCGGAGATGCCGACAGCAGGGCGTCGAGACCCTCCCGCAGGGTCTCGTACAGCAGGTCATCGCGCTCGGAGGGGGCGAGTCGCAAGACCAGCTCCGCGAGCACCGAGGCGCCCGCGAACCGTGCCATGTCAAATCCGAGAGCCTGCCGTGAGCGGACCAGGTCGAATCCGGACAGCGTGTGAAGGTCCCGATTGGACCTCAGATACAACGTGACCACTCCCTCGACGAACGGCTCCAGGACCCCCGACATGCGGCTCCGAGGACGCAGAGCCCCCCGGGCCAGCGCGGAAACTGGACCGTGGTCACGGGTCAGCAGTCGGAGGATCTTGCTCGTATCGCCGAACCGATAGGTCTGGAGAACCAGGCAGGGAGTCGTAACGATAGGCACGGCACCAACCTATGAACCGCTGACGAGCGCGGCAATTCGAGCGACTGGATCGCAGGACCACCGTTGAATTCGCGAGATCACGGGCGAATCCGGATGTCCGTCGTGCCGAACCCCGACGGTGTTTCGGATAGGCCCTGCCCCGTCGACGTCAGGAGCAGAAGTCGTCCCGGAGCGTCACTGCGAAAAGTCGCGCACAGGATCCGCCCGTCCGCCAGCGCCGTGCTCGTCCAGCAATCCACGTCGTCGCCGGCGACATCCGTCGTCTCGATCGGATCCGACGGTCCACGATCGAAATTCCCCGTGCGGGGGTCGAAGCGCAGAACGTCCAGCGACACGAAGTCCCGTGTAGTCGTAACGTACACGAAGCCATCCGCTCCGAGCGCAATGCCGGTCCCGTTCGCCTGAAGAGGTCGGGTGGAAGTCACGTTCCGTCCGGCGGGATCTATGGTGACGATCGCCCCGTCACCGTTTGGAGCGAATGTCACAGGGTCGAATGTCCCACCCGCAAGGACGACCAGGCGCCCGGAGGCGAGGACTGCGTCGGAGGGATTCAGTGCGTCGGCCGGAAGCTCGATCGTCTCGAGAACGGCCCCCGCTCGATCGAGAACGACGACACGACCCGGACCCAGAGGGGCCCAGGTGAGGCCGTCGTCGTCGAGATTGGCATCGATTGCATAGACCTCGCCATCTCCCGGCACGACGCGTTCTACGAACGTCCCGACGCCTGCAGCCACCAGGATGGCCTCCAAGGCACCGGGACTGAGCCGATAAACCGCGTCGCTCCCCCGACCTCCGACCCATACCGTGTCACCGGCATCCAGCGTCGCCCGCGACGGATTCACCAGCGCCGCATCGGGGCCCGGAAACGTCGCCTGTGAAACACCGCCCGAAACGAGATCGACAATCGACAACCGGCTCCCGCCAAAGCTGCTGATCGAACTCACGGCGTACCTGGTTGAGACCGCGACCGCATCTCCGTCGAAGCCTGCCCCCAGATCGGTCGGTGGGCCGGCCGGCCGAATCGTCTCACCATCGACGAAGAACGGAGTCAGCGTCTGCCCCGTCGAGTTCAGCACCAGAATATCCTGGCGGGCAGACCCGGGAGGCTCAGTCGGCCCGTCGTCTCCACACGCCGGCAGTACGATCAGCGCGCCGAACAGCAGCACGCCGAGTAGATACCGGACCGACCCGGGTCGGTCCGGGCTCCGCGAGGCTGACCCTTCCATGCATCTACTCAAGTCAGTTCCTTCCTCTCCGGTCGACGGATGCAGATCGGGGATCGCACCCCGCGTCCGTATCGGCTCACCGGAGCCTGAGTGTGAGCGAAAAGCGTCGACCGGGTTCAGGATACAGCTCGACGAGCTCGTACCGCCGGTCGAACAGATTGTCGATCCTGCCCTCGATCTCGAGCGGCGCCGAGCCGACTGGCAGAGCGTGCGCCAGAGCGACATCCAGCAGCAGGAAGCCCGGAAGCGTGCGAGTCCCGGCGACGCTCGTCGTCCGGGATCCCGTCCAACGCAGCAGGGTTCTCGCAGTGAGTCCCCGGCTCCAGTGCTCCAGCCCCAGAGATCCAGTCGTGCCAGGCCGATACGGCATCGGATTCTGGTTGGCACCGAATCCCAATCGGCTCCGGTCCAGCGTGGCCGCCGCGGCCAGTCGCCACCCGCTGGATTCAGAGGTGGCGGTGGACGCACGGACCGATGCCTCGAGCCCGGTGGACACGAGCCGGTCCAGATTTCGCGGACTCCACACCGCCGCAGCACTCGCCAGCCAGACGATCGGATCATTCGTAATCCGGTGCCAGGCACCAAGATCGGCTTCGAAATCGTATCGATCCGGACCCCACTGACCCCGGAGCCCGAGCTCGGCATCAAGGCGGACTCGTTCCGGCTCGAGATGCGGGTTCGAGCGTACACGAAGGGCCGGCGCGAAATAGAGATCACCGAACGTCGGCAGCCGAAACGCCTGTCCGGCACGGGCTCGTACCGTGAGTCCCGCGCCGGCTGCCATCGTGAGCCCGATCTCGGGGCTCACAGCCCGCCGGTCTGAGCTTCCGTCCACCGACAGCGCTGGCTCGAAGGCAACTCGTCCCATCTCGAACGAGCGGGCCACGGAGATCCCGGCTACGGCGCGATTCACGGTCGAGGGAAGGTCATCGCCCTGCAGAGTTTCATAGGACAGCCGGCCTCCGAGCCGGAGATCAAGCGTGCCACCCGTACGACCATTGACGACGATCGCGCCATCGACAGCACTTCGCTCGGCGGCGCCCGGTGCGACACCCGAATCCCAGCGGGTCCCCAGCCAGCCCGCGCGGACCGAAACGCTCGCCGACTGCCCCTGCACTCCGGCGGTAACGCTCGCTCGCCGGTCCGACCAGCGAGCTCGATCGAACAGGGCTGTGCCCATCGGCCCCGGACTTCCACGCTCGACTCCGTCGTAGCGAACGTCGAGGTGAATCGGACCACGCGCGGCGGAAACGCCGGCGGACAGTCTCGACCCATCCGCGTTGACTCGCGTCTCGACCGGCGCTCCCGGCAGCATCCGGTTCTCGTACTCGAAATCGTTGCGAACCTCGTCCCACGCGACGGACAGAGACGCCCGTCCCGCCCTCCCCGAGCGGGACAGATACAGATCCCCACCCACACCCCCGAACGACGAGACACGCAGCGCGGCAGAGGCCGTCGACCCCTGCGGTCGGCGTGAGCGCAGCAGGAGCACACCCGCCAGCGCGCCGGAGCCGTGCCGTGCGGACCCTGCGCCCCGCACGAGGGTCGCTGATTCAAGCGATGCGACAGACACCGATGAGAGATCCGCGCTCCCCGTCATCGGGTCGTTCACCGGATGGCCGTCGAGAAGGACCAGGACTCCTTCCGGCCGACTGCCCCGCACGCTTACCGTCTGCCCCCCGGCGGTCGTTGAACCACGTACCGACACACCCGGCTGGGTCGACAGCCACTCTGCCAAGTCCGTCCACGCAATCGGGGCCTCCGCGAACCTGACCGTGGAAACCGCACGGTCACCACCGTCTCCGTGCCCCTCCCACCGTACGGCCGCCTCCAACCCGGGCAACACGACGGGATCCACTTCGAGCACGACGTCCCGACTGAATGAGCCAGACGCCGGCGTGACGAAATCGACCCGTTGGCTCACGTGGTCGCCGGCTCGGACATTCAACTCGTATCGTGCCTGCGGACGAAGCGCAGCGACGAACAGGCCCTCCCCTGCCGGACCGGCGCGAAGCTCCATTTCGGATCCCGTCACATCCCGAATCGAGACCCTGATATCCCGTGGCGCTCCTCCTCCGGCGGACAGAACCTTCAACCTGAACGCAATTCTCGTCGAATCATCCACGACAGTGAACGCCCGGTCCGATCCGACCGGCGTATCCACCTGTGCGTTCGCACCGGAAGGTGTCGAGCAGATCCCGGCGAGGACTCCGATCAGGGCGACCAGAAGGCGCCGCGATCTCATTGCGTCCGCTTTTCCGATCTGGGTACGGCGAGAATACCGAGCTCGGCAAGATCCCGCACTTCGACCGGACAGCCGAACGCCTCTTCGATCCGTTCCGCCACGAGCACCTCGCGGGGCTCACCCACTGCCGTCACTCGCCCGCCGGACAACAGAACGACCCGGTCCGAGAACCGGCTCGCAAGATTCAAGTTGTGCGTTACCGTTATCGTCGTAAGCTGCTTTTCTTGCGTAAGTTGCTCAATTCGTTCGAACGTGGCGAGTTCGTGTCCCAGGTCGAGATGTGCCGTGGGTTCGTCCAGCAGAAGATGATCCGACTCCTGCGCGAGTGCCCGGGCGAGCCGAGCCCGCTGCAGCTCACCCGCCGACAGCGTCGACACGGGTCTTCCCGCCAGCTCCAGCAGATCCACATCGTACAGGGCCTGTCGCACGACCTCCCTGTCCACCGATCGCTCCGCTCGCCATGAGCCGAGATGAGGCGTCCGGCCCATCGCGACGAGTTGCTGCACGGAGAGTGGGAACGCGAACTCTTCTCCCGCTGACACGAGCGCTGTGCGCCTGGCCATCTCCCGTCTTGTCCACTTGGACGTCGGCCGCCCCTCGAACCGGACTTCGCCCGAATCGGGCCGGATCAGACCGATGAGGACGCGGAGCAGCGTGCTCTTTCCGGCACCGTTGGGACCGAGCACGGCCGTATGGACTCCCGGCTCGAACTTCAGGCTCGCATCGAGCAACGCGGGCCTGACTGCCCCGGCATACCGGACGGTCACGCCTTCCACCACGAAGCTCATGCTCCGCCCTTTCGACGCAGGAGGACCAGAAAGAACGGCACTCCGAGAAACGCGGTGACTACGCCGATGGGAATCTCCACCGGTCCGCCCAGCGCCCGGGCGCCCGCGTCTGTGATCACCAGCGCAGTCGCGCCCGCGAGAAACGTCAACGGGATCAACTGCCGGTGCGCACTTCCCCACAACAGTCGTACGGCATGCGGGACCACGAGTCCGACGAACCCGATCACGCCCGCAACGCTGACGGTGGCGGCCGCCAGCAACGAGGCGAGAAAGAACGCCGCGCGCTTGACCGTCTCGACTTCCGTGCCCACCGCGGCAGCGGTCTCATCTCCCAGAGCCAGGGCGTCGAGATGCCGGCCGAGCCCCCATGCCGCGACCGCCGCCGGAATCGTGTATGCGATGAGCACAGCATTCATCTTCCACGAGATGCCCGACAGGCTACCCAGCGTCCAGAAGAACGCCGAGCGCAGCGTCTCCGCGGGTGAGAACACGAGAACGAGCGTGATGCATGCACCGAAGAACGCACTCACGACGACTCCAGCCAGAATGAGCACGCGGGTGTCGAGTCGATCGGAAACTCGTGCCACGGTGAACACGATCGAAATCGCCGCCAGTCCGCCGGCGAGGGCAGCCAGAGGGAGAATCAGTCCACCCATGGCCCCGATACCGAGAGCGATCGCACCGACAGCACCGAGGGCCGCACCGGACGAGACACCGAGCAGGTACGGCTCGGCGAGAGGATTCCTCAGGAGTGCCTGAAACACCGCTCCGGATACGGAGAGCGACGCCCCCACGAACAGGGCCGCGAAGACGCGAGGCAGCCTGAGGCCCAGCACGATGCGGCGCGCGATGTCCTCGTCTCCGTTCCACCGAAGTGCGCCCAGGACCTCGCGCGGCGACAGCCCTGCCGGGCCGACGAACAACCCCAGACAGCATCCGGCGACCAGCAGAACCGACAGAACGAGGTACGGATTCGCCCGCTTCACGGTTCGCCGTCCGCCGTCCGCGGCGTCGGGCCGGCCTCTGTAGACTCCGGGAACCGGACCTCCGGGTGCAGCACCCGGGCCAGTGAGCGTGCCGCCTCCCCGATCCGGGGCCCGAGACGATGCAGCAATCCGGCATCCACGGTGCGGGTATTCCCGTCGCGTACGGCAGCCACGGCATTCCACCCTGGACGCTGATCCGGAGCGGCCGAGCCGCCGCCCGCTCCACCCGGCAGGAGCACGATGTCTGGCGCACGGGCAACGATCGCCTCCAATGACACCTGCGGAGAAGGCGAGCCCAGATCGTGAAAGATGTTTCTCCCCCCTGCGATGACGATGAGCGTATCCAGATAGCTCCCGGACCCGACCGTGATCGCCGGGGGCCAGGCGACATCGTAGTAGATGTCCGGATGCTCCAGTCCGGCGGTCGCCGCACCAACCGCCTCGAGTTCCCTGTCGATGGCAGCCCACAGCTCGATTGCCCGCTCGTCACGGTCGAGCAGCGCTCCGAGCCGCAACGTATTCCGGCGTAAGTCGGCGAGGTCGTCGATTCGGATCGCGAGTGCGGGCACACCCAGGTGCTCGAACTGCGCTACCGACCGGGCGTTGTCGGAGCCGGCGTACAGGATTACGAGGTCTGGATTCCGTGCGAGAACACGCTCCGCGTCCGCCCGCAACGCGTCGCCGACGCTGGGTACACTGAGCACCTGGCCGGGCTGGTCGTCCCATACGGACCGACCGACGAGGCGATCGCCCTCGCCGAGTGCGTACAGGAGCTCGGTGATCGCCGGAACCAGCGAGACGATGCGCGTCGGAGGGACATCCAACTGCAGGACTCGACCGAGATCGTCCGTCGCCGAGGGCGCCCGTTGGGCACACAGGGGAGCGGCCAGCACGAGTCCACACAGGAATGGCGCGAGCGCGCCGGATTTGAGACTGGGCAACAACAGAAAACCCGTCCTTCCCCGAGAAAGGGCGGGTATGACCGAGCCAGCGGTGCTGCCTGCCTCGCCCACACCCTTCCCGCGAAGAGCGTCAGTGGGCAGGGGGAGGGCTCGTCTCCTGGCTCGAGGCTTTATGGACCGATCCGATCCAACCTCTCACAGTGGCGGGGCCGCGTCGGATTCACACCGACTTCCGTGGGCCCTATCCCTGATTCCAGCCAGAATTGTATCGGTCCGGGTCAACCGCTCGCAAGCAGCACGGGTCGAGAATCGCGGGGGGAGCGGAGATCTGCGGGTTCAGCCGGCAGATCTTCTGGCGACCACTGCAGACAGCCCTGCCGCCACCAGGAGGGCCAGCCCCACGAACACCCAGATCCGGACCGGGCCGCTCGGAGCTGTTTCGGACTTCAGCGTCAGTCCCACCTCGGTGCCCGGCTCGACTCCCGCTGCTACGAATCGTTTCGCGTTGCTGGCGGGCGGCAGGCCGGCGGCGCTGCCGGGACTCAGCCCCACTACGCTCTTTTCCTCCGCACCGACGAGAATGACTTCGATCCGGTCCGTCGGGTGAGAGATCGGAAGGTCAACCTCCGGTCCTTCGACAAAATAACTGAAGGCGACCCGCATGCCGCTCGGTGGAAGCTTGGCCCGGACCTCGAGACGGTTGCCGACGAGGCTCAGGGCCTCCGGCGGAAGACCTCCCGCCATCGGCGTCCATGACTGAAATCCTGACGGCAGCTCAACTGTCCACATTGGTTCGGCAGGAGAGGTCGTCGCGAGAGCCCGATTCGGGTCACCGGCAACGTCGACAACTTCAGAAATCTGCAGAAGACCGTGTGCGGTGGGGCTGACCACCACGTGGCGCAGCATGATTCTGCTGTTCGCCAGCGGGCCCTCGATCGTCTCCGTCTCGTGCACGACGATCGTGTACGGGTTCGGCGGCTCCATTCCCGGGTGCAGCGCCGGACCGAAGTAGCTGACTCCGTCGTTCAGGGCCGCGATGGAGTACAGAGCGCCCGGCTCGTCGTCGGAGTTTATGGAAAGGCTGAATCGTCCCCGCGAGTCCGCCTTCACCGAATCGACCACCTCTCCGCTGTTCGCCGCGATCCGATGCATGAGCACCACCGCCCCTGGCACCGCAGTGGAATCACGTCCGGAGATAACCAGGCCTTCCACGACCTGAGCATGCGAGACATCGGGGACGAGGAGCAGGATGGAAAGTGCGAGCATGCACGTGAACTTCCATGTGCGGGCACCCTGCTGAAACGCGGACTTCCACGCGGTCACGGAACGAATTTTCCGAAGTCCTCAGGGTCGAGGCCTTTCAGGTAATCTCTCAGGTTCTCACTACTCACGGGCCCCTCTTTCTCGGCCGGCCGTTCGCTCGATCCCTCAGCCCCACTCGGCATCCAGGGCGGAATCGAATCGGGGTCCTGCGGCTCGTCGAGCTCGAATGGTGTTCGGCCAAGCAGGCCATCAGACGCAAAGATCGGAGCCGCCGCACGCAAGGCGAGCGCAACGCTGTCGCTCGGACGGGAGTCGATCGAGATCATCTCGCCGTTGCGCCGAAAGATCAGGGAGGCGAAGTAGGTGTTTTCCTCGACCCGCGTGATCAGCACCCGGACGAGCTCACTGCCCAGGCTGCCGACGATCGTGCTCACCAGATCGTGCGTGAGCGGCCGCGAGAACTTGATCCCGGCCAACTCCATCGCGATCGCGCTCGCCTCGGCCGGTCCGATCCAGATCGGGAGCAGCCGATCCCCGTCCACCTCTCTCAGAATAACGACAGGCGTGTTCGAGGACTTGTCGAGACCCAGACTGGCAACCTCCACCTGCACGAGATCACCCGACTCCGTTCCCTTCCCTTCGTTCAAGGCCGTTCCGCTCCGGATCAGGTTCCCACGTCCCAGGAGCTCAGGTAGCGTTCCTGCTCCGGGGTCAGTGTGTCGATTCCGATGTCCATCGAAGCCAGCTTGAGCCTCGCGATCTCCCGGTCGAGGCTTGCCGGCACGCGGTGCACCTGCTTCGAGAGTGCACGCCCCTCCTCCGACAGAAGATACTCGGCCGCCAGCGCCTGGTTCGCGAACGACATGTCCATCACGCTCGCGGGATGCCCCTCCGCCGCAGCGAGGTTGATCAACCTCCCCTGCGCGAGAAGAGCGACTCGCTTCCCCTCCACGAGATACTCCTCCACGAACGGGCGGAGCTCGGTCGGAGCAGAATCGGCAATCTGCGACAGGCGTTCGACGTCGATCTCAATATCGAAGTGGCCCGAATTACACACGATCGCGCCATCGCTCATGGCCCGGAAGTGCTCTTCGCGAATCACGCCGGAATTGCCCGTGAGGGTGACAAAAACGTCCCCTTCCAGCACGGCCTCCGCCATCGGCAGGACCCGGAAGCCGTCCATCGTCGCCTCGAGCGCCGCGAGCGGATCGATTTCCGTCACGATGACCTGCGCTCCGGCACCGCGCGCCCGCATGGCCACGCCGCGTCCGCACCAGCCGTAGCCCGCTACCACGACCGTACTTCCGGCGAGAAGGATATTCGTGGCGCGCAGAATGCCGTCGAGTGTCGACTGCCCCGTCCCGTACCGATTGTCGAACATGTGCTTGGTGAGGCTGTCGTTGACGGCGATTACCGGGAACTGGAGAACTCCATCATTCGCCATCGCGCGCAACCGGATGATTCCGGTCGTCGTCTCCTCGGTGCTCCCGGCCACGGTGCGAATCACCGACCGACGCTCATCCTCGGAAAGCGCGCCCGCCCACGTTCTGACGGGACCGGCGAGGTCATCGACCCGATCCAGCGCGATCATGTGCAGGGCACTCACGAGATCGGCGCCGTCATCCATCGTCACGACCGGGCGATGTTCGAGCGCCGCGCGGATATGATCGTAGTATAGCTCGTCATCTTCACCATTGACCGCAAATACGCCGACCCCGAGCTCATCGACCAGCCACGCCGCCACATCGTCCTGCGTCGACAGCGGATTCGAAGCGCAAAGCACGACGTCGGCCCCACCGGCCTTCAGGGTCCTGACGAGATTGGCGGTCTCCGTCGTCACGTGCAGACAGGCCGACACCCGGACTCCATCGAGCGGTTTCTCGCGCTCGAACCGTTCCCGGATGCTCCGCAACACCGGCATGAATCGATCTGCCCATTCCACCCGCCCACGTCCGGCTTCCGACAGAGACAGGTCGGCCACGTCATGGACGGGAAGCTTTCCGCTTCTATTCACGATCACCTCGTTCATCCGTGTTCAATGGCGGCTTGCAGGCCCTCCGGCCGTCCAGAATGGGTGTCCGGAGTACTTCTGTTCGGACGAAGCGCTCGGCATCACACCGCCGAGAGCAACTCCTTGACCCGGTTCGTACGCTCCCACGAGAACCCGCCGTCGCGGCGGGGAGCACGTCCGAAGTGTCCGTAGGCCGCCGTCTGCAGATAGATCGGCCGCCGAAGATCGAGCTCCTCGATGATCGACTGCGGACGAAGGTCGAAGACCTTTCGAACCAGTGCGACCAGGTCTTCATCCGGCATTGCACCGGTGCCGTAGCTGTTGACCATGACCGAGACCGGCCGCGCAACACCGATCGCATAGGCGAACTGAATCTCCACTTCCTTCGCCAGGCCGGCAGCCACGAGGTTCTTGGCCACCCAGCGGGCGGCGTAACTGGCGGATCGGTCCACCTTCGTCGGGTCCTTTCCGCTGAACGCCCCTCCGCCGTGACTTCCCAGGCCACCGTACGTATCGACGATGATCTTCCTGCCAGTGACCCCGGCATCGCCGTGCGGGCCTCCGGTCACGAAGCGGCCGGTGGCATTGATGTGGTATCGGAGACCACGTTTCGGAACGAGGTGCTCCGGGATCACGGGGTTTATTACATGCTCTTTCAGAGCCTCGGTCAACTCGCTCTTGCTGACCGTCGGGTCGTGCTGCGCCGAAAGGACCACCGTTCGTACGCACAGTGGCTCGCCATCGTCGTACTCGACCGTGACCTGGGATTTGCCATCCGGCCGGAGCCATGGAAGGGTTCCGTCACGCCGAACCCGGGCGAGCCGTCGCGTCAGAGCGTGCGCCAGTGCGATCGGGAGCGGCATCATGCTCCGGGTCTCGTTGGTGGCGTACCCGAACATCATCCCCTGGTCGCCTGCCCCACCACGCACGACCCCACGGCTGATATCGCTCGATTGTCGCCCGATCGACGCGAGGACCGCGCATGACCGAAAGCTGAAGCCGTAGTCCTCGTTGTCGTATCCGATATCGCGAACCGTCTCCCGTACGATCCTCTCGAAGTCGGGGTGCGCGGTGGTGGTGATCTCGCCAGCGAGCACCACGAGCCCGGTTGAAACCAGGGTCTCGCAGGCGACGCGCGCGGTTGGATCGTCTTCCAGGATCGCGTCGAGAATGGCGTCCGAAATCTGGTCGGCCATCTTGTCGGGATGACCCGCGGTAACCGATTCCGAAGTGAACATGTGGTGATTTCTGCGTGACACGTATCTGCTCTCAGTCCCTGTTTTCAGAAGGCGGGCAAACGTACCCGGCGTTCAGATGTACGGCAAGCAATTCTCCCGCGCCTGATCACTACTCGTACCAGTCTAAATCCCACCGACGGTCAGCGCTCCCGACCGTTCAAAATACGCCTCCACGACAGCCCTGACTTCGGCTCCGCTCTCACACCGATTGTTCTCCTCGCATAACTGCTCGAGCTCTGCTACGGAAAGGTGCCGGATCAGCTCCCGGATCTCGGCCAGGGCCGACAATGACACGCTGAACTTCCTGTATCCAAGCCCCAGCAGGACCGCTACTCCCACAGGGTCGGCCGCCAACTCACCACACACCGAGAGATCCAGCTGGTGCCGCGCGCAGTCGGCTGCCAGCCTGCGATACATCCTCACCAGAGCCGGGTGAAGCGGCTCGTAGATCCCCGAGACCTTGGCGTACCCTCTATCCGCGGCCAGAACATACTGCGTCAAATCGTTCGAACCGAGACTGACGAAGTCCGCGTATGGCGCGAGCAGGTCGATCGTCTCAAGTGCGGCGGGAGTCTCCACCATCAGTCCGACGGGAATCCGCCGTCCCGACTCGACCATATCCAGCGACTCGTATACTTCCGCCAAGCGCTCCCTCGTCCGGGCAAGTTCATCGGCCGAAGTAACGAATGGAATCAGCAGTCTCAGATTCCCGTGCGTGGACGCCCGAACGGCGGCCCGGAGCTGATTGCGGAACAGCTCCGGAAGATCGAGGCAGACCCGGATCGCACGCCAACCGAGGTACGGATTTTCCTCCGGCGGCATCGACAGAAACAACGGAAACTTGTCTCCTCCGATGTCGAAGGTCCGCAGCGTCACTTCCCGACCCGGAAAGGCCTCTACGACGGCTGTATAGGCCTCGTACTGTTCCTCTTCCGATGGAATCTCCCGGCGGCCGATCACGAGAAATTCGGAGCGAAACAGGCCGACTCCCTCCGCCCCGAGTCGAATTGCCTCTCCAGCGTCGAATGGCTGGTCGAGATTCGCCTGCACGATGGTATGAACTCCGTCCACCGTCTCGGTGGGATCCGCGGCCAGCCTGGCCAGGATCTTCCTCTGGGCCGCCTTCTGGACAACGGCCCGCCGGTAGCCTTCCTCCTCGGCATCCGTCGGATCGATGATCAGACGGCCGGTGTGGCCATCAATGAGAATTTTTGCCCCGTCCGTGAGTCGGGCCAGCTCCGCTCCCACTCCGACGACGGCGGGAATCCCCAGTGATCGCGCGAGGAGAACGCTGTGAGAGCCACGGGAACCGGAGGCCGTGACGATTCCGAGAACGTGCTCCGGACGCATTCGCACGGCCAGGCTCGGCGCGATATCCCGCGCCACCAGAATCATGGCCGGCCCCGCATCGGGTCCTTCCAGGCTGGGCTCGGATCGGTTCAGCAGGCTTGAGAGCACACCCAGTCGTACATCGTGAAGATCCGGCAGGCGGTCCAGAACCATGGCGTGGGGCGAATCGAGCATTCTCACCCGATACTCCAGCACCTGGAGCTCGAACGCACGTTCCGCCGCGAGGAAATTGTCGCGAATGTAAGCGATCGTTCCCTCGATCAGGTCGGGATCGTCGATCATCAGTGCCTGTGACTCGAACACCTTCCCCTCGAACCGGCCGAGCAGGTCCGTCGTCTCTGCCTGAAGCTCTACCACCCGGGCGATCGCCTTCTTCCGAGCCTGCTCGAACCTCTCGATCTCGCGATCGACTTCTTCCGGACCGATCGTGCGGTGCGGCACGGGCGGGATCTCCCACTCGAGCCGCCGGACGAGCCCCAGTACCCTTCCGGGGGAAGCACCGACACCCTCGAACAAAACGCTCACGCTCTGGCCACCTCTCCGTCAGCCGGATCCTCGTAGTCGCTCTCCTGCTCGCCGAATCCGTTCGCTACCAGGTCGGACAGGGCGGAAACCGCCTCTGCGGCATCCGGTCCCACGGCCTGGATCCTCAGCAGCGAGCCGTACTCGGCAGCGAGCATCATGACCCCCATGATGCTCTTACCGTTCACCACGAGGCCGTCCTTGTCGATACTGATCTTCGATTCGAAACGGGACGACAGCTTCACGAACTCGGCTGCCGGGCGCGCGTGAAGGCCCAGTCTGTTCGATATCCGAACGGTACGTTCCACCGCCGACTCGCCATCGTTCCGTGTCACATCACCGTTGAGCAATTCGTACCTCTCCGATTATCCGTTCAGCGTTGCGATCAGGATCCATACAAGCGGTATCGACAGAACGAGCGCGACCGCGATCCGTCCTGTCCGACGCGGCCACCGGAAGGCCATCAAGGACACGAACGCCGCGACCAGGGCGAGCCCGGCGAAAAACCCGTGCCACTCGACGACATCCAGCACCTTGCGGCTCAACAGAACGGCGTCCAGCCCAAGCAGCAGCAGGATCACGGGCGCGAGGACCTTCGGAACGATATCCAGCCACCGCTCATGGAGTGCCTGGCCGACGGCGAGCCCATCCATCCAGCCTCGTCGGAATCCCCACACCCGGATCGCGATGTGCCCCACGTTGTACGTCGCCAGGAACAGGATCACCGACCAGATCGGGCCGAGACCCAGGCCGAACGCAGCGATTGCGACGAGAAGGCACGCCGGCCGCCAACTCGCCCAGATCAGGCGATCGCCCACCGTGCCCAGCGGTCCGCTCAGCGCTGCTCGGAACCGCTCCACGCGCTCAGCGCTCTCCCCCTCGAACTCAGCCCGCGCAAGGGCGCCGACGGCCATGCCGGCGAGATAGGGATGCGAATTGAACGCGCCCAGCTGCCGGGTAATCGCTTCGCTGAACCGCACAGGATCACCCGCATAGATCCTGCGCAGCAGCGGCAACATGGCGAACGCCATGCCGCCACCGATCATCGTACGGTAATTCCACGATCCCTGAACGGCAAAGGTCCGCCACCAGGCGGTTACGAGGTCCTGCCGGAGTGGTTTCATCCGACGACCCCCGCAATCAGCCCACCCAGCGCGGCGCCGGCGAACAACAGCGGCCAGCCGCCAACCCCGAACGAGCTCGTGCGCCCTCCCGCACCGGCCGCGGCGGCAAGCGCCGTTACCAGCATCGCGGCACCCCAGACCGTGGCGAGAACCGACTCGGGTTGTTCAACTACCCACGCCGCGGCAACGAGGGCGGGCACCAGAAAGCCCGCCGTGAGCAAGGCGCCCCGAACAGCATCGAGCCGAACAGCCGTCTTGTGCCGCTTCTCCAGGAGCTCGGGCCGTGCCGCGAGTTCAGCTTCCGGACTCAGCAGCCGTTCGTTGCCTCGCCGACGGAGTTGAACGCTTACAGCTCCAATCCAGCCGACCGCCCAACCGGCGAGAATGGCAGCCACCAGAGACCCCAACGAGTCCGTTCCGACGGCTGCGTACGCGCAGCCTGCAACGAGCCCCGCGGGACCGGTATCAGGGTAGCTCGCCGCCCCGAAGGGTGGGTGCCGAAGGCTCAGGAGCTCGAGCAGAGCACCGACGAGGAAACCTGCCGCCGGATCGCCCATCACCCAGCCACCAAGTGTCGCCGAAACCAGAGGGCGGGAGATCATGACCTGCGGCCAGGAGACCGAATCAACGGCCAGAACGCCCCCGAGCGCGACCAGAATCAGCCAGCTCGTCGTGTGAAGCGGAATCTCACCGAGCGGCACGGATCAACTCCTCCAGCGATACCTCGCGCGCCGCCGGCAGGTCCCGGGCTGTGAGCCTTCCGGACCGTTCCGCAATCGCCTCCAGGTCAGCCACGTCCCTGGAAGCCAGGTGTACGTAAGGGAGAACGCGCCGTCTCTCCTGTCCCGCGTGCAAGCCGCCGACGTTCACTCGTCTTCCGTCGAGCAGACCGGCTTCTGCAAGCTCACGCATCGGTCCCGGGATCCGGGTGAGAAGCGCTCCTCGCCCCGGGCGGGCGTCGAATTCTTCGAATCGAGCGACCGCATCCTTCACCGACACGAAATCCGCATCGACCCCGGCCGGCAGTCCCGCAGCATAGAGGTCGGATTCCCATTCGTTCGCCGCCACATCGTCGTCGACGATGACGTAATAGTCGAGATGCAGGCGCATGCCCCAGCCAACAATCACCTGCCCGTGTAGCAGGCGCTCGTCAATCCGAAACAGGTCCAGCGGCATCACGCTCTCCCTCTGGAAACAGCGCCGTCGAACCCGAGCGTCCCTTCTCTACGACTCTGCGGGCCAGCTCCGGGAGCTCTTGATCCCTGTTGAATAGAAAGTCGATCAGCATTGCCAGGTTGGTCCCGGTCACCACGGCGAGCGCCGGGTGAGTGCGGAACACGGAACTACAGGCAAACGTGCAACTCCCACTCGCCAGGTCAGTGAACAGGATTGCGGGGCCGTCACCGACCACCTCCGCTATCCTGGCATGCAGAGCATCCGGCGCCAGACCGTCATTGGAAATAGCCGTCAACGCGCCCTCGATCCCCGAGATTCTCTCTGCAGCCTCGATCAGCGCCGCCGCGAGGCCCGCGTGCGCCACTACGACGCCCGCGACCTCCGTCACTCGTTGTCCTCTTCGAGGTAGTCCCGCACCGGCTGCATCAGAGCCTTGAGGTTCTGCTCGAACAGCTTGGCGGAGTCAACGCCCGCATAGCGAAGCAGGTGGCGCATGGCCACGACTTCGCTGATCACGGTGATGTTCTTGCCCGGATTCAGCGGAATCACCACACGCGGGACCTCGACGCCCAGGATTTTCGTGGTGTCCTGTGCGAGACCGGTCCGGTCATAGGTCGCCTCGTCGCTCCAGTGCTCGAGCTGGACCACCACCTCGATCCGTTTCTGCTGCCGAACGGAGCGGATTCCGAACAGGGCCCTCACGTCGATGATCCCGATGCCCCGGATCTCCATGTGAAACTGCTGATGCTCGATCGCTCTTCCGATCAGGACATCCACACCCCGCTGGCGTACAAGGACGACATCGTCGGCTACGAGTCGATGTCCCCGCTCCACCAGGTCCAGAACGCACTCGCTCTTCCCGATGCCGCTCTGACCGACGAACAGCAATCCGACGCCGTAGACATCGGCGACCGAACCGTGAATCGCGGTCGACGGCGCGAACTCATTTTCCAGGAATGGCTTGATCCGCTGAAAGAACTCTCCTGTCTTGAGCGAAGAGCTGAGAAGAGGTACCGACAACTCCTCCGCCAGGCTGACGAGCTCGGACGGCAATTCCAGCCCCTTGGTCACGATCACACAGGGGAGGTCATTCTCAAGGAACCCCCGCAACACCTTCGCCCGCCGGTCACCGTCCAGAGATCTCAGATACATGATCTCCGTCTCGCCGAGCACCTGCGACCGGCACTTCGGGAACCGGTCGGTAAAGCCCGCGAGTACCAGCCCCGGACTTGAAATGTCTGCACCCGTGATCTGTCGATCGAGCCCCGCTTCGCCTGCAACGAGATCCAACTCGAGCAGATCGCCGCGGCGATCCAGCAGTTCGGCAACGGTCAGGACCGTCACTCGTCCGACTCTCCTTCCCGCGCCGGAAACGGCCCGAGATCAGGCGATTTATGGCTCCGGCGCATGTCCCGACCCTTCTTGGCCCTTTTCGACAGCTTGTCGTACAGCCGGTCCACTGCGGTCCGGACCTCCGGTGCCTCCGCCTTGGCGAACATCGTTCCGGCTCCATCAACGCTCAACACGGCTTCTGCGATGCTGCGGTTCTTCTCCTCGGCCAGGGTCACTTCCACTCGAGATGCCCGCGACTCAAAGCGCGAGAGCCTTGCGAACCGATCCTCGATATGCGTCCGAAGACCGTCGGCGACATCCACGTTCCGGCCCGAGATGATGATCTGCATCGCGTTTCTCCCTTCGGTTCAGATAGCGGTTCGAATCAAGGATTCCGTCTCGTCCGCCGTCTCCTCCCACGTAAACCGTGCAGCATGTTCGATCGCACCGACCCCCAGTCGCTCGCGCAACTGTGGATCCCCGCACAGCAATGCGATCCTGTCAGCCCATTCTTCTACGTTTCCATGCGGGATGAGGAATCCAGATTTCCCGTCTACGACCGACTCCCGCAGACCCGGTGCGTCGCTGGCGAGCGACGGTGTGCCGCAGGCAGCGGCCTCGACGTTGCTGATCCCCCAACCTTCTTTCGGCGAGGGATAGACATTCACCCATGCCCTGCGCAGGAGTTCGCGTTTATCCTCCTCCGAAACGTACCCCGGAAAGCTCACGAGGTCGCGCAGGCCGAGTGAATCGGTGAGCGACTCAAGTCTACCGCGGTCTTCTCCCTGTCCCGCGATGTGGAACCGGACCCCGGTCCCACGCTTCACCAGCAGCGCCAGAGCTCTCAGTACCACGTCCAGACTTTTATATCTCTGAAGACGCCCTGCGTACACCAGCGTCGGTCGCTCGAATCGCTGTACCGAGGAATCCACGGTGTAGAACGCGTGGTCGATCCCCGGATAGCTGACTTCGATCTGCTCTCTCCGGAATCCCCTCTTCACCAGATCTTCCGCCGTACTCTCTGAGATTACTAAGACCGGTGAATTCCGGTAAGCCGCCGGCATCAGTCTCTCGGCAGCCCATACCACCGACGCGACGGGCGGCAGCTCCTGGCGAAACGCCGTGGCCCCGAACAGGTGAGGAACCAGCGCCACGACCGGCCTGGACGACCAGTACGGACAGAACAGGGGACATTTGTTCACATCTTCGACGATCACGTCGAATCCCAGCCCGCCACCAAGCCGGTCCTGAAACGCCGACCGGGCGTGGAGGGCGAACGTATAGCGCGTGCCCGTGCGAACGATGCGGATACCGTCCAGCCGGGTCTCCGCGGGAGCGCCCGCCCATCCCGAGCACAGCAGCGTGACCTCATGGCCTCGGGCCGCGAGACGTCCGAAGATTTCATGCAGGTGGATCTCGGCTCCCCCCGCTCTGGGGTTCTCCCGATCCTGCCAGTTGACCACCAGGATCCGCATGTCTCGTACCGTCAGTCGGGCCTGTTCAGGCTACGCGCGACGGCGTCGAGCACGCCATTCACGAATCTCGGACTCTCCTCTGTCCCGTACCGCTCGGCGAGTCGAATCGCCTCGTGTATCGCCACCTTCGGCGGGACATCAGACATCGCCATAAGCTCAACAGTCGCGAGGCGGAGGATTCCCCGGTCGATCACTGTCAGGCGCTCCAGTCGCCAGTTGGACAGGTGGTCCCGGATTCTCGAATCCACGGCAGGCAGGCGCTCCGACAGGGCCTCGATGAGTTCCACGGAATACGGACGGTACCGGGGGGAGATGCTCCGCTGAGCGAACACGCGTGCAGCAAATCCAGCCAGATCATCCTGCGCTCCGGAAACGTCCCAGGCGTACAGCACCTGCAGCGCCCAGCTCCGGGCACGCGACCTGGGGTTCCGGGTGGTCATCGAATACTCGCTGCGAGCTCGCACATCTCCAGGACCGCGAGTGCCGCTTCTTCGCCCTTGTTTCCCCTGGATCCGCCGGCCCGGGCCCGGGCCTGATCCGCCGTGTCCGTAGTGAGAAGCCCGAAACCGACGGGAATTCCGTACTTCCGGGCCACGGACTCGAGACCCGTCGTGGCGCCGAGCGAGACGTACTCGAAATGGGGCGTTTCGCCCCGGATCACACAACCGAGCGCCACGACGCCGTCGAGCCCGCCGCGGTCAAGCAACCAGCTGACGCACAGGGGCAACTCCCAGGCACCGGGAACGTAGTGTGTTTCGATGCGATCGTCGGTCACGCCCGCTCGGACGAGGGTATTCCGGGCAGCTTCTTCCATCGCGAGCGTCACCGCCTCGTTGAATCGGCTGACGACGAGGCCTACACGAAGGTTGGTCGCGCTCCGCGACCCATCCGTCCTGCCCGTCACGAGGTGCCGAGCAGGTGCCCGAGCTTGTCCCGCTTCGCCTTCAGATACTCCTGGTTCCGCTCCGTGACGTCGGCTTCCAGCGGTACCCGACCCGTGATTTCCAGACCGAACCCCTCGAGCCCGCTCAGTTTCTTCGGGTTATTCGTCATCATCCGGACCGTCTTCAAACCAAGATCGACCAGGATCTGCGCACCAATGCCGTAATTGCGCAGATCGGGCGCAAAGCCCAGGTGCTCGTTCGCTTCAACCGTGTCGAGGCCCTGATCCTGCAGCTCGTAGGCCCGCAGCTTGTTGAGCAGCCCGATGCCCCGTCCTTCCTGATCGAGGTACACCACGACGCCGCTACCATCCTCTACCACCAGTCTCATCGCCGTCTGAAGCTGCGCCTGGCAATCGCAACGCTCCGACCCGAACACATCTCCCGTCAGGCACTTCGAGTGCACTCGCACGAGAACGTCTTCGCGGTCCTTCACATCTCCGAACACGAGGGCGATGTGCTCCCGCTGATCGACGTCGTTCCGGTATCCGACGATGCGGAACTCGCCGAATGGCGTGGGGAGCATCGCCTCGGCAACTCGATGGACGAGGCGCTCGTGACTCAACCGATAGGCGATCAGGTCCGCGACCGTGATGAAGGGGAGCCCGTGCTCCTTCGAGAACAGCTCAAGCTCAGGACGGCGTGCCATCGTGCCGTCCTCGTTGAGGATCTCACAGATCACGCCGGCGTGCGCGCAATCCGCCAGCCGCGCGATATCGACGGACGCTTCCGTCTGTCCGACGCGCTGGAGCACGCCACCCCGCTTCGCCCTGAGCGGGAAGATGTGCCCGGGTCGCATGAGGTCCGACGGATGAGACCCGGGGTCCACGGCGACCTGGATCGTCCGTGCCCTGTCCCCCGCACTTATTCCCGTCGAAACTCCCTGGTCGATCGTCGCGTCGATCGAAACCGTGAACGCGGTTCCATTCGGGTCTGAGTTGCGCCCGTCGGACATCAGAGGGAGGTCCAGGTGGTCAGCGATCTCCGGGTCCAGAGTGAGACAGATCAGGCCACGCCCGTGCGTCGCCATGAAATTGATGATCTCGGGCGTCACCTTGTCGGCGGCGCACACCAGGTCTCCCTCGTTTTCCCTGTCTTCATCATCGGCGATGATGACCAGTCCGCCGTCGCGGATCTGGTCAATCGCTTCCTGTACTTTGGTATCTAGCAGCGACGGCACGAATCCACTCCCGAATCGACCTACGGTTCAGTCCGGCCCCCGACCCGCACGGCCGAGATCCCGGTGCTACGATACGGCTCGAGGAGCCGATCCACGTACTTGCCGATCATGTCCGCCTCCAGATTGACCCGATCTCCGGATCGGAGGCGGCTGACGTTCGTATGCTGGAATGTATACGGAATGATCGCGACTTCCGCGACATCATCCATCAGGCGGTTCACCGTAAGGCTGATTCCGTCAATCGCGATCGATCCATACAGCACGGTCAAGCGCCGGACCTCCTGCGGAAGCCGGACGCGGAGAAACACGGTCTCGCCCGCCGTCTCGACTTCTGTCATCTCGCCCGTCCCGTCGACATGCCCCTGGACAAGGTGTCCACCCATCGGGTCCCCGGCCCGGATCGCTCGTTCCAGGTTCACCGCACGACCCGGCTCGAACTCGCCGAGCGTCGTCCGTGAAAGAGTCGTGCGTATCGACTCGAACCTGAAGCTCTGGCTCGAGACATCGACGTCGAACACCGTGTGGCACACCCCGTCGAGCGCCACGCTCTCTCCGTCGGACAGCGTCTCCGCGAATCCGGGCGCAATGAGGCGAAAACGCACCCCCCGGTCGAATTCCTCGCGCGACTCTATCGTACCGACCGTTTCCACCAGACCCGTGAACATGTCACATCTCTCTTGTAACGGCTTCCAGCTCCGTGTGATTCCATTCGATCACCACGTCATCGCCCAGAGCCCTGCAGCTCCTCAGGCGCCACGATCCCGCGTCAGGGACCTGCATGGCGAGGGCATCGACTCCGCCCGGTCCGATCATGCGCGGAGCGACGAACCAGTGAATCCGCTGCACGTGTCCCCCGACCAGCAGTGAGGCTGCCAGTTTCGCACCTCCCTCGCACAGAACGGCAGTGCGCCCCCGCTCCTTCAGCGCGTCGAGCGCCGCCGGCAGGCTCAGCCCGAATCCGTGGTTTCGCTCGATCCCCTGAACCTCGACTCCCGAGTCCCTCAACGCCGCGACGCGAGACGGATCCGCGTCGTGGCCGACCAGCACCAGGACCGGGGCGTCCGCGGCCGTGCTGACAAGCCTGGAAGCGAGCGCCAGGCGCGCACCGGAATCGAGCACGACCCGGAGCGGAGCCGTTCGCGGAGCGGGAATGTCCCGAACCGTGAGCAACGGGTCGTCGACCCGCACCGTGCCCGCTCCTACCAGGATCGCGTCGTGCGCAGCACGCAACCGCATGACTTCATACCGGGCCTCGGCTCCAGTCAGACCGGTTCGAACGCCCTCGCGTTCCGCGATCTTCCCGTCGAGCGACACGGCGAGCTTCAGGGCCACGAAGGATGCCTGACGCCGGTGCCACCACAGGAACGCGGCGTTGATTTCCGCCGCCTGTCCGGCCAGCACACCGCCGGTCACGTCGAGCCCTTCTGCGTCGAGCTCGACCGCGCCACCTGCCGCTTCCGGGTGTGGATCAGAGGTGGCATACACGACTCGTCGGATTCCCGCATTCACGATCGAACGGCAGCACGGAGGCGTCTTTCCAGCATGCGCGCAGGGCTCGAGCGTTACATACAGCGTCGCTCCGCGAGCCCGGTCACCCGCCTGCCTGATCGCCTCGACCTCCGCGTGTGCTCCGCCGAATCGGTGGTGGAAGCCCTCGCCGACCACCTGGTCGTCCACCACGATGACCGCGCCAACGAGCGGATTCGGATGGGTCTGTCCCCACCCTCCCCGGGCGAGATCAATCGCTCGACGCATCCATATGACATCCTGAGAACCGGCGACGCTCATTCCGCTCGCGACAGCAACACAGACCCGTTTCCGGCCCGGATCTCGCCGCAGGCGAATCCTTCCGCGGCACGAATACTGGCGTCCGTCAGCACCTCGTCGAACCTCTCCTCCGGGACCACGACGATCATCCCGACCCCCATGTTCAGAGTCTCGTACAGGTCGGAATCCGATAGTCCACTCTCAGAGGCGAGCACACGGAACAGCGG
The DNA here is from genome assembly GCA_965370685.1 of uncultured bacterium. Classification (GTDB taxonomy): domain Bacteria; phylum Gemmatimonadota; class Gemmatimonadetes; order Palauibacterales; family Palauibacteraceae; genus Carthagonibacter. The sequence continues at coordinate 12,097 of CBDUVN010000006.1, read as the reverse complement.
AGGCGGCGTCCAGGAGTCGAGATTCACGACTGCGTCGGCATCCTCCGGTAGAACCCGAGACAGATTTCCGGGAATGCCCCCACCGGTAATATGGGCCAGGGCGCGGACGGCGCCTGCCTCGAGCACACCGCGCAGGGGCTCCAGATACGATCTGTGGACTCTCAGAAGAGCCTGCCCCACCGTCTCGCCCAAGAGCTGAGGGTACGGGTCTTCCGGTCCGAGACCCAGCCGCTGGAACAGCACTTTCCTGGCAAGACTGTAGCCGTTCGTGTGCAGGCCCGACGACGGCAGGGCGACGAGCCGATCACCAGGGCGGACTCCGGCACGCCCCGGAAGGTCGAACACTCGCCGGCCGACAATGAAACCGGCCAGGTCGTAGACGCCCGGTTCATACACACCCGGCATCTCCGCGGTCTCTCCCCCGAGCAGTGCACAGCCGTTCGCCGTGCACCCCCGGACCACGCCTTCGATCACCTGGTACGCGACCGTCGGATCCAGCTGCCCACACGCGAAGTAGTCGAGGAAGAACAACGGCTCTGCACCCTCGGCGAGGATGTCGTTGACACAGTGGTTTACGAGATCCTCACCCACCGTGTCATGCACTCCCGCACGCGCCGCGACGAGCACCTTCGTCCCGACTCCGTCCGCGCTGGCGACGAGCTCCGACGCGCCGGGGAGATGGAACCTGCCTCCGAACGAGCCGAACGCGCCCCCGGATGAAGCAGTTCGTGTGCTGTCCACGAGGTCCGCAATCCGCCCGGTAAGGCTCTCCGCCGCCCGCAGATCGACACCGGCATCCCGATAAGTGATCGGGCCTTTGCCGCGTTCGTGCCCCGAACTCCCGCTCACGTCGCGTCTTCCTCGCGAATCATGCGATCGGGGGCAGTCAGCCCGAGCAGCGTCAGGCCCTGCCGAAGAGTGATTCTCACCGCATTGGCCAGCCCCAGGCGTGCATCGCGTGCCGGTCCCTCCGCGAGGACACGGCGATCAGGGTCCGTGTTGCCCTCGTGGTACCAGCTGTTCACCACGCTGGCGAGTTCTTCGAGAAAGTTGCAGACCTGGTAGGGAGCGCGCGCCCTGGCAGCCGACGCTACGATTTCCGGGAAACGCAGAATGGTCTTCGCGACCTCCCGCTCGGAAGGGAACAGGAGCGCAGAGAACCCGTCGGCCGTCGGCGAGAGCGACGTGGGGTCCACAGCTGCTCGCTCGAAGATCCTGCACATTCGGGCGTGCGCGTACTGAATCTTGTATACAGGGTTCTTCTCCGACGTGTCGAGAGCCAGGTCCAGATCGAATGTCATCGGTACTTCGGCCCGTCGCATAAGGAAGAAGTACCGCGCCACGTCCGGACCGGTTTCCTCGTACAGGTCGCGCAGCGTGACGAATGTCCCGGCCCGCTTGCTCATCCTCACTTCTTCCCCACCCTGCAAGATGGTGACGAGCTGGATAATGATCACCTCGAGAAACTCGGGATCGATGCCGTTGGCCCCGAGTGCGGCTTTCATTCTGAGAACGTGGCCGTGGTGATCTGCCCCCCATACGTCGATCGCGCGATCGAAGCCCCGCGCTTTCTTATCGAGATGATAGGCAATGTCAGACACGAAATAGGTGTGAGAACCGTCCCCCTTTACCAGCACCCGGTCCTTCTCATCCCCGTGCGCCGTAGTTCGGAGCCACAGCGCACCGTCTTCACGATAGGCAGCGTCTCCTGCCTCGAGGCGAGACAGGAGAGCCTGTACTTCCCCACCGCCGAACAGCTGGCTCTCGGCGAACCAGTGATCGAACCGAACACCGAACTGCTCGAGGTCCCTGGCCTGATCTTCCCGCAGCGCATCGCTGGCACGTCGCGACAGCTCCGGAATCCGCTCCGCCTCCGCGACCGCCGACAACTCTTCCAGATCGTGCTCCACTTCCAGCCTCGCTGCAAGCTCGGCTACATAGGCTCCCTGGTAGCCCCCCTCGGGCACATCGACATGCTCCCCCCGCGCCTGCCGGAGACGCGCGTCGATCGACAGCCCGAGCAACTCGATCTGACGCCCGGCGTCGTTCACGTAGAACTCCCGCTCTACGAAGTGGCCGGTCCACTCAAGCAGAGAAGCGACAGCATCACCGATCGCGGCCCCCCTTCCGTGAGCTACATGCAGCGGACCCGTCGGATTCGCCGAGACGAATTCGACGTTGACACGCTCTGGACTATCGGATTCGGAATGACCCCAGCGCGTGTCGGCCGGAGCGACCAGGGCCAGCTCGGACCACACCAGTCGATCGTCGAGACGGAAGTTGAGAAAGCCAGGGCCTGCCACTTCAACTGAGGTGACACCCGGCGTCCCGACGGCGAGGCGAGCGGCTATGTCGTCAGCTATCTCGCGCGGCGGCCGCTTGAGAGCACCCGCCAGCACGAGAGCAGCGTTCGTCGTCAGGTCCCCGTGCGCGGGATCGCCCGGGCGGTCCAGCATAGGGGTGAAGGTCGAAGGAGCTCCGAGCTCGTGCACCGCCGCCTGCAAAGCGGCAACAAGAGCGGCAGGCGCCGGAACGCCGAGTTCAGCTTCCGCCATTCGAGCCGTCCCCGCCGGTCGATGCATTTCCGTCCTTCCCGCCGGACGCTCCATCCTTTGCGTCCTTTGCAGGAGGCTTGTCCGACCCGCCTCTGCCTGAGCTGGCGCTGCCGTAGTCGGTCGCGTAGAAGCCGGGTCCTTTGAACACGAGGCCGCCCCCGATCGAAATCAGCCGCTGCACCTCACCGCCACATTCCGGACATACCTTGATCGGATCGTCGCTGATCCTCTGAAACCGCTCGAACTCAATCCCGCAACTATCGCACTTGTATTCATATGTCGGCATCAGTCCCCTCTTCCAGTGCAATCACGAATCTGCTGAATCGTTCACGTGCCCTGATACGAACCCCACAGTGCCTTCAGAACGGCGCTGATCTCTCCCAGTGTGCCACGGACCTTCACCGCTTCGACGATCACTGGCACGAGATTCCCGCCGGTGACGGCCGTCCGCTCCACTTCTCTGAGCGCGTTCTGAACCGCGGCATCATCGCGGGCCATACGCACCGCCGCCAGACGGTCGGTCTGCGCGCGCCCCAGCGCGCCGAAGTCGGGCTGCGGAAGATCCAGCGGAGTTTCATCCTCTTCATAGCAGTTCACGCCGACGATCTGCCGTTCTCCGCTCTCCAACTCGAGCTGCCAGCGGTACGCGGCCTGGTGAATCTCCTCGCTCATGAACGGGATCGCTGCGGCAGCCCCCCCGAGCTCATCAAGCTGCTCGAGGTATCGTACCGCACGGCGCTCGAGTTCGTCGGTCAGCCATTCCACGTACCACGATCCAGCCAGGGGATCGACGGTCGAGGCCACTCCGGACTCCTCCGCGATGACCTGCTGGGTCCGGAGAGCCAGTCTGGCCGCTTCCTCTCCCGGCAACGCCAGCGCTTCGTCAAACCCGTTCGTGTGCAGTGATTGCGTTCCCCCGAGTACGGCTGACAGCGCCTGAATCGTTACGCGCACGACGTTGTTCAGCGGCTGCTGGGCCGTAAGAGTCGATCCGCCGGTCTGTGTATGAAAACGTAGACGAGCGCTCCGATCCGACGCCCCGAATTCCTCCCTCATCATACCTGCCCACAGCCGCCGCGCAGCGCGGAACTTCGCGACCTCTTCGAACAGATCGTTGTGAGCCGCGAAAAAGAAACTCAACCGCGGAGCGAACTGCTCGAGCTCCAGCCCACGGCGCAGGGCTCGTCGAACGTACTCCCGGGCGTTTCCGAGCGTAAACGCGATTTCCTGCGCCGCAGTGGATCCGGCTTCGCGCATGTGATAGCCGCTGATGGATATGCTGTTCCAGCGGGGCAGCTCCCTGGCGCAGAAATCGAAGATGTCCGTCACGAGTCTCAGGCTGGGTTCGACCGGGTATATATAGGTTCCGCGCGCGATGAACTCCTTGAGGATGTCGTTCTGGACGGTGCCGCTGAGCCGCTCGCGGGGGATTCCTCGACGATCCGCGACCGCGACGTACAGACCAAGGAGAACGGCGGCCGTCGCGTTGATCGTCATCGACGTGCTCACGCGATCGAGCGGAATCCGGTCAAACAGAAGTTCCATGTCGTCCAGCGTGTCGATCGCCACTCCGACCCGACCCACCTCCCCGTCCGCAAGCGGATCGTCGGAGTCGAGACCCATCTGCGTGGGAAGGTCAAACGCTACCGACAGTCCTGTCTGGCCCTGATCGAGCAGGAAACGGAACCGGTTGTTGGTCTCGGCCGCGGTTCCGAATCCGGCATACTGGCGCATCGTCCACGGCCGGCCGCGGTACATGTCCGCATACACTCCCCGGGTGAACGGAAATGACCCGGGATCCCCGAGATCCACTGCCGGATCCAGCTCCATGTCCGCGGGTCCATATACCGCCCGGACTTCGATGTCGGACGGCGTCCGGAAGCGCTGCTCTCGATCACTCGACTCCATCTGTCCCTCTTCCGCTATTCGAGAACGACGAGCAGATCGTCGCGATTGACGGTCTGGCCGGGTTTCACCCTGACTTCCCTGACCGTTCCGCCCGAATCGGCCCTCAACTCGTTCTCCATCTTCATCGCTTCCATCACAATGAGCCCGGCCCCTTTTTCCACCTCCTGGCCGACCTCCACCTCCACTTTGACGATCAGGCCCGGCATCGGTGCGCGTACCTCCCGGTGCGTTTCCAGCGGTGCGGCGACGGAGGCAAGATCCCTTATGTGCCGAGCACGTTCATCTTCCACACGAACCAGGAAACCGCGTCCTTCCAGCTCGATGAGCCAGCCATCCGACTGCAGGCGAGCGAACAGCGACACCGATCGATCGTCCATTCGAAGGTGCCGACGATCGGTTCCAGGAAGACTGGCGAGCTCCACGTCGACCAGATGGCCACCCAGGCTCATTCTTCCCGCGTCGATCTCCACGGTGTGTTCGCGATCATCTACGGTGACAAAGTACCTCACTGCATCTCCGTTCCCCGGGATGAACTCGCATCGTCACGCTCGAGCCAGACCACGGTTTCAACATGCGCCGTCTGCGGGAAGGCGTCGAACGCCCGCATGTCGACCGGCTTGAACGCAGGAGACAGGCGTGCCAGGTCCCGGGCGAGTGTCGCCGGATCGCAACTCACGTATGCCAGTCCACGCAGGGTGCCCACGTCTACCAGTGTCTCCGCAACGCTCGCCGCCAATCCGGCTCGTGGCGGGTTCACTACGACGACTTCCGACTCGGCGTAGCTCTCCTCCGCAGCCTCGACCGGTGCGCAGACCACCCGGATTTCGAGCCCGGATTCCTCGGCTGCCAGGCTCGCCGCGACGCACGCATCCGCGTCCGACTCTACTGCCGTCACACTGGCGCCTTCGCGTGCCCAGCGCAGCGCCCGCGCACCAACGCCGGAGTACAGGTCGGCTACCCGGAGGCCGTCGCGCGGGCCGACGAGCTGGTCCAGATACCGGTCCATCGCGACCGACACACTTCGGTTCACCTGCAGGAAGGACTCCGGACCGAGAGCGAACCACGTCCCCTGCCAACTGTCCCGGAAGCGCTCGGAGCCTGCAAGACCGAGTCGCGATCCCCGCGAATCCGTCCATACGTAGGACGCCAGGCCGGTGATCGAGCGCGCGATCGTCTCCGGCTCGCCGGGCCGGTCTGAATCTCCACCCTGCACCCACAGAGCGATGTCACCTCCAGCACCCGCCCGGATCGTGATCCGCAGCTCATCCCCTCCCGGGAGCAGGCGGGCGTCGTCACCCCACGCTGCCCGCAACTCTCGCAGCGCCCGCCGGACCGGCTCCTCGGCCAGCAGGCAGTCGGGGACATCCACAACCTCATCCGGGTTGCCGTGCGCCCGGTAGCCCGCACGGACTCCTTCGGTCGTACGTCGCAGTGTTAACGTAATACGGTTGCGATAGCCCAACTCGGGACCCGCGGACTCCAGCTGAGGCACATCCAGCTTCACCCCACCGATTCTGCGCAGGGTGTCCGACACGATTCTCCGTTTCGACTCCCGTTGCGCCTCGATGTCCAGGTGCTGAATCGCGCAGCCGCCACACCGGTCGTACAGGGGACACGGAGCCTGCCGCCGCCCCGGTCCCGACACGAGCAGTTCGACGAGTTCGCCCCTGGCCCAACGCTTCCGGGACACCACCAGGCGGGCTTGCACCAGATCGCCGGGAGCCGTGCGAGGAACAAACACAACCCGCCCATCCGCTTCCCGTCCGACCCCTTCGCCGCCGGTCGCAAGCGAGTCGATCTGGAGTTCGATGATGGTGCCAGGATCGTGCCGAGATCTTCTCTCCGGCTCGGTCACCGCGGGTCGAATACCCTCTGCCATGCCGTTCGTCCATCCGAAGTCGATTCAGGGTCAGCCTGGACAGCGGGGCGGCCCGGAGCCGCCCCGCTCTGTCGCCGCTCTTCCTCGAGCAACACCGCCGCCGCGGTCGCTGCACGGACCTGCCAGTCGGCTGCGCCATCGCTCAACAAGTCCGGGTGGTCCTCGATGTAGCGGATCGAAATCCGGCCGTGCAGGAAGTCCGGCTCATCCATCACGGCAAGGTGAAACGGCTGCGTCGTCCGGACACCCTCGATCTGGAGTTCCCGCAGAGCGCGCCGCATCCGAACGATTGCCTGTTCACGCGTCGGCGCATGAACGATCAGCTTGGCCAGTAGCGGGTCATAGTGCAGGCCGACCTCGAATCCCCTGGCGATCCCCCCGTCCCAGCGAACACCCGGTCCGGTGGGCACGTAGAGAGACTCAACACGACCGGTGGACGGGAAGAATCCCTGGAATGGATCCTCACCGCTGATCCTGCACTCGATCGCGTGGCCGGCAGGCCAGCCTGGATCCACCTCCACATCCAGCTCATCCCCCGCTGCTATGCGGATCTGCCAGCCCACGAGATCGACCCCGGTAACCAGCTCGGTCACCGGGTGCTCGACCTGAATCCGTGTGTTCATCTCGAGGAAGAAGAACTCCCCGTTCTCGTACATGAACTCGACGGTACCGGCGCCGACGTAGTCGACCGCCCGCGCGGCGGCTACTGCGACATCTCCCATTCGGGAGCGCGTTTCCGGGTCGATCGCCGGAGACGGAGCTTCCTCAATCAGCTTCTGGTGACGTCGCTGAATCGAGCATTCCCGCTCGCCCAGGTGGATCGTGCGGCCGGCGGCATCGGCGAGCACCTGGATCTCGATGTGGCGCGGCGCGGTGAGATAACGCTCCATGTAGACGCGCGGGTCCCCGAACGCCTGTCCGGCTTCACGGGTCGCAGCTTCGAAGGCACGTTCCAGTTCCGCCTCGGACTCGACGATTCGCATCCCCTTTCCACCACCACCCGCAGCGGCCTTCAGGAGAACCGGATATCCGAGGCGCTCGGCCTCGTCGCGTGCTTCTTCGGGGGTCGCGATCGGACCTTCGCTTCCCGGAACGACCGGGACTGACGCCTCGATCATCAGAGCCCGGGCCTCGGTCTTGTCTCCCATTGCCAGGATGGCTGCTGGGGACGGCCCGATGAACACGAGACCTGCCGCTTCCACACGCCGGGCGAATTCGGGGTTCTCGGCCAGAAAGCCGTAGCCGGGATGGATCGCCTCCGCACCACTCATCCGGGCAGCTTCCAGGATACGGTCGATGTCGAGGTAGCTTTCTGCCGCTGAGGCCGGACCGATCGGCATCGCCTGTTCCGCCGTCAGAACATGGGGGGAGAACTCGTCGGGCTCGGAATAGACCGCCACCGCCGTTACTCCGAGTTCCTGGCAGGCTCGCACGACGCGAAGCGCGATCTCACCTCGATTCGCAACGAGGACCTTCTCGAACATGATCTCTCCAGACCTTTGTTCTCAGCCGACCCGACCGGGGTGCCGGGCCAGCCAGGCAAAACGGCCTGCCGAATCCAGGGTCTCTTCTCGGAGACTCAATCCGGAGAACCCGGACCTGCGTGTGGCAGTCCGGGCCGCGCGCCAGATCCTCGCCTTCTGGATGTCATCGCACACGATCGCGCCGCCCGGAGCGACGAGGTCATATGCCCGCTGCATCAGGGCAGCTCGATCACGAACGCTACCGAAGTCGTAGACTACGAGATCGAATCTCGTTTCCACCGCGGGGCCCTCGAGAAACTGACCCCAGATGAGGAAACCGTCTTCGCCGGTGCCGGCTGCTGCAGAAAATTCCCGCGAGCGGTCCAGCCAGGTCGGGTTGTCATCAACGGAGACGACCTCGCAGGTCCGGCATTCGGAATCCCGCCAGGTCCTCAGGGTCCACGACGTAATCCCGGAGCCAAGGTCCGCGATTCGTCCGGGGCGATTTGCCTCGCACCAGCGGACGAGAAACCGGCAGAGCTCGATCGACGCCGCCATTTCTGCGTTTGTTCCTGTCGTACGAATATATTCGACGTGTCTCTCTACGATGTCCGGAATGATGCGGTCGGGCGCCGATTCCAGCCCGGATAACACCGGGATCTGTCTGTGCAGCGCGACAGCGTCCATGCGACCACGCCGGGCCTGTGCCCGGACCTTCAGCCGGTCGGGCAGCCAGTGATAGCCAGGCATTGCGACTCCAGCCTCCTCCCGCTCATCAGAGCGGAATGTTTCCGTGTTTCCGCGGTGGATTGCGGTCGCGCTTGTTGGCGAGCATCTGGAGACCGGAAATCAAGCGTGCCCGGGTCTCGCGAGGATCGATCACGTCATCGACGAATCCGCGACGGGCTGCGAGATACGGATGCGCGAACTTCTCACGGAATTCCTCCTCGAGCTCGGCCGTAAGTGCTGCCGGGTCGTCCGCCTCGCCGATTTCCTTCCGGTAGAGGATCTCGACGGCCCCCTTCGGCCCCATGACCGCGATCTCGGCCGTCGGCCAGGCGAGGTTCAGATCTCCCCGGATGTGCTTCGACGACATGACGTCGTATGCGCCGCCGTATGCCTTCCGCGTGATCACGGTCAGCTTCGGGACCGTCGCCTCGCAGTATGCGAACAGGAGTTTGGCCCCGTGGACGATGATTCCTCCATGCTCCTGGGCCACCCCTGGAAGGAACCCCGGCACATCTTCGAAAGTCACGAGCGGGATGTTGAATGCGTCGCAGAACCGGACGAACCGGGCCCCCTTCCGGCTCGCGTCGATGTCGAGAACTCCTGCCAGGACAGCCGGCTGATTCGCGATCACCCCGACGGGACGTCCCCCGAGGCGCGCAAACCCCGTAATCAGGTTGGCAGCCCAGCCCGCGTGAACCTCGAGGAAGCCTCCATCATCAACGATCGGACCGATCACGTCGTGCATGTCGTACGGCTGAGTCGGCACGTCGGGCACGACATCGAGCAAGCCTTCGTCAGCACGATCGATCGGGTCGTCCGTCTCCCGGACCGGCGGAGGCTCTGTGTTGTTCGCCGGCAGATAGGAAAGGAGCTCCCGGATCGCCTGGAGACAATCGATTTCGGTGGGCCGGGAAAAATGCGCTACGCCGGAGGTCGTCGCGTGGACGCGCGCGCCGCCCAGCTCCTCGAAGCTCACATCCTCGTGCGTAACCGTTTTCACCACGTTGGGCCCGGTGACGAACATGTGGCTGATTCCCTGGACCATGAACACGAAGTCCGTGATCGCGGGAGAGTAGACGGCACCGCCCGCGCACGGGCCCAGGATGGCGCTGATCTGGGGAACGACACCGGAGGCCATCGTGTTTCTCCAGAACAGCTCGGCATATCCGCCGAGCGACGCGACTCCCTCCTGGATCCGAGCACCTCCGGAATCGTTCAGGCCGACCACCGGAGATCCGTTTCGAATCGCGAGATCTACCACCTTGCAGATCTTCTCGGCGTGCGCCTCGGACAACGAGCCACCGAACACGGTGAAGTCCTGGCTGAACACGTAGACCGTCCGCCCGTCAACGGTGCCGTATCCTGTCACGACACCGTCTCCGGGGATCCGCTGCCGGTCGAGCCCGAATTCCGTGGACCGGTGCTCGACGAATCGATCCAGTTCGACGAATGATCCCGGATCGAGGAGCACGTCGAGCCGCTCCCGTGCACCGAGCTTGCCTCGATCATGTTGCCGCTTCATCCGCTCCGTGCCGCCTCCCTCCAGGGTCAGCAGTCGGAGTTCCCTAAGCCGTTCAAGCTTGTCTCTTGTGTTCATTGTCGCTCCGCGGCGCGCGCAGCCTTTCGCTTTTCTTCCTCTTCTTCCAGTTCCTGCATCAGTTCCTCCTGCGCCCGAGCTTCTTCAGCCCAGACTGAGAGGGCGTCCGGATCGACCTCTACCAGCCGCCCGTCCAGGAGCATTCGTACATCTACCTCACGCAGGGGAAGACCAGACTCTGCAATTCGAATCCTCCCGGTGGCTCCGTCCACGCCGCCGGCATCGGTAATGGACCGGGCGACCGCACCCGGACGACCGAGGGTTTCTCGATCCATCCCCGTAAGCACGAACCGCATCGCATCATATCCCAGCGCGGGCAGCAGATTGTCCGGAACCATCCGTCGGAATTCGCGCTCGTACAACGCCACATAGCGCGTCCACTCCGTGCCGGATTCGCCCCTGTCCATAAACGTGGCTACCACCCTGAAGTCGGAAAACGCCGGCTCGAGACGCCGCAAGACAGCGGGCTCGGACCAGGCCTCTCCGCCGGCAATGATCCGGCTCCTCAACCCGAAATACGGGAGCTGTGGAGCGATCTGGAGGACGGTCCCGGAATCGTCGGCAAGGACGAGCACACCCTCCGGGTCGGAGTCGTGAACCTCCCTGATCGGTGTCTCGAACGTAGTCGAATCCGGCTCGTACTCCCGGGCCCCCACGATTGTCGCGCCCGATTCCAACGCCGCCGATTCGAATGCCCGGAATCCGGCTCTTCCTCCGTCGTCAGCCGGGTACAGGGCGCCGAGCCGGAACAGGCCCATTCGCTCCGGGAACCACCGGCCGAGCGCAGCTCCGATCGCCGACTGCCGCCGGCCCCGCTCCCACAGTGAATACGCGTTCGGGCCAGTGCCCGAGTCCCGTGTCGCCGTCGGGCTCACGATCACGAGCCCGGCGGTGCTCCGGCTGGCAGCCGCATCGCCCAGGGCCTCGGAGCGGATCGGACCGATCACCGCGGCCACGCCCCGCACCTCGAGTTCACCCAGCAGCGCGCCCGCCCGGGTGGCATCGGACCCGTCGTCCAGCACGACCAGATCGATTCCCTGCCCGGCGAACGATTCGGAGTCATATTCCGCGAGCGCCAGGAGAATTCCGTCCTGCAGGTCTTCCCCGACCTGTGCGAACCTGCCCGTCAGCGAGAGGATCACGCCGATAGTTACGGGCTCCGAAAGCGGTTGAATTTCACCGTCGAGCACCTGTTCGAACGTCCGGCGATCCTCCGAATCGATCTCCTCGTCACGCCAGCTGTGGGCGACACGAAGAGCATCCTCTTCCATGCCCGCGAGCGCATACGCTCTCGCCAATTCCGCGCCGATCACACCTCCCGCACGCTGCTCGCCGGGGCGCGTCGGAAAGCTCCGTTCGAGGCTCTCCAGCTCCCCCACCGACATACCCGCCGCAGCCCTTCGCAGCTCCCGGATGCCCGCGTCGTTCGAGATCGCGTCAGCATGTGCCAGGAGGAGTGTTGCGGCCCGGTCTTCCCTTCCCAGGTCTGACAGGACGCCTGCGAAGGCCACGGCATCGCCGTCTGACAACGACCGACCGCCGCCTTCCGGCGCCACCGAATCCGCGAGCTGCCACGCCCGATCCCAGTGGCCCGCCGAAACAGAAGCCCGGGCCGAATCCGCAGCAACCGAACGATCCGTCTCAAGCGTCGAGTCTCCCGATTTGCTGCCGGTCACCCCGCCGCCCGGAACCGTGGCCGGATCGGCACGCGTAACCCCACGGCCCGAAGCGCAGCCGGCGAGCCACGCGGCCGTACCCAACAGCGCCACCGCCGTCGCCCTGCGACCCCATGCGCGGAAGGGTCCGACCAAGTCGGCCGAACCCTTCCACTCAGTTTCCAATTGGCCTGGAATACTCGAGAACCTCAGGATTCCTTCTCCTTCTCTTCCTCGTCATCCTCATTCGAGGCGTCCTCAGCCGGTGCCTCGGCGACTTCATCTTCATCCTCAGCCGACTCTTCAGCCTC
>CBDUVN010000005.1:0-49425 GCA_965370685.1 uncultured bacterium | reverse complement strand
GCAATATTCCCCACTGCTGCCTCCCGTAGGAGTCTGGGCCGTGTCTCAGTCCCAGTGTGGCTGGCCGCGCTCTCACGCCAGCTACCCGTCATCGCCTTGGTAGGCCGTTACCCCACCAACAAGCTGATAGGCCGCGAGCCCATCCGACAGCACGAGCTTCAAAGAGAGGCCCGCTTTAACGCTCGGCTTCCAAGCCGGCGCAACATGCGGTATTAGCTCAGGTTTCCCTGGGTTATCCCCCACTGTCGGGTAGATCGCTCACGTGTTACTCACCCGTCCGCCGCTTTACTCACCCCCGAAGGGGCTTTCTCGCACGACTTGCATGTGTTAGGCACGCCGCCAGCGTTCGTCCTGAGCCAGGATCAAACTCTCCATGTATTGAAAAGAGCTTGGAGATACACGAAACATCCCGAAGAATGATCGCGATCTCTATCGACTCATAAGAACGCATGGTATCCGACCTTGCGGTCGGTCCGCGTTCGAAATCTCACTTTATTTCCTCGGTTAACGCACGGGAAGTGGTACCCGCGCTTCGAGGCCCACACGCCACTCACGCCTTCTTGTCAAAAAGCACCCGCCCGAACGCGGCTGAAGCCACGTCTCGTGCGGGATCGTTATAGTAATCAACTCATCCGAAACTGTCAAGCAACCGCCGAGATTACTCCCGGGGCGCCGAACCCTGTGTTTCGGACAGCCCCAAGATTATCGACAACTCCGGAGAAGCGCAACCCCCAATGTCAGTATCGCCGACTCGTGTCCGTGGATGCTTCGGAAGCCGACCCCGACAACATGTTGTGCCGGTTCTGCGAACCCCGCATGCTCGATCGGGGATTCGACAATTCTCGGAAGGAGCCCCGTGAGGATTGCTCTGTACTTCGACGGAACGCTGCCGGTCCGGAAGTACGGCGGAACTGAGCGCGTGATCATCTGGCTGGCTCGCGGGCTCCGGGAGCTCGGCCATGAGCCGATGATTGTAGCGCGGGCGGGCACCAGTCTGCCGTCATTTCCCGTGCACCACGTGCCGCCAACCGTGATCAGGAATATGGCGCGAGATCCAGGTTTTCGGCTCGACGCCTGGCTGCCGGCCAACGTGGACGTCGTTCACTTCCACTCGCCGGTTGCCGGCGCACTCGACGTTCCGCATCTCACGACAATCCACGGCAACGGCGAGCCGGGCAGCTTCGGCCCGGACCAGGTGTTTGTTTCCGAAGACCACATGCGCAGGATGCGTGGCCGCCATTTCGTGTATAACGGAATCGACCCGGACGACTACGAGTATCGCCGGGACAAGGGAGACAGCCTTCTGTTCCTCGGGCTCACGAGTCGGCGAGTGAAAGGGGTGGACAGGGCGATTCGGGTTGCGAAGCTCGCGGACAGGCGCCTCCTGATCGCGGGAGGGCACGGGCTTTCCCTGGATCGTCGGATTCGTTGGAAAGGGCTCGTGGACAACGCCCGGAAACGGGAGCTCCTGGCGCGAGCGTGCGTACTGCTGAATCCGATCCGGTGGCAGGAGCCTTTCGGGCTCGCCGTGGTCGAAGCGCTGGTTAGCGGTACTCCGGTTCTCGCCTCTCCGCTGGGGGCAATGCCTGAGCTGGTGACGCAGGAGGTGGGAGCACTGTGCGAGGACGAGGAGGCGTTCGTCGAAGCGATCGACCGGCTCGGCGACTGGAGCCCCGATGCGTGCCGACAACGTGTGCTCGACCACTTCTCGCACACGGTCATGGCTGGTAATTACCACACTCTGTATCAGCAGGCCGTGGCTGGCACTCTTCTCTAGCCAGGCGGTCGCAGTCACCGAGTTGTTGCTCCCGGACACGGTCCGTAGCTTAATTCGATGTCCAGCGACCTGCCCCACGTTTCCGGCGTTTCCATCGTTCGAAACGCTACCATTCTCGACTATCCCGTCGAAGTTGCGCTTCGCTCGATATTGCCCCTCGTCGATGAACTGCATGTCAACGTCGGCCTCAGCGACGACGACACGCTCGACCGGGTTCGGAGCCTTGATGACCCGCGAATCCTGGTTCATGAAACGGACTGGGGAGACTCCTCAGGTCGCAGACTCAGAGATCTCGGAGACGAAACGAATCGAGTGCTTGATCGTTGCCGGCACGACTGGGCGCTGTACATCCAGGCCGATGAAGTGCTGCACGAGGACGACCTTCCGGCGATCCGGAGAGCGCTGTCGAGGGCGGCGGGACGAGAAGACGTAGAGGGCCTCGCATTCCACTACCACCACTTTTACGGGTCTCCCGGCTGGGTCTGGGCCGGGCGAGCATCGTTTCGTGCGGAGGTGCGAATGGTCAGGCGCAGCAGTGGAGTGCAGTCGTTCAGCGACGCGCAGGGATTCCGCGTACACGGGCGTCTTCCACGAGTTCTCGTGGCCGACGCCCGCGTCTTCCACTACGGATACGTCAAGAGCGAACGGGCCCTTTCGGCCAAACTCAGACTGAGCAAGGAATGGTGGGGGGAAGACCCTGCCCTGGCGACCGAGTGGGAGTTTGAGCGGCCATCCGGGCTGGAGCCATTCCGGGGTACCCACCCCGCGGTGGCCGTCCCCTGGATCGAATCGCGCAACTGGCCATTCGATCCGGCGCGGGCGAGACCGGAGCTCCTGACTCGCCGCACGGCGAAGATTCGGGCGTCTGACATGATCGAGCGACTCACTGGAAGGCGGCTGATCGAGCACCGGACATTCCAGCGGGTGGACTGACGGACTGCAGAACTGGCGGAAGAAGATGTGCGAGGGTGAGCGACGGGAATCGAACCCGCGACCTCCAGGACCACAACCTGGCGCTCTAACCGACTGAGCTACGCCCACCACGTTCAGACGCCCGGAATGTACTCCGCAGCCCGTCTTCGGCAAGCCCGACGTATCGCGAAGAAGCGGTGGCCGATACCTTCCCGGCCATCCGACGGAGGCCGGACCGTGATGACGGTCGCGTCTCGCAATCTCATGGCGGCAGCCCGGGTATCGAATGTCGAAGGTCTCAATAGGTATCGTCGGATTGCCCAATGTCGGGAAATCAACGCTGTTCCAGGCACTGACCTCAATTTCGGTCCCCGCCGAGAACTATCCGTTCTGTACGATCGACCCGAACGTTGGCGTGGTAGAAGTGCCGGACCCGCGCCTGAAGCGGTTGTCCGAGATCGTCATGCCCCCCAGGACCGTGGCCAACGTGGTCGAATTCGTCGACATCGCGGGACTCGTAGCCGGTGCTTCGAAGGGCGAGGGACTCGGCAACAAGTTCCTTCAAAATATCAAGGAAGTCGACGCGATCGCGCACGTCGTACGGTGCTTTGACGATCCGTCAGTCGTGGCGACAGGGCACCTCGAGGATCCCGATCAGGACCGTGCCACGATTGAACTCGAGCTGGAACTCGCAGATCTCGAGATCGTCCTGCGGTCACTCGACAAGGCGGAACGGCGCGAACGAAGCGGTGACAGGGATGCAGCGGCGTTCGCGACCGTGCTCCGAAAGCTGCGAGACGCACTGGATTCGGGAATTCCTGCACGGCGCGTGGAGCTCGGAGCGGATGAGGAGCGCCTGGTCCGCTCGCTCGGGCTTCTGACCCGTAAGCCGATGCTGTACGTCGCGAACATTGATGAGGACGAGCTCGCGGCTGGTTGCCCGCACGCGGCAAAGCTGCGCGACGTGGTGCGACGAGCCGATCCGGACGCCGAAGTAGTAGAAGTATGCGCACACCTGGAGGCCGAGCTTCTTGCCCTGGACCCGGCCGATCGGACGGAGTTCCTCGAAGCTCACGGACTGACCGAGAGCGGACTGGCGGGAATGATCCGCAGTGGTTTTCGGATGCTCGGGTTGCAGACGTTCTTTACGATCGGAGAGAACGAGGTTCGGGCTTGGACCGTGCACGTCGGCGCACGAGCCCCGGAGGCCGCCGGGCGCATTCACACGGACTTCGAGCGGGGGTTCATTCGGGCAGAGACGATGGCTTACGACGACTTTGTCGAAGCAGGCTCGATGAAGCGGGCGCGGGAGCTTGGACGCGTGCGTCTCGAGGGGAAAGACTACGCCGTGCAGGATGGAGATATCCTTCTGTTCCGGGCGGCCACGTGATCGACCGAAACTCCGGCCCCTGCCTGGCCGTATTACCGGGAGGACGGACGCGCCGGCCACGGTGATCTGCCGCCGGCTTGGCCCTGGTCCGTGAGCCCGAATGAGGGAGCGATGCAAGGAGAAGACGGACAGTACCGTGAAGGAATGGGCTTTGCGCTCTGGGCGCTGTGTATCGCGGGCCTGTTCGGCATCCACCGGATATATCTCGGGAAGTACGGGACAGGGATTCTGTACCTCCTGACGTTCGGCCTGTTCGGGATCGGTCAGTTCGTGGATCTGTTCCGGATGAAGACGCTCGTTCGCGAGGCCAATATCGACCAGGGCTTTCTTCCCCACCCTCGCATGGCGAGATACCTGGCCGAGTCCCAGACGATCCCGGCCGTCGAGCCCGGAAAGCCGCTCCGACAGCGTCTGTTGGAATCTGCCATCGGTCACGGCGGAGCGATCTCCGTCACCCAGGGTGTGGCGGATACTGGCGCCACGTTCGAAGAGGTGGAGACAGAGCTGCGGAACCTCGTAGGAACCGGATATGTCGACGTGGACAATGCGCCCGGAACGGGCGTCGTGATCTACCGCTTCACGGAACTCACCTGACCGGGAGCGGCGTACACGCGGCTCCCGGTCAGCTCGCCTGAGCTACTCGGGGGGGCGCAACAGGCCGTCGATGTAGTTCGCGACCGCATCGATGTCGCGGTACTTCAGGCCGACCAAGCCCCAGGAAGGCATTTCACTCTCGTGCCCGACATAGATCGCCTTGCGGATTTCGGGCAGGTCGCCCGCCTTGTCCCAGTCAACGGCCACCAGGTTCGGCATGTCCAGGTTCGCCGATACGGCCGTTTCGCCCATCCCCTGCCCGTCGGAGCCATGGCAGGTCTGACAGCTGAACGACCACACGACACCACCCCGCTCCCACATGTCGTTATCGCTCGGCCACTGGATGGTATCGAACGCAGCGGCTTCATAGGCGGCCGCTGCCTGCGCCACCGAATCCGCCCTTGCAACCAGCCTCGCTTCAGTCGCCGCGGCTCGCTGCTCCTCCGCGCTCGGACCGCCACATGCCGAAATCACGGCCACTGCGAGTAACGCGCTGAGAATCCGGATACGCATCATTCCCCTCTCGCTCGGGTCCAAGAATCCGCCCGGAAAATTCAAGCTGCGAAGACCTGCCCGACCGGGCAAGACCCGAAGCGGCATACACATCGGTATCTACGTGCACGGCCAGCCTCGTCGCGTCGTGGGACGAGCCTTTTCGTGGACGAATCTGCTTCGGGGTTGACGAAGCGATCGAATCGTCTTTCTTTCCGTTGTCGGGTTCGGTGCCACGCTTCAGGGCTGGAACGACCACTCAGATGTGAACACCGACCTCATCCGACGCCGATCGCGCCCCATCTGCGGAGGACCGACGTGAAACACCTGGTCAAGGTCGTGCGCTGGATCGTTGCACTCCCCGCCGCATTTCTGGCGGCCGCCGCCGTCTGGTTCGTCGCCAGTGCCGCCCTCGACGCGTTCGGAGTGGGATTCCCCGATTGGCGGTTCTTCCTCGTAATGGCCTACGCCTACATGGCCGCCGGTTTCGTGTTCGCCGGCACGGCCACAAAACTCGCACCGGGACGCAGGACTACCGTTGCCATGTCGATGATCGGAATCGCTCTGGCCGGAGCCCTGATCCTGGTCCTGCGAGGGGACCACGGGTTCGCGGCAAGTCTGGTGTTCGGCCTGTCGTTGCTCGCCGGGGCCGTCGGATATTCCCTGCGCCTTCGCGGCTTCAGCGACGTCCTCGTCGTGGAAGCCTGAGTCCTTCCGCGACCGGACAGGACCTCACAGCGTCGGGCCGAACAGAACTGAATTCCACACCAGCCGGGCTCCTCCTCTCCAGTACCCCCGGAAAGCAGGGTAGGCGTGAATCCCGATGACCCGGCCTCGCCCCTGGCGCTCCACGGAAACAGCTGCAGCGCCGGATACCTGTGATTCGCGGGCATCTGACAGCCAGCCACTCAGCCGTGGACTGTCCGAGTACGCTCCCACCGTCCGACCCGGAATCGGTGCCGGGTCGAAGAACTCGCCACCGGTGACAAACAAAGGCAGCCTGTCTCCGATGCCGAAGGAAAGCGGATGCGTCGGATCGAGACGGGCCTCGAGAATCGTACCCGCGATCGAATGTGCGCTCCGCGCCACGCGCAGAGTTTCCCAGTCCGTGCCGGCGACGAGGGAGTCGGTATCGAACGGGCGCTGCTCAAGCTCGAGCAGCCCTGCATCGACCGCCCATGTGGTCGCGGAACCGATCACCAGCAGGGTTCCCCCCGATTGGACCCAGGCGTCAATCGGCTCATTCGCCTCTTCCAGAACCGAGCCGCCGGCGACGATCATGACGTCGTACCGGTCGAGGTCGGCCCCTGATACACGATCGACATCCAGCAACGTCACAGGGAGCCCCGTGTCGTGATTCAGCAGGTGCCACAGCTCGCCCGCCCGACTGCCCGACAGACCCCGGCCCACGAGGATCGCAACTTCGGGTCGCTTGATCAGTCGCGCACTTGGCCCCCCGAGATCAGGCCCGAGCACCGTCAGGGCCGAAGAGAGGGCTAGCAATTCCGCTCCATGTTCAAGTGCGAGATCGGCCAGGAATGAACCGAGATCCGCATGCTGGACCAGCTGTCTGTCCAGGCGCGGTGCGAGCAGTATCGTGCCGGCGGGAAACTCGCGCTCCCCTCCCCTGATATCCGCGGTGAATGGACGTGTGATCAGGCGCGCCTCGTAGCCCGAATCGATCCAGCGGACGAGAACCCTGGCCGCGGACTCACTGCCCCAGGACAGCAACCATCCGACATTCGACGGCCCCGGTACGACCCCTGTGGACCCCACCTGATCGGCGGGGCGATACTCGGCTCCGAGAGTAGATCTGGTGATTCCCTCCACCGGTGCCGCGGTCACGTCATACGCCAGAGGAAGCGTCCATGCGGACACGTCGTAGAATACGGAGTCTCTGAACTCCGTCACTCGCTCCATCATCGCCTTGAGGAGCCGGCCCTGCGACTGTCGAAGCGGAACGGCCCAGGCGTCACCGGGTTCGTATCGGTGCCCGTCAGCCTCCACCGATGCAGCCAGCTCATAGAGTCGGATCCCATGACGAACGAGAAGGCTCGCAAGAGCCGCTGATCTCGCGCCCCCCTCCGCCCGATCAATCAGCCAGGCATCGTAGTCCTGTCCCTCCGACCAGTCCGAAACGCCTGCATAGAAGTCACGCTGATTCGACAGAAGCTCCAAGCGCAGTGCGACTGCGGCCTCCAGGGTGGAGAGCGTCGCGACGAACTGGTTCCGGATCGACCGGGCGTACTGAAGGACGCCGGTGCTCGTCTCCACGGCCCAGGAGCGCGAGGATGCCTGCTCGAACAGAATCCCGACAGCGCCGTTGAGGTCCGGATATGTCGATCCCTTGCCATAATAGAAATCGTCGAACATCTCCCCGCTGAAGTACGGTTGTCCGATGCGATCGAACGCCCGGGCGTGGTACGCCGCGATCCGTGCTGTCAGCTCCTGGTTCGCATCCGGTGTGTTCGGGTTCGTCCGGCTCGCGATGCCGGGCTGGAAGAAAAACGTTGCATTTCTTCCCATTTCGTGAAAGTCGCACAGCAACTGCGGGCGCCAGGCGCCGAACAGCTCGAGCCTGGCCCGTGACTCTGGCTGGGTCAGCGGGAGCCAGTCCCGGTTCAGGTCGAACCAGTAGTGGTTCGTCCGCCCCCCCGGCCATGGTTCGTTGTGCTCCCGGTCCTGGGGGTCAGTCGTCGGTCTGGATCCCCGGTTGCCGTTCACCCAATCCACGAACCGGTCCCTGCCGTCAGGATTCAGCATCGGATCGATGATCACGACGAGATTGTCGAGCACCGGGTCGATGGCGACTCCTCGGCCGGCGGCCAGGTGGTACAGGGCCAGCAGCGCCGCTTCTGACCCACTCGCTTCGTTCCCGTGCACGCTGTAGGCCAGGTAGACCACCGCAGGCATCGACTCAAGTTCCGAGCGATTTACTCCGTTCGGTGCAGTGAACAGGCGGAGGTTCGTCGCGCGGATCTCCGCCAGTCGGGCGTGATTCGACGGTGATGTCACGACCGCATGCACGAGCGGCCGACCCTCGTGCGTCGAACCGTGGACCTGGAACCGCACCCGATCACTCGCTTCCGCTACGGCTTCGAAGTAACGAACGACCTCGTCGGGCCTCGAATGTCGTTCGCCGATCCGGTACCCGAGCACGGTCTCCGGACGCGGGACAGCCCCATCGTACTCCGACACTCCGACGAGCACGAGGGAGTCTGACAACGGCAGTTCCTGCGCCCGGACCGGATGAGCACCCACCGACATGGCGAGGAGAGGTAAGAACAGGGTCGCCACGAGAATCCGGACGCCGGGAGAGCGACGAACGGTCGATGTTTGTTTGGACAGGCTGTGGTGAGGGGCCGTCACAGGTGTCACTCCGGGATCAGGGGGACCGGCCGAAGAGAGTAGTCCGCCGCGGCCGCAGCGGACAGTCCGGAGAGGTTCTCCCGAGAGCCCTGGATCAATTTCTCGAGCGAACCCGTTCAATCAGGACTTCGGTTTCAGGGGACGGCTCAGCAGCATACTCGTTCCTCAACCGCCGGGCGAAATGGTCGTAGGCGCTGACAGCTCCTGCCCGGTTTCCGATCCGATCGAGCAATTCGATCAAACGGTGGACGGCACCCTCGTCGAACGGCGCGTGGTCCACCGCGCGCCGTGCCCAGATCGAGCAGTGGGCAGTATCTCCGGCCGTCTCGTACTCTTCCGCCAGCTGCCAGCAGCAGATTGCGGCCATTCTCCGCAGGCGGATTCGTTCGGTCTCGAGCCAGCGCTCGAACTCGACTGCGTCGTGCAGGTAGAAGCCCGGCAGGAGATCTCCGCAGTACCATTCCATGGCAGCCTTCGCATTTCCTTCGGTCGCCTCGCGCTCGAATTCCTCGGCATCGCAGGTGACCGCATTCGCGCGGATGCCGATTTCATCATCCCCCCTCGCCTCGACCAGGTCCTTTCCGAGCGCCTTGCGCAATACGTACAGCGACTGCCGGAGTGCGTGACGACCACGGTCCTGATCCAATTCGGGCCACAGGAGGCCGATGAGACTGTCCCGACGCATCAGGCCGCGCCTTGATGCGCAGGCCAACATCACGAGAAGCGCGACACGTTTCGGCTGCGACAGGATCGAGCGGACGTCTGTCTTGCCGGTCGCTTCGAGGTCCAGCCTGCCGAGCAGCTTCAGCGAGAGCTGATGGCCCGGTGGTTCGACTGAGGCCTCAGCTCTCAGTCGGCCGACCTCCTGATCGCCGACTCCCGACTCCGCCGCTCTATCACGGAGCACCATATCCGCCGGCTGTTCCCCGGGAGCGGCCAGCTCCTGTACGATCTCCGATGCTGTTGGTCGGTCAGCTGGATCGAGGGCGAGGCAGCGGGCGATCAGGGTGGCATACGAAGACGGAATGCCGGGCCGCCCTTCCTCCAGACTCGGAGCACCCCCCTTCAGACTCGCCCGCAACGTGGCGGCAACGGACTCCGCGTCGAACGGACCTCTCCCGGCGAGAATCTCCCACGCGAGAACCCCGAACCCCCAGATATCGGCGCGCTCTCCAACCTTCTCCCCGCGGACCTGCTCCGGACTCAGGTATCTGAGGTTCCCGATCACGTGCCCCTTCGTGGTGATCCGCCCGCCTGACCCCTCGTCATCCTGGAACAGCAGCGCGAGTCCGAAGTCCGTGAGGAAGACCTGCTCAGTCTCCGCCTCGAGGAGGACGTTGGAAGGATTCAGGTCCCGGTGGAGAATTCCCCGCGAGTGAGCTGCCTGGAGCGCCGATGCGACGCCCATCAGGATCGCGCGGCCCCTCTCGATCTGTGCGGGGCCTTCAGATTTCAGGAGTTCCGCCAGGCTCTGCCCGCGCACGTACTGCATCGCGACGTACGGCACATCTTCGAGCACAGTGTCGATTCGATACAGGGAGACCACGTTCGGGTGTGAGATCCGGGCGATCGAGGTTGCCTCGCGGATGAACCGGGCTCTCGCCTTCTCCTGGTGTGCGCTGGTCGGTCGGAGGACCTTGATGGCCACGAGGCGCTGCAGAGCGGGCTCCCGGGCGAGGAACACCGCAGTGGTATTCCCTCCCCCGATCTTTCGTACGATTTCCAGTTCCGGGGCAAGGGCGGCCCGCAGCGAATCCTCGATCATCTCCCAGCGACGGTCGGGCCCGTCCGCCCGAGATCGCTGCACGCGTTTCTCCAGGTCAGAGGTCCGTACAAATTCACCGGGGCCGTGCGGGAATATTAGGAAATACGAGCACCTCCAGGCAAGTCGGGAGACGGCCCGGTGACGGCGGACTCTTATGCTCACACTAAGCGTTGGTCCCGGGAGCACCGGGAATCCAACCGCGGCAGATGAGCCGCGAACCAGAAGGAGGGGACCATGTCGAACAACAGAATGCTGGCACTCGTGGCGATCCTGGCGGGCGGCCTGATGGTAGGCGCCTGTGGAGACGCAGTTACCGGACCCGAGGGACCGATCGCGGGCCCGCCGATCCAGACGGAGGTTTCCAATTCCCGTGACGACGTTTCGCTACTGCCCGACGGTGCCTTGGTCAGGGACCCGGACGGCCGGTACCACGGACCCGAGTCCGATGATGTGCGCGGCTTCGTGATCGAGTAGCCCTGAATGGCCCCGCAACTGACAGGGGACAGACTTCAGGGCCCGGCCCCCCGGTCCCCTCTTCCCTGCCTCACTCGAATCCTTCTCCGCGGCCCCCTGTTCGAACCCTCCCGTCCCCTGATCAGCGATCCGAAGTCAGGTCCGCAATAGTCTTCTCGGCGTCCTCCTCATAACGGACATCCGATGTCGGTGGCTCGCCGCCCGGGCCCATCAGATAGTGCTCCAGCCAGCGCAGGCTCCTGAGATTGTAATCCAGCCGGGCCGCCGCGCGGGCGTTTCCGTGCCCCTCACCAGGGTACAGAATGAGGCGTACCGGAGCGGAGCCACGCAGCTTCAGGTTCCGGTACATTTCGATCGACTGATCCGTGGGTACCCGCGGGTCCTCCTTGCCGTGCAGGATCAGGAGCGGCGTTCGAGAGCTGTCCGCCCAGAAGATCGGGCTCCGCTCAAGAAAGAACTGCCAGTCGTCCCACGGATGCATGCGCTGGTGGACGAGGAACATCTCTTCGGGGATGTCGCTCACGCCGTCCTTGGAGATCGTGTTCGAAATCCCGACGAACATCACCCCGGCCGCAAATCGGCGCGAGTAGCGGGTCGTGAGCCAGCCGGTGGCGTATCCACCGTAGGACCCTCCGGTGACTCCGATCCGGGCCGAGTCCGCCACGCCGGTCTCGATCAGGTAATCGACGCCATCGACGATGTCGTCGAACTCCTTTCCAGCGAAGTCTCCATGGTCCAGCATGCTGAACTCGACTCCGCGCCCCGTGCTGGCCCGGTAATTCGGGTAGAACACCGCGAATCCCTGTGCGGCGGCCATCTGTCCGGGAGACGAGTAGCTCGTCACCCAGCCGTTCCTGTAATGCGCTTCCGGGCCGCCGTGCACGACCACGATCGTCGGCCCGGGAGCGTTCCCGCTGTCCAGCGGCCTGATGAGCAGGCCCTGCAGGCGAAGACCGTCCGCAGCCGTCCACTCCACGACTTCCTGCTCGGCGAGTTTCCGGTCGGCGAGCCATGGATTCGAATCCGTGGCCCTGCGCGGTGCCCCGGAGCCGGTCTGGACGAACAGTTCGGAAGGATGGGCGGGTGCCTGCCCGACAAACGCCGAGGTCTCGACCCCGACCGGCGCAGAGAGCCCGGTGAACACGACCTGGCCCCCTTCGATGAGGGTGCGATTCCGGGACCCGTCGACCCGTACCTCTCCCACACGGGTCTCCACCCCCTCATCAGCCACATACGCGATCGTCTTGCCGTCACGCCAGGCAAAGCCCGAGATGTGTCCCTCGAGTCCGGGGAGAACGTCTTCGAAGCTGCCGTCGCCTGCGCGGGCGACCATCAGTCGGCCTTCCTTCGGATCGTTGATCGAGACAGCGGAAACGAAGGCCACGCGCTCGCCGTCTGGACTCCAGCTTACCTGGCCGAGCTTTCCGGGATTCTCGATCCGCGTCACCACCGAGCCGCTCGCCACCTCTACGATACTCAGTCGGCGGTACATGTACCGGTCGTCGATCAGCGGTGTGGGCGCCAGCGCCACGACCAGACGATCGCCTGTCGGGGACCAGTCCACCGTGCTGGCGTTGCCCTCGAGAGGAAGCATGCGGACCGCACCCGGTCGATCCAGCTCCGCGATCCATACGCGGGTGAATCGGGCATCCTCTTCGTACACCTCCTGGCGGAATCCCTTGTCGCGCATTTTGGCCCGGTATTCGTCTTCCACGTCGCGACTCAGGAAGACCAGACGCTTCCCATCCGGGCTCATCGAGTAGGCGGCAATCCCGGTATCGTGTTCAAGAATTCGAGTCGATTCACCACCGCCGATCGGGATCGAGTACACGGACGTCGCGTCGTCACCCTCCCGCCGCGCCAGGTAGATCACGGACGTGCCGTCAGGCGTCCACGCGAGAGATCCGACCCTGACCTCGCCGCCGACGTATTCCCGTGACGACCCCGTGCTCACATTCAGCACGTGCAGCCGCCGCCAGGCGGTTCCGTCCGGCTCCTCGACCGGCATGCGCGGCACACTGACCAGGTATGCGACATG
Organism: uncultured bacterium; assembly: GCA_965370685.1. GTDB lineage: Bacteria > Gemmatimonadota > Gemmatimonadetes > Palauibacterales > Palauibacteraceae > Carthagonibacter. Next base: position 36,614 of record CBDUVN010000005.1, on the reverse strand, counting down.
CTCTCCGTCGGGTGACACGACCGCGCCGGACACGGATCTGATCCGCGCCACGTCGTGTGGCGTGAGTCCCCCGTTGGCGGTCTGGCCCGGCAGAGGCGTTCCGGCAAGCAAAGGAAGCGCCAGGGCAGCCGCGCATCCGATCAGGGTCCTGCGGTGGTTTCGATTCAGCATCGGAGCGCCCCCCTTCGAGAACGAAGATTGTCAGTTCGACGAATACTTGATCAGGTCAATCCGCGGCCGCTTCCAGTCCCGGGCTCGGAGTGTCCCGGCCCGCCAGCTCGTCGCGGGCCAGGAATGCGACGTGGCGAGGGTTCCCTCCGGAGTGGAACGGAAGTCGACCCGATATTGGCTGCCCGGCGGGGATCGCGGCAAGACTCGCGCGAAACCCCGCAGGTACGCCCGCCGCAGCCGGTGCCGCAACCCGGGCCCGGGAAGCCCTCGCCCGGGCTCTCCGCCCCGTACATCTTGTCGCCATGCCGAACGGACCACCTCTGCACGATCTGCGCGTATTGGAACTGGCAGGCGTTCTTGCCGGTCCGACTGCCGGAATGTTCCTCGCGGAACTCGGCGCCGACGTGATCAAGGTGGAGAACCCCGCAACGAACGGCGATGTCACACGCGGCTGGAGCTTGCCCGGAGAAGACGCGTCGTCGGACACACCGGCGTACTTCTGCGCCGCGAACTGGGGGAAACGGTCTATCGCGATCGATCTGGGACTCCCGGTCGGTCGCGACATCGTCCAGTCTCTGGCCCGACAGACCGACGTCGTGCTGGCCAGCTATCGTCCCGGCCAGGCGAGGTCTCTGGGTGTAGACGCGGACACCCTGATGGATCTCAACTCCCGACTGATTTACGCGGAGGTGACGGCGTACGGACGGGATGACACCAGGCCCGGCTATGACGCTCTACTGCAGGCCGGGACGGGGTTCATGTCGATCAACGGCGAACCGGGCGCGCTGCCACTCAAGATGCCGGTCGCTCTGATGGACCTGCTTGCGGCCCACCAGCTGAAGGAAGCCGTTCTCCTCGCTCTTCTCCAGCGCGCAGAAACCGGAATCGGGATTCATGTAACGACGTCGCTGGTCCGCTCGGGACTCTCCTCGCTCGTGAACCAGGCAACGGGCTGGATGACTACCGGACAGGTGCCCGTGCCTCTCGGGTCCGGACACCCGAGCGTCGTTCCATATGGCGAGGTCTGGGAATGCGACGGAGGGGAACTCGTCGTCCTCGCGATCGGCACTGACCGCCAGTTCGCCAGGTTGTGCGAGGCAGTCGGTGCACCGCACCTCGCCATCGACCCTCGCTTCCGGCGGAACTCCGACAGGGTGGTGCACCGCGAGGCGCTGCGGACAGAGCTTGCGCCACGGCTCGGCGCGGTACGACGCGATGTGTTGCTCGAGACTCTGGCCGGGCTCGGGGTGCCGGCTGGACCCGTGTTGAACGTGGCCGAGGCCCTGAGCTCTCCCGATGCCGAGCCACTGCTGCTGCGGGACCAGGACCGCTACGGACTCAGAACCGTTGCGATCGACGATGGGATTTCCACAGTGCGTGACCTGAAACCTCCGCCTCACCTGTCGGAGGACGCGGATTCGATCCTGAAGCAGGATCTCCTGCTTTCGACCGAAGAGTCCCGTGCGCTGTTCGCAGACGGAATCGTCCTTCCACCGGACGGGCGACGTGGCTGAACCCCGTCGAGCAGGGGCAGCATGGGCGATCGAACCCGGGGCCACGCCGTGGCTGGATGTCGTCAGCGAGACGGTGCGATTCCCCGTGGCCAGGATCTGGTGTGTGGGCCGGAACTTCACGGCACATGCACGCGAGATGGGAGGTGGCCCGTCGGAGGGACAACCTCCGGCACCACCGTTCTTCTTCCTCAAACCGTCGACCTCGCTGGTGGCCGGAGGGGGATCCGTGCGCTACCCGCCTGCAACTTCTCTGCTGCACCACGAAGTCGAGTTGGTGGTCGCGCTGGCTGCTGGCGGCCGGAACATCCCGCCGGAGAGGGCGCTCGATCACATATTCGGCTACGCGGTCGGAGTCGACCTGACTCGGCGGGATGTCCAGGCTGAGGCGAAACGGGCCGGCCGGCCGTGGAGCATGGCGAAGGGATTCGACGGCTCGGCGCCCTGTTCCGCGATCGCCCCTTCCACAGTGATCGGACACCCGGACCGCGGCCGGATCACGGCAACGGTGAACGGCGAACTCCGTCAGGACGGAGACCTGTCCGAGCAGATCTGGAGCGTGGAGCAGGTCGTGGCGCATCTGTCGGAGATCGTGGAACTGCTGCCGGGAGATCTCCTGTTCACCGGGACACCGGCCGGAGTAGCCCCCTTGGTGCCTGGAGACCAGTTGTACGCCGCGATCGAGGGGGTCGGGCAGCTGGAGGTTCGGATCACGCCTCCCGGCTAGGTCGATCAGCCGAGAAACCGGTCGCGCATCTCCGGATCCGGGGTGGGGCACGACTGTTTCCGGCCGAACCAGCGATACCGATTGCGGGCAACGTAATCGTAGACGGCGTCCCGCAACGGGCGTGGAACGGCACGCAGTAACGCGATCGCCGGCCACGGGGGACGAAGCCGCGCCGCGATCCGCAACACGGCATCACTTCGCTGGTACAGTTCGCCTTCGTCTATCAACAGGATGCTGTCGCCCGGCGCTTCGTGCCCCGCCCGCTCTCGCACGAGGCGCCTGGCGAGCCCGGACTCCAGCGGCGCGAATCGAAGAGTGGCGTCCGGATCGCGCCGAATGACGAAGCGAACGGCACCGTGGCACAGGTTGCACACGCCGTCGAACAGGATGATCGGACCTTCCGTACTGTCGCCGCTCATTCGCTGAGTCTACTCGCCTGACGATTGACGCGGAACGCGGACTCCCCGACCTTCCGCCGCTGCTTCGGTTCTCGACCCGTTCCCAGGAGCACACATACATGTCCGGCCGTACACTCCCCCCTTCGGCGTATGAACCGGAACCGGGCGAAGAGTTCGTACCGCTCACTGCGGGCGAGACTCTGACGGAATTCACGGTCAAGGCGGTCCTGACCGGGATCATCCTGGGAGTCGTGTTCGGGGCCGCCAACACCTACCTCGGGCTCAAGGCCGGGCTTACGATCAGCACCTCGATTCCGGTCGCGGTGCTCACCGTAGTCGCCTTCCGGCTGATGAGCGCGTTCGGCCTCAAGCATTCGATCCTCGAAACGAATATGTCGCAGACGGTCGGCTCCGCCAGCTCGTCCGTGGCGTCCGGCGTGCTGTTCACGATCCCGGCCCTGTTCATGTGGGGCCTGGATCCGGCGTGGTTGCAGCTCACACTGCTGGCGATGTGCGGAGGACTGATCGGGGTCCTCGCTATGGTCCCGCTCCGTCGATACCTGATCCAACGGGAGCACGGCACGCTACCCTATCCCGAGGGAATGGCGTGTGCCGAGGTGCTCGTGGCCGCGGAAGAAGGCGGCGAGCAGGCATCTGGTGTGTTCTGGGGCATCGGCGTCGGCATGGCTTTCAAGCTGATCACCGACGGCCTCAAGCTCGTGCCCGGAAAGTTCGTGGTTCAGCTTCCGTTTCGGGCGAGCCTGTCCGCAAGTGTCTCTCCTCCCCTGATCGGCGTCGGGTACATCCTCGGAATCCGGATCGCCACCGTCATGGTGGCGGGCGGGGCTCTGTCCGCCCTCGTGATCATCCCGGCGATCTACCTGTGGGGTTCCGGACTCACCGAACCGCTGTATCCGGAGACCGTGAAGCTGATCCGGGACATGACGTCGCAGGAGATCTGGAACCGGTACGTGCGCTACATCGGCGCCGGAGCGGTCGCGACGGGAGGAATCATCACGCTCGTGCGATCGATCCCCACGATGCTCGAGTCGTTCCGGCTCGGCATTCAGCAGATCTCCCGGCGATCGGGCATCACCGAACAGGTCCCGCGCACAGATCGGGACCTGCCGTTCGGCGTGGTCGTGGGATTCGTCGGACTGGTCCTCCTGGTCCTGACCCTGGTCCCCGGCGTTCTCGGCGGACTTGACTCGATTCCTGTGAGGGCAGTGGCATCTGTGTGCATCGGGATCTTCGCGTTCTTCTTCGTCACGGTCAGTTCGCGCATCGTGGGGCTCGTCGGCGTCACGTCGAATCCGACTTCGGGCATGACGATCGCGACGCTGCTCGGCACGAGCCTGATCTTCCTGCTCCTCGGCTGGACAGACATGGCCGGCAAGGCGACGGCGTTGATGGTGGGCACGGTGGTGTGCATTGCCGCTTCGATCGCGGGGGACACGTCCCAGGACCTGAAGACCGGCTTCATTCTCGGGGCGACTCCGTATAAACAGCAGATTGGTGAGCTGATCGGGGTCATCACGTCCGCCGGAGTCGTAGTCCTGGTCGTGATGCTGCTTAACGGGACCGTCGAAGGCGGGTTGGGTGGAGCAGAACTGCCCGCGCCTCAGTCAGTGCTGATGAAGCTGGTGATCGACGGCGTGCTCGACCGGAACCTGCCCTGGACGCTGATCCTGATCGGCATCGGCATCGGCACCGCCGCATCCTTCGTGAAGATCCCGGTACTGGCATTCGCCGTCGGCGTCTACCTGCCGTTGTATACGATGGGTGCCGTGTTCCTCGGCGGGCTCCTGCGCTGGGTTCTCACCCGCGACGTTCCACCCGCCGAGTCGGAGCGCCGCAGGGAGCGTGGCGTGCTGTTCGGATCCGGGCTGGTCGGCGGGGGTGGCCTTACCGGCGTGTTGCTCGCGGTGTGGGTCGTCGTGCGTGGCGGCGAGCCGATCCGGGGATTCCCGCTGGACCTGCCGCACGTCGTGGACGAGGCGCTCGCATTTCTCACGATCGCCGCGATCCTGGGGACGATGACCTGGTTCATTCGCCGCGGGGGAGACCAGGACTCGAGCGTCTGACGTGCGGCATGACCTCAGTCGGCTTCTCCTGTGCGAGTGCCGATCCCCACGAATTGCATCACGATCGTCCGCCTGCGCGGACGATTATCGAAATCACACAATACGACCTGCTGCCAGGTGCCAAGTATTGGATGTCCGCCCTCCACCGGAATCGAGATCGATGGTCCCATGAGCGCCGCTCTGACATGCGAAAACCCGTTTCCGTCTCCCCAGCGACGGTCGTGGGCATATTCGGGTCCTCGCGGAGCGATTCTGTCGATCGTCCGTCGGAGATCCTCGAGCGCACCGGACTCATACTCGATCGTCGTGATCCCGGCCGTGGAGCCCGGAACGAACACGACAAGGATCCCTTCCCCGGCCTCGTGCTCAGCGAGGAATTCTTCAATCGGCCCCGAGAGATCGAGCACGGAGCCGTCTCCGTCCGTCGACAGTTCCGTGCGCCCGCCGGCAACCATCTGTGCGGTATCCATCTCTCCGCCTACCGCAGCTCGCGCATCAACGGCCGGAACCACCAGAAGTCTCCGAACACCCAGGCGAGGATGATCCACGCCACGATCAACCAGACCCATACTCCCATCACTTCGCCCCGCTTCCACTGCATGCGGTTCCCTCCTGCGATCGACACCGTCCTGGCCGTCCGGCGCACCTCTGCCCGCCGTCGGCTGCCCGGCGTAAGCTAATCGATGCCGGCTCGTGGGTGTAGAGCGGACCGACCCCTCAGGCTGCCAGGCGCTCCAGTGTCGCGATCAGCACACGCCAGAACGGTTCGACCGAAGACACTTTCACCCGCTCGTCAGGCGAATGCGGGAACTCGATCTGCGGCCCGAAAGAGATCATGTCCATGCCCGGATACTTCTCACCGATGATTCCGCACTCCAGGCCCGCGTGGACCGCACCGACTTCCGCATCTTCGCCGGTCACCGAGTTGTAGACCTCCGCCATGACGGACAGGACCTCGGATGAGACGTCGGGTTTCCAGCCGGGATAGCCGTCCTTCTCCGTTACGTCGGCTCCCGCCAGACTCCCGATGGCGCGAATTCGCTGCCGGACCGCGGCTAAGGCGGACATCACGGAACTCCGCGAACTCATGAGGATCTTGACCGAGTCAGGCGTCTCCGCGACCACGGCGAGATTCGTGCTGGTTTCCACGAGGCCCTCGATATCCGGGCTCATACCGAGCACACCGTGCGGAAGCGCAGTGAGCAGCTCCAGCACGCGTGCCGTTCCAGCATCGTCGATTGCTTCGGCCGGCGCGTCGGTTGCCTCGATCGTCCACGAAAAGCCCGGATCGATGGTCGCGAGCTCGCTGCCCACGGCCACCAGCTCGGCATCAAGCAGGCCGGTGATCCGGTCGGATGCGTCCGTGTGACATACGATCACCGCGTGTGCTTCGCGCGGAATCGCGTTGTGCGCGTTGCCGCCGGCAATGGAGGCGAGGCGAAGCTCCGACTCGAGAGAAGCGCCGTACAGGACCCGGCCGAGCAGCCTCACGGCGTTGCCGCGCTGCAGGTGAACATCCACGCCCGAATGTCCGCCCTTCATTCCCTCAACCCGGATCGTGAGCGCCGCCTGGCCTGCTTCTACAGCCGTGCGAACCACCGGTAGCGATAGGTACGTGTCCGCCCCGCCGGCGCAGCCGATGGTCAGGACCCCCTCCTCTTCCGAGTCGAGGTTGATCAGCACCCTGCCCTCGAGCAGGTCTTCCGCGAGGCCGCCCGCGCCGGTCAGTCCGGTTTCCTCGTCGATCGTGAACACGAACTCCAGCGGTCCGTGAGCGATGTCATCGGACTCGAGAATCGCGAGCATCGCCGCGACACCGATCCCGTTGTCCGAACCGAGCGTGGTCCCGTCTGCTTTCAGATACTCTCCGTCCATGACGGGCACGATCGCATCAGTCTCAAAATCGAAATCCGTGTCGCTGTTCTTCTCCTGAACCATGTCCAGGTGTGCCTGGAGAACGACCGTCGGGGCGTTCTCACGGCCCGCCGTTCCCGGTTTGCGCACGACGACGTTGCCCACGCCGTCCACGTCGTACGGCAGACCTGCTTCGTCCACGATCCCCGTGACGAAAGCCCGGGCCTCCTCTTCGTGCTTCGAGCCTCGCGGAATCGTGAGAATCGTATCGAAATGGCTCCACAGTGAAGTGGGCTGGAGCTCGGAGACGAACGACATGAGACTGCTCCTTCGCTGAACGGTTAGACGGCTCCGTAAGGGGTACGAAGCGAACCACCCGACGAGCCGGGGGTCCGGTCGCGATGACGTTCCGGAGGATACAACGGACCGCACTCGCCGTCCACGGATCCGCCCCGGGCACCACTGGTCGCACCCGCCTAGCGGCCCCCTTCTCGAGGTGCCACCTTGGCCAGTCGCTTCGACGCGCCCCGTGCCTGCGGGCCAGTCCACAACCACCTCCGGGATCGAACCCGTGGAGGCTCCATGAGCGAGCAGCAGGACATTCCCTACGTTCCGGCATCCAGCCAGATGGCGGAGCTCACGGTCAGGGCTGTCGTCCTCGGCGTCATCATGGCAATCGTCCTCGGCGCCGCGAACGCCTATGTCGGAATGAAGGCCGGCCTGACGGTGGCCGCCGCGTTTCCAGCCGCGGTCGTAGCGATGGCGGTCCTTCGACCGTTCAACGGAACGATCCTCGAGGAGAACATCGCCCGGACTACTGCATCCGTCGGTGAGTCGCTGATGGCGGGAGCGATTTTTACGATTCCCGCCTTTGTCATTACAGGAGCATGGGACACACTCCGCTACTGGGAGAGCACCGCCATCATGTTCATCGGCGGTGTCCTCGGTGTTCTGTTCGTCATCGTGCTGCGCCGCACTCTCGTGGTCGAGGCGAATCTTCCCTTCCCGGAAAGCGTTGCCGCGGCGGAGATCGTGAAAGCCGGTCAGGGAGGCCAGACCGGCGCGAAGTTCGTCGTCGGCGGCCTCGGGCTCGCGGCCGTGTGGGAGCTGCTCAAGAACAGTAACGGGATTCCGCTGATCAAGGAAAAAGCGGAGACCGTGATCGAGTTCGGTCGCTCGAGCATCGAGGTGCTCGGCGTTCGGACTGAGTATGCCGGAGGCGGACTCTACCTCTCCAGTCCGGCCGCCTCCCCGATGCTCCTGGGAGTAGGGTACATCATCGGTCTGCGACTGTCCGCTGTCGTATTTGCGGGCGCGGTGATGGGCTGGCTGTTCCTCGTCCCGCTGGCGGTATTCCTCAATCCTGCGTTGTCCGAGGCGGCCGCGACAGGCGCCGGGCTCGTCGCGTTGTCAGAGGACGTGTGGTTCAACCAGGTGCGACCACTGGCGGTCGGCACGATGATCGTCGCAGCGTTTTACACGCTCTACAACCTGCGCGGCCCACTGGTATCGGGAATTCGCAAGGCGTTCGGAGACATCGGGTCAGCTGCGGACGGAGCCGAACGAGACCGCACCGACATCGACCTTCCGTTCAATCGAGTGATCCCGGCGATCGGGATCATGGCGATCGCCACGTTTTTCCTCTACTGGTATTTCGCTCAGAACATCGCCGGCGCGCTGATCCTCACCGTCGTGATGGTCGTGCTCGGGTTCCTGTTCGCGGCAGTGGCCGGGTATCTCGTCGGTCTGATCGGCAACTCCAACAACCCGATTTCGGGACTTACGCTGAGCGCATTGCTCATCGCGGCCATTCTGATGGTTGCGATCGGTCTGACGGACGTGCATGGCGTGGCCGCCGTGCTCGGCGTAGCAGGCGTGGTATGCTGCGCCGCGGGGATCGCGGGGGACATGATGCAGGACCTTAAGGTCGGGCACATCCTGGGAGGCACCCCCTGGCGCATGGAAGTCGGCGAGATCATCGGCGTGATCGGCGCCTCCCTCGTGCTCGCCGTCGCGCTGAACGTGTTGCACGGCGCGTACACGATCGGTTCCGCGGAACTGCCCGCACCGCAGGCCGGACTCATGGCTCTCATCGCCACTGGAATCGTGGGTGGGGAGATGGCCTGGCCCCTGGTGATCGCCGGGATGTTCTTCGCGATCGGACTCATCCTGATCGAAGCCCCCGCCCCGATGCTCATAGCGGTAGGCATGTATCTTCCCTTTTACTCGACCGCCGCGATTTTCGTCGGCGGCCTCATTCACTGGGGATTCACCAGGGGCCTGGACAAACGCGAGGCGTCGGAGAAAGAACGGACGACTGCCACCAACCAGGGAATCCTCATGTCATCCGGTTTCATCGCTGGCGAATCCCTCATGGCGGTAACGCTGGCGTTCATTTTCATGGGATCCGACTTCATGCCCGTCCTGGCGCGCTGGAGGACAGCGCTCACACCGTCGGGGGAGCCGAGTTTTATGCTCGGCCTGCTGATCTACCCGGTCGTCATCGGCCTGCTCGCGTGGCTCCCGCTGCGTGAGATGACCGGCTCGGCGCGTCGGCGGTAGTAGGGGACACCGTCCGATGCTCAATCGATTCAGGGGCCGCCGGAAGGATCCGCTCGAGGGCGTGAACCTCCTCCACGTGCACCCGATCCGCGAGGCGGAGTGGCACGACGAGGACGAAACCGTCGTGCTGCAGCGGAGACCTCCCAGGGAGAGGGGGCTGTCGGGCATCGGTGCCCGGGTGGACCACTGGCTCGGCACTCCCCGCCTCAGGCTCGATACGACGGGCTCATTCGCCTGGCGCCGGTTCGACGGAAACACGACAGTCGGCCAGGTAGTGGCCGAGGTACGGGAGACGTTCGGGACCGAGGCAGAGCCAGTCGAACAGCGACTCGGCGCGTTCGTGAGGTTGCTCCGGCGAGAGCGGCTGGTGCGCTACGCGGAGGAATCGATCAGCGGTGATTCGGATCAGGGGCGCAAACCCACGCGCCCCTGATCCCTTAATACAGCAGACTCGAACGGGCCGGTAGGGCCGGTATCAGCCCCCTGTCCCGCGCACTTCGCTCAGAGCTTCTCGCAGGATGACCAGGGACCGGTCCACGTCATTCTCGGAGAACACGAGCGCTGGCCGGAATCTGAGTGACCGGGAACCGCAGGTCAGTGTCGCCAGCCCTTTTTCCCAGCACCGTTTCCCGACCTCGTTCCTCATCGTGCCATCGGGAAGATCGAATGCGAGGAACAGACCCCGCCCTCGCGCGTTGTCGACGATTCCGGCGAACTCCTGTTCCAGTTCCACAAGGCCCTGCCGGAAATACGCACCGACCCTGGCGGCGTTCGCCACGAGCTCCTCGTCGCGTATGATCTCCAGGTACCGGGCGCAGCGGATCATGTCCACCAGGTTCCCGCCCCACGTGGAGTTGATGCGCGACGACACGTGGAACACGTTCTTCTCGACTTCGTCGATCCGGCGCGTGGACATCATACCGCAGACCTGCGTTTTCTTGCCGAACGCCACGAGATCCGGAGTGACTCCAAGCGCCTGGAATGCCCACATCTCGCCCGTCGTACCGAGTCCTGTCTGGACCTCGTCGAAGATCAGCAGAGCATCGCGCTCGTCCGCGATTCGTCGCAGCCCGCGCAGAAACTCCGGCCGGAAGTGGTTGTCACCGCCCTCGCCCTGGATCGGCTCGATGAGGATCGCCGCGATGCCGTGCGGATCGGCATCGAACGCCTGTTCGACCTCCCGCAGTGCGGCGCCTTCTGCCTCGGCCACTGCTTCCTCATCGACCGGAAACCGGAGCTTCGGATTCGACACCCGAGGCCAGTCGAACTGCGGGAACAGATCGGTCTTCGTCGGATCCGTGTTGGTGACCGACAGCGTGTAGCCGCTCCGGCCGTGAAACGCCTCCCGGAAATGGAGGATCCGGTCCCCTCCCCCGTCGATCCCGCTCGCCCTGTTCTTCCTGGCCTTCCAGTCGAACGCTGCCTTCATCGTGTTTTCGACGGCCAGCGACCCTCCGGCCACGAAGAACAGGTAGCGGAAATCGTCCGGTACGGCGATCTCCCGGAACGTGCGGACGAATGAGGCGAACTCACGCGAATAGACGTCGCTGTTGGCCGGATTCTCCAGGGCGGCCCTCAGGAGCACGTCCCGAAACTCCGGCGACTCCATCCCGGGGTGGTTATGCCCGATCGGGAGAGTGGCGAAAAACGTATAGCAGTCGATGTATTCCTTGCCCTCGAGCGCGTCGACCATCACCGATCCGTGCGACCGTTCAAGATCGATCACGATGTGAAAACCATCGACGAGGATGCTGCGCTCCAGCGTCGAGAATACCTCGTCAGCCGGAACGAGAGGGGGCGTTGCGAGCAATTGCGAAGTGTCGACCATGAAAGTCCTCCTGAAGGTGGTTCAGAACTCCGGGCAAACTACAGAACCAGCAGAGTCGCCAACAGATCCCCGCGGCGCCGGTCCGGGGCTTGCCGATAACAGACCAGTCAGACGGCGATCGATTTTCAGGGTCAGAGTGGTCGATACATGTAACCGTATAACACGCATATCTCTACAAGCTGTTATCTGAAGTAATATAAGAAACATGAACGATTCTCCGGAGGTACACATTGCAGATCGTGAAGAGCAGAGAGTATCGAACCGGGTTCCGGGTCGAGCCGTGGGACATTGAGCGGCTCGTCCAGCATCTTGGAGGGGACGAGAACGTCACTCGTGTGGCGGTGGAGCTCGGTGACGGCTCGACCCTGACCGTTCCCCACGCCGGGGCCCTCGCGAGCGTTCCCAACCTGCCGGGCCGGCCGATCACCACGGTGTGGCTCGAGAGCGCCCCCGCCGCGTTCCTCGCCTCCGAGGAGTCCCCGGCCCGGCTGGCAATCGTCCAGCTGCGGGACAGCGGCTCGTTCGGCCTGTCCTACCATGTGTCGGGAGATGAGCGAGCGGTCCGCGACCTGGCAGCGAAACTCGAGGACTGGGTGGACTCGGTCACGCCCTGGTTCGGGCGCCTGGCGTTCATGGACAGGCCGGGCCTGCTGCTTCGCGGCATACTGGCGATCGGCTGCCTGGCAGGGGTTACGCTCGGACTGTCAGCGGCCCTGCAGGGAATCCTGCCCGGCCCGGCCATCCGCGCCCCCGGAGGATTCGCTGTCGGAGCGGGCCTCCTGGCGATCGGTTGCCTGGTCCTGCTTTCATTCGGGATCCTGTCGGTGTGTGTCCGGCCACATTCACTGTTCCCGATTGCCCAGATCCGGTTTGGAGACGGAGAAACCCGCTGCAACCGTTCAGATCGCCTGCGTAACCTCGTATTCCGTTGGAGCGGGGTTGTGGTGGTTGCCGCGGTGGCCGGTTCGCTGATGGCGGGACTGCTGCGGTAGGTCTGTCCGCGCTATCAGGCGAGTCCCACGGAGCCGAGGTGGCTCTGAACGACCTCGTCCACCGGACGGCCTCCCCAGATTCCCGGGTCCTCAGGCAGCCGGAGTCCGTCCCCCTCCCGGGAGACCGCGGTGAGGGCCCTGGCCATCTGGACCATCGGGTCGGCGTCGAACTTCGAGCCGACGTACATGTCGAGTTGCGAGGCGACCGGTTCACCGATAAGCCGGCGCATCGCCACATTCGCGGCCTCGAGGTCGGGACTGAACAGGCGGCGTCCGGTTTCCTTCTCGTGCCGGTCCGACACGGATTGGATCAGGGTGAGCGAGCAGTAGGCATCGTCGAGCACCCCGAGCAGCCCGAGGCGATCCGGAATGATGTCTTCGGCCATCGCCCAGTACGAAGCCGCCGCCTCGAGAACGGAGGACATTTCCGTTTCGAGTCCGGCGATCCGGGCGCTCTCGAGGCCGTCCCGCATCAGTTGCGGCACGTGACGGACGTAGTCCACCACGAACCCCACTGCACCGGAGAGATCCGCCTCCTCGACCCGGCGCCCCTGGGAGCCTGCGTGATCCCGAAGCGCACGCCGGAGTCTGCCCGAGTGGCCTTCATCCGCGACTGCTGCCTCGATCTGCTGTTCGACCGCGTCGACGTCCACGTATTTCCTCCTACAGGCCGACCGGCGACCCGTCGCGTCGCGTTTGCCGCCTGCTTAGTTTTCCTCGTTCCTCGAGCCGTGGGCTGAGTATAGCACGAGGCGCGCCCTCCGGCCCGCTCGATCTGCGACGACTGATAAACGTCGCGTCCCGTGACCGATCCACGGAGTCGAACGATGCGATCCGACGTATGGTTCCCCTGTCTCACCGTCCTCGCCTTCTCTCTCGTCGCAACAGGCACCGCGACGAGCCAGGTCCCGGACTTCGACATCGAATTCGTCGACCGGACCATGAGACTCGACTACTTCCATACCGGATCCAGCACGGACGAGATCATAAGCCTCGATCGAATCGTATCCGATGGACCATGGGCCGGTTCGAGGACACGGCTGGTCGACGACACCAACCTGGGCAAGTACATGTTCGAGGTCCGCGACATGTCGACGGACATGCTGCTGTTCTCCCGCGGGTTCGCCTCGATCTACGGAGAGTGGGAGACGACGGGAGAAGCGAAGAAGGTCCACCGCACCTTTCATGAGTCACTCCGATTTCCGTGGCCGCTCCGGCCTGTGAGGATCGTGTTGCTCGAGCGTGACGGACCGCATTCGTTCGAGGAGATCTGGAATACGGAGATCCAGCCGGATTCCCGATTCGTGAACGCGGTGGACCGGGGACCCGGAGGGACCGTGTACCCGGTGTTCGAGAACGGTCCTCCGTCGGAGAAGGTCGATCTGGTTCTGGTCGGAGAGGGCTACACCGAAGCGGAGGCGGCGAAGTTCCTCGCGGACGTGAAGCGACTGACCGACAAGCTGTTCTCCACCGAACCATTCCTCAGCCGCAGGGCGGATTTCAACGTCCGCGCGATCCACGTTCCCAGTGAGCAGTCAGGAGCCAACCGGCCGCACGTCGGGGAATATCGCCGCACTCCGCTGTCGACCGAGTACAACATCTTCGATTCGGAGCGATATCTCCTCACGCTCGACAACCGCGCGCTGCGCGAAGCCCTGTCGGGAGTCCCATACGAATTTGTCGAGATCCTGGTGAACGAGAAGCAGTACGGCGGAGGCGGGATCTTCAATTTCCAGGCTACCGTGGCGGTGGACACCGAGTTCGCGGACTACGTGTTCGTCCACGAATTCGGTCATCATTTCGCGGGTCTCGCGGACGAGTACTATACATCCGATGTGGCGTACGAGACCGGCGGCTCTTCACACCCGGAGCCGTGGGAGCCGAACGCGACGGCGTTACATGACCCCGGGGCACTCAAGTGGGCTGACCTGGTGGATGCCGGGACTCCCGTTCCCACCCCCTGGCAGAAGGACCGCTACGAGGCACACTCCCTGGAAATCCGCGCGCAGAGACAGGCCTTGATCGACCGGGCCGCGCCGGAGGCCGAATTCGACGCACTGTTCGCCCGGCAGCGGGCGCTCGAGGATGAGCTCCTGGCGACCATGCAGTACGCGAACCGTGTCGGTGCGTTCGAAGGCGCGATGTACGAAGCGTCGGGTCTGTATCGACCGGAGATCGACTGCATCATGTTCACGCGAGCCGAGTTCTTCTGCCGCGTCTGCCGGCGGGCGATCGAGCGGATCATCGACCTGTACTCGACCTGATCGAGAGGGACACGGCAGGCGCGGCCGCCCATCTGTGAGTCAGGTCACCATTTATCCTTGTCGACGAATGTCGCACGGATCACGATCCCGAGGATTCGATCCACGCGGAAACAGCTCTTCCCGAAGCAGACCACCGGCGCGTCCTGTGCCAGCGCCTCCGCATAAATTCGCTTCGGATTCTCGCCGTCGGGGACCTCCACCATGATCGGATGGATCGTGTCCGGGCCGTGAATCAGCACCTGCAGCTCCATTTCAGCTCCTTCCCGGCCCGATCTCCGGCCGACTGTCATATCTGTGACTGAACGAAAGACCCCCCGATCCCACACTCGGAAACTAGCGCGAACCGGGATTCTCAATCCAGAGGGGGGCACTCCGGAGGATCGCTGTTCCTGCCAGGCCGCGAGACAGGTATATATGATATCGGCCCGGCCGATGAACGAAATCGAGCCGGCACAGAGTTCGACTACTGGAGATGAACCCGGTGAAATTCAGGATTCAGGCGCTCGCGCTCGCAGTTTCCACAGTGGCCGCCTGCGCATCGGCGGGAGGGTTCCGGAAGGAGAACACCCAGAACCTGGACCGGCTGCGACCGGGAATGACCAGGGAGCAGGTATTCGACATCATGGGAACGAAGTCGGTCTCCGTCTCCGGTACCGAGGCCTCCGGACCGGTGGGGATCGGGGAGGACACGCTGGGTGTCTCCATGGTCCAGATCCCCGTGGGCGGTCCGAAGCCGGTGCTGCAGAACCCGCACCGGAATGAGTTGTATCGTGCGGGTGGAGCGAGATGGGAAGTCCTCTATTACTACACTTCGGTCGTCGCGGACGACGGCCTCGTGACCGACGATGAGCTGACTCCGGTGGTGCTGCGGGATGACACCCTGGTCGGCTGGGGCTGGGACTACTGGGCTGAGCAGGTGTCGCTGTACGAGATCCCGGCCGAGATTCCCACATTCGAAGACAGGACCCCGTCTCCGACCCCGTCTCAGGAGTCCAGCAGCGCCTCGATCTCGTCCATGATCCCTTCCATCCGCCTGAGCAGCGCCCGGTAGGGCTCCGGGGTCGCCAGGTCGACGCCGGCCTCCTTCATCAGGTCATACGCGTAGTCCGAGCCGCCGGCACGCAGAAGGTCCAGATAGTGCTCGACCGCACCGTCCTCACCAGCGAGCACTCGCTCGGATAACAGGGCCGACGCGGCGACGGACGTCGCATACTGATACACGTAGAAATCATAGTAGAAATGCGGGATGTAGGCCCATTCGACCGTGTACGCCTCGTCGATCACCACCACGCTCTCGTCGTGGCCGTGGTACCGTCGCACCAACTCACCGTACATCTCCGTGAGCCGATCTCCGGACAGCGCCTCCCCCCGCTCGACCGCTTCGTGGATCGCGAGCTCGAACTCGGCGAACATCGTCTGGCGGAAGAATGTGCCTCGCAGGTTCTCGAGTGCGTACCCGAGGAAGAAGATCCGCTCCTGCCTCGAGTCCGACTTGGTCAGCATTCTGTCGAGCAGCAGAGCCTCCTGGAACGTCGAGGCGACCTCTGCGGTGAAGATCGAGTAGCCTGCGTTCACGAACGCCTGGGCCTCATTGGCGAGCTGCGAATGCAGGGCATGTCCCCACTCATGTGCTAGAGTGGAAACCGACTCGTAGTTGCCGTTGTAGTTCATCAGAACGAACGGGTGGACATCGTAGACATGTCCGTTCATGTAGGCCCCGGGTCTCTTCCCCTCACGCGGATACACGTCCATCCATTCATCCGCAAACCCCTGCGCAAAGACCTGAACCGCATCAGGGCCCAGAACCTCGACCGACTCGAGAACGATGGCCTTCGCCTCGTCGATCTCGAAGTCCCGATCGGTCGCTACGAGTGGCGGATAGATGTCGTGATACCTGAGCTGCTCGACCTCCAGCATCCGGGCCCGCAGTCGGAAGTACCGGTGCAGCACAGGCAGACCGCGATTCGCTTCCGCGATCAGCGTCCGATACACGGCCTCCGGAATTCGATCGCTGTCGAGCGCCGCCGCCAGCGAGCTCGGATAGCGCCGTACGCGGGCGTGAAACAGGTCCCGTTTCACCTGTGCATACAGTGTCGCACCGAACGTTCGGGTATATCCGCTCCACGTGTCCCAGAACAGGCGGAACACCTCCTCCCTGTCTGCTCGATCGGGAACGGCCCGGAGCCTCGTGAAGGCGGACTGGTCGAGTCGTTCCTCGCTCCCATCGGACAGCGTCACGGTCGGCCAGGGCATGTCGGCGTTCGCGAGCATCCCGTAGACGGAATACGGAGCGTCTGTGATCAGACCGGCGGTGGCGACGATCTCCTCCTCTCCGGGAGTGAGAGTATGCGCCGCACGCCGAAGCACATCGTCGAGAGCGTGCGCATAGGATTCGAGGACGTCGTACTGCTCGATCCACGCGCGCACCGTCTGGTCACCGATCTCGAGGATCTCGGGGTCGATGAAACTCGCTGCCTCGGAGAGAGATGTCCCCACGAGGCTGGCTCTTTGCTCCATCTCCGCGGTCGCCCCGACGCGAGTATCTTCGTGGTAGCGCATCGAGGCATATGAGGAGACCCGGTAGAATCGCTTCAAGGCCTCGTTGTAGGTCCGCAGACAGGCCTCCAGAACCTCCGGCCCTTCCTTCAACCGCCCTCGATACGCGGATACGTCGCCGGGGGCCGAACCGAGAACGGCGAGGTCCTCTTCCCATGTCGCCTCGTCGGGATAGATGTCCCGAAGATTCCAGCGATCCGCGGTCATCAACTTCTCTCCTCGCCGAGTCGGACGACCGTCTCGAAGTCCACCGCATCAACGGGCTGCACGGACAGCCGGCTGCGACCGGTGACGAGCATTCCGGCGAGCGCGGGATCGGCTTTCAGCTCCGCGAGCGGTACGAATCGATCGAATCGCTCCACGAACCGGAGGTCGACCATCCACCAGCGCGGCTCTTCCGGGCTCGACTTCGGATCGAAATAGCGACTGTCAGGATCCCACGAAAAGTGATCCGGATACGCCTCGCGCTCGACCTGCGCGGTACCGGCGGCCCCGGGCGGATCCGCATTCGAGTGATAGAACAGCACCAGGTCGCCTGTCTGCATTTCGCGCATCAGGTTGCGCGCCTGGTAATTCCGCACGCCCTCCCAGCAGGTGCTTCCATCCCGCTCCAGGGCGTCCAGAGAATAGGATCCCGGCTCGGATTTCATCAACCAGTACCGCGGCATGCGTTTGTCTCCGGCTGGTGTGGGGCTTGCCTGCGAGTCGCGGGTCACACGGCCGTATGCTCGACCGTTGAGGATACGGGTCGCCGGCCGGCTCGCAACCCGGGTGACTCGTCGAAGATCGGAGTCAGACCAGAGTCAGACCCCGGTTTCGTGCTCTTCGGCAGGATTCGCGAGGAGGTCGAGGCAGTCCGGACAGAACCCGTCTCCTTTCAGATCCACGTTCTCGACGTACGTAGACGAGGCCATCACGCAGGAATAGTCCGGACAATGCACGAGTCCGAAACCGTGTCCCAGCTCGTGCACGACCTCTTTCACCGCCCGATCCAGCAGGAGGCCGTCATCCGCTGGAAGTCCGTAGTAATCGGCGTGAAGCCGCATCACCGACACCACCGCCCCCGGTCCCCCGAGCTGCGCCTGGCCGAACACGAATGTCAGGACCGGTATGAACAGGTCCACCTCGGTGATCCCGACGATCTGACCTGCGTCGGCGGGACGATGTCTGAGCATCTCTGCCAGCAGCAGTGTCGCGTGGTACTGCCCACGCTCGGGAGCGTGGAAACGTCTGAGGTCCACCTCGACCGAGTCCACTCGCACGAACCGGCCCGTGGCGGCTCCGACCCGCCGGCGCAGGTCCTCCGACCATGCCGGCCGGAAGTCGTTCAGGAATGCCAGGAGAATATCTTCCTTCACCCGGACTGAATCCCGTACTTTTTGATCTTGTTGTACAACGTCCCCCGGTCGATCCCGAGCACGCGGGCGGCCCGGGACACGTTTCCGGATTCCTCTCGCAGGACACGCTCGATGTGAGCGCTTTCGAGCGACTCGAGCGACCTGTCGCGTGGCCGGACGGCTTCCTGCTCCACCCGGAGCGGCAGATCCTCAGACCGGATTCGATTTGTCTTTCCGACGACCATCGCCCGCTCGATCGCGTTCTCCAGCTCCCGGACGTTTCCGGGCCAGTCGTAGCTCCGAAGCAGCTCCACTGCTTCGTCCGTCAGCTCCTTCGACGGCTTTCCCATCGACCGGGCGTACTTCTCTACGAAGTGCTCGGTGAGGAGCGGAATATCTTCGAGGCGATCGCGCAGCGGGGGCAGTTCGATGGAGAACACGTTGATTCGATAGTACAGGTCCTCCCGGAACGCCCCCTCCCGCACGAGCGCCTCGAGGTTCTGGTTCGTCGCGCACACGAGCCGGAAGTCGGATTCGATCTCCTGCGTCCCACCCAGGCGGGTGAATCGATGAGACTCCAGCACGCGGAGCAGATCGACCTGCATTTTCGCCGGGATCTCGCCGATCTCGTCGAGAAACAGGGTCCCTCCATTCGCCAGCTCGATCTTGCCCTTCCTGCGGTAGTGAGCCCCGGTGAAGGCTCCTTTCTCGTGGCCGAACAGCTCGCTCTCCAGCAGGGTCTCGGGAATCGCACCGCAATTGACCGCGACGATCGGAAAGAACCTGCGCGGGCTGCCCGCGTGAATCGCACGAGCGATCAGTTCCTTCCCCGTACCACTCTCCCCACGGATCACGACGCTCGCCTCCGTCTCGGCCACGGATCCGACCAGGTCCATGACGTGGCCCATCGCCGGACTTCCGCCGATGATCGGCGAGGAGGAAGACAGCTCGGACACCTTCTCGCGCAGTCGGACATTCTCATCCGTCAACCGCCTCTGCTCGAGCGCCCGCCGTACCGTGTGGCTGAGCTCATCCGGGTCCACCGGCTTCGTGACGTAGTCGAACGCGCCGAGCTTGAGGGCTTCCACCGCGGTGTCGACCGCCGCGAATGCGGTCAGGATGATGACCGTACCACCGGGGTCGACCTCCTGCAGGCGGCGCTGCAGAGTGATCCCATCCATCCGCGGCATCTTCAGATCGACGATCATCAGATCGAACGGACCCGAATCCATCTTCTTCAGCGCATCGAGACCATCCTCGGCGGTCTCGACCTCGAACCCGTCCTCCATGAACCACTCACGGAGCGAGGATCGCACCGAGCGTTCGTCGTCGACAATCATGATCCTGGGCTTTTTCATCCAACCTCCTCACCACCGGACCCGACTCCCGTCAACCGGGAGGCCGAATCGTGGTCGAGCATGTAGCGCTGTCCGGGCCTACGCGGCAGCCGAAGTGTGAACGTGGTTCCCGAGCCGGGGCTGGAGTCGACCAGGATCGTGCCGCCGTGACGCCGGACGATCCCGAATACGACCGCGAGCCCGAGTCCGACCCCTTTGGCCTCGTTCTTCGTGCTGAAAAACGGATCGAAAATCCGGTCCCGGACTTCCGCCGGGATTCCCTGTCCGGTGTCCGCGACGCTCAGCAGAACGAACGCGTCATCGTCCGGGTCGAGACGTGTCGAGAGGGTCAACAGGCCGCCCTCCGGCATCGCCTCGATCGCGTTGATCATCAGAGCGAGCAGGCTCTGGACGATCTGCTCGCCATCGCACACGATCTCGTCATCAGCCAGCTCCAGCGCGGTCACGAGCTCGACCGTCCCGAGCTGCATGTGATGTCGCATCAGGTTCGTAGCGTGCTCCACGAATTCGTGCAGGTGCCCGGGCGCGAGTTCGTGCGTCCCGCCCCGCGCGTACGTGAGCAGGCCTCGCACGATATTCCCGCAGCGGATCGACTCCGTCCGGATCACCTCCAGGTTCTCGAGCATCCGGTCGCGAGACTCACCCGGGGGCATGTCCCTCTCCACCCGGCGGGCGACGAGACGGGAGCATGTCAGGATTCCCGTCAACGGGTTATTCAGCTCGTGAGCCACCGTCGCGGCCATCTTGCCCAGCGAGGAGGTCTTCTCGACCTGGACCATCTGCCGATGAATCGCCGCCAGCTCATGAGTCTTGTCCCGAACCCGCTCGGACAGAGTGTTCGACCAGTCCCGAAGCTCCTCGTTTGCCTGCTCGAGACTCGAGGCCATCCGGTTGAACGAATCCGCGAGCTGACCGAGTTCGTCCGTTCGCGTGACGGACAGCCTGACGTCGAGGTTGCCGGCGGCGAGGGCCTCCGTGCCCTGAATCAGCTCGTGGGTCGGTCGGTG
Source organism: uncultured bacterium (assembly GCA_965370685.1). GTDB lineage: Bacteria > Gemmatimonadota > Gemmatimonadetes > Palauibacterales > Palauibacteraceae > Carthagonibacter. The sequence continues at coordinate 15,965 of CBDUVN010000005.1, read as the reverse complement.
GATGGAGCGGTGAACGATCGCCGCCAGCGCGAGCGCGAGAAGCAGCACGATCAGCCCCCCGATCCCCACGCTCAGACGTTCGGCCCCCAGCATTGCCGCATCGGTCGTCGCGAGCGACATCTGCACATCGAGCACACCGAGGATCGACTCGTCGGGACTGTGCGCGTGGCATCCCTCTGAGCAGCCTTCTCGACTGCGGATCGGAGTGATGAGCCGGAGAATCCGGTAGCCATCTGTGTGCGTGTGAATCCGGAACATGTCCTCTTCGGCCGGAGACGTCAGGGGAAGAGCTGTCTCATGGCATGCGAAGCAGGCCTGAGCATGCATGTCCACCTTCGATCCTACCTCAGTCGAGTCGGACGAGAATGCGACTTCACCACGTTTGTTGTAGATCCGTACGACCTCGACCTCGGGGTCCTGCCCGAGGCGGCAGATCGCATCCTGGATGTGCGCGCGGTTGTTCTCGAGCATCTCCGTGAGCAGGCTCCCCTCGAGAAACGCGCTCGCCCGCTCGGCGCCGGAGAGCACTTCCTCCTGCACGACCCGGGTGCGGATCCAGTTCGCTACCTGGTGGTTGCCGATGAAGATCAGCAGGACGGCTCCGAGGAGAACGAAGAACAAGCGGGTGCTCAAAGACGAGCGGAGGACTGAGATCCTTGACTGGGCGGTCATCGGAGACCTCTATCGGTCATCGGGATCCCGTCTGGAAACCGAGCGAAAAGGGGGGGACGGGGATCCCTGTCCGGCCTGATTCTGCAGCAGAATCCATGCCGGAACCCCGTCTCCCCCTCACCGGGAAGAAACGCCGCCCGGGCTCAGAACAGCGCCTCGATCAAGGCGCTGAATCGTTCAGGTCCGAGGATCGTTTCGAGGTTGGTCTCGACAGAGCCTCCGTCGGCCATCAGCGGGCCGACACCTCCGCCCCCGGTCTCGAGAGCGCCACGCAGGTATCCCTTCAATGTCCGGAGTTTGCGCAAGTGCCATACGAGCGTGTCCTCGCCGCGGAACAACCTGGGAACGTCTGCCGGGTCCGTGCTCGAACCGATGCGGAACAACCATGAATCCGGGCCATCCACGCGGCCGGATCCGAAGACGCTGCTGACGAGTTCTTCGTTCACGGCTGTCACGGTGCCCCCGACCGGGATGCGAATCGGGATCGCCCGATCCGAGCGGACCAGCCAGCCGCACGTCTGGGCCGTTTCGAACGACAGCCCGGACCGGGGCGGAACGACCTCCCGGATCGGTTGCAGGACTCTCCACACGCATCCCACGAGCCCCACCTCCAGCTCGCCGGAGCCGTCGGCCGAGACCCAGATCCCGTCCCGGCCATACCAGCGATCGAGATCGAGGCGGCATCCGCTCATCACAGCCGAGACGATTCGTCCCACATCCGCCTCGAGCTCCCGTTCCTGTTGGGACAGAATCGGTCCCCTGAGATCGGTCTCTCCCCCTGGTGAACGCCTCCCGCTCAGGGCGTGGTACAACTCGCAGCTGTCGCAGTCGTACCCACGGTCGCAAGGGTGCATACCGAGCACGCCGGCAAGCGACCAGACGCACGGCAGCTCTTCAGAGTTCGTCCAGTTCCCGCTGCCGTTCATCGCTTCCTCCCCTCGTACCACGTTAGGGTAACAGACACTCGTTCCGATCTTCGATTACCGCTCAGACCTCCTCGTCCGAACTATCTGTGTCGATGTCCGGCTCGAGCAGGAAGAATCGTTGCACGACCTCTTCCCAGCTGTCAGGGGCGAGTGCCCGGGCGAGTCCGACGCTTGGCTCTCCCCCGTCCGCCAGCACGGCTCCGAGTGCGGCGTCCGGAGCTTCTGCGGCAATTCCCTGCAGCGCCCGCTCGGCGAGTTCCGACCACGACCTGGCGAGTCGCCCGGCGAGCAGGTTGCGGCGCACCGGCTCCCTCGACGGGACCTTCACCCGCATCAGCCAGCCTTTTCCGTAGGGATCCCGGCTTGCCAGCATCGGGTCCTCGAGCACGGCGGCGTTCACCGCCTGAACTTCCCCATCCACAGGGGCGAGCATCTCCAGCTCGCGCCCCCCGGCACCGACGCTCCACCCGGGAGCGCCAGCCTGAAGCATCGTACCGGGCTCGGGAAGCCTGAATTCTTCCGCTGGACCTACCAGGCGGCGGGCGAAGTCATCCCAGCCGACGGTGGCGATGTCGTCCCCGCTCGACAGGCGTGCCCAGGCGTGTCCCGGGTGAAACAGGAAGTCCGTTTCCGGGAGCCCGACTCCGCGCAGGACACTGCGCCAGTCGCGCCGTCCGTCGCCAGCATCTTCTCCCGCCATCACCGGCGCGCGGATCATGCGCCAGGCCACTGTCAGCAGCGCGAGGAACAAGATCACGATGAGGTACTCTATGCCCTTCGTCGCGAATATATCTGTATGGGCAACGCCGTTCATGGGATATCTCCTCTCTCGCTCAAGCAGCCGTCACGACACGCGAATCACCAGATTCCCGCTTCCGCGACGGTATGTGGTAATCGAGCACCGGCATCCGGTTCACAACCCAGCGGAACACCCAGATTTCGGCCGAGATCACGCCCAGCGTCACGACAATTTCCTGCCAGGACGGGACGTAGCGCACCGGGATGTTCGATTGAAACCCGATCACCGTGACGTTGAGTCTGTTGATAATGACCCCGAGCAGCGCGAACACCGCGGCCGCCCGGATCCACGCCGGATTTCGACGCTGCGCGCCGATCACGAATCCGATTGCCGGCAGCAGAGTCAGGCCAATGATCTCGAACAGGTACCAGCTCCCCCAACCCGTACCCATCCATTGCGCCCGGCCCTGGTGCACGAAGGTGATGACCTGCAGTCCGAGGTACGCGAACATCGTTCCCGCGCAGATCCGGGCCAGCCCGATCACGATCGCGTCGTGTCCTTCGCGCAGCGGCTTGCCCACCCGGTCGCGAAACACCTTGTGAGAGATCGTTCCCTCGATCATCACCATCGACAGCCCGGCGAAGACGCTGGACACCAGGAACAGGACCGGGATGAACTCCGAATACCACAACGGGTGAATCTTGCCCCTCGCCATCAGGTAGAGCGCGCCGAGACCGGACTGGTGCAGAATAGACAGCGAGATCCCGAGCACGACCGCTCCGAGGGTGAGGGCGTGGAGCCGCCGGCGCATTTTCGGCCAGCCGGCCCATTCCGCGATCACGGGCGAGAATTCGAGGAGCTCGGCCATCATGTAGAGCAGGAAGTGCCAGGCGACGAGGAACAGGACAGAGCTGAAGCCGAACGAGTTGCCGATGATCGGATTGATCACGTTCCACGGTCGCCCGAGATCGAGCAGTAGAGCTCCTGCGTAGAACACGTAAGCAAGGAACCCGTTCAATACGGTCACCCGCACGATCGGCTCGTATTTTTCGATTCGGAGGATGTAGACCATGAACGTGATCACGTAGGCTCCGCCTGCCAGTGCCACGCCGGTCACGACGTCGAAGCCGATCCACAGACCCCAGGGTACTTCCTGTGACAGGTTGGTGATCGTACCGAGCCCCCCGGTGAACCGGATTACGAGGAGCACGATCGTCGTAAGGACCAGCGCCCCGGAGATGAGGTTGAACGGGGTAAGCAGCCGTCCCTTCGGGCGGAGCTCACTGATGAAGAACCGCGCAAAACGACGGGCCCCGGATCGGGAATCCGAGTGAAGCGAAGTGATGGTGTTCATCTCACGCCTCCTCTTCTTGCCCGGCGTCACGCCGCTTCGTGGCCTCGCTGATCCCCAGGAGCAAGGGGGGAACCAGAGTGAGAACGAACGGCACGGCGTAGAGGAATTCCTTCGTCAGGGCCGGATACGGCTCGGTTCCGACGTCGGTGCGCAGTCCGATCTCTCCGAAAGGAACGGCCGACAGATAGAGCCAGCTCGTCCCTCCGGCCTCCTGCTCTCCCCAGATGCTGTGCACGTACTCGTCCGGCTCCGACCAGATGCGCTTGTGTCCTTCTTCGAGCATCGCGCTGCGCGGCCCGAAGGTCAGAGCTCCAGCCGGACAGCCGGAGACGCAGGCCGGAACTTCGCCTTCCGACAGGCGTTCGAAGCACATCTGGCACTTCTGAATCTTCGGATTCGCGCTGAAGTACTCGAACTTCGGGACATCGAACGGACAGGAGACCATGCAGTATCGGCATCCCATGCACTTGTTGCCGCGCCAGATGACCGGACCCGACGAGGTCTTGTACATCGCCTTCGTGAGGCAGGCCGAAGCGCAGGCCGGCGAGAGGCAGTGGAAGCACTGCGTCTTTATGCTCACGGTTCCCTTCGATGTCTCGTACTGATTCACCACAGTCCACTGTGTCTCATCGGCTTTTCGCGGCACCGAGAAATCCACCTTCGCCGGCGGCTCCGCCAGGCCATTCTCATTCGCACACGCGAGCTCGCACATCCGGCAGCCAATGCACTTGGTCGTATCGACCAGCACGGCCATCGGCTCCTCGAATGGCTCGATCACGGTTTTGGACGGCGGTGCCACCTCGGCGGCACGAGCCACCTTCGAGCGACCGCGGAGATCACGACCCACGGCAGCCGATCCACTCAGGACGCATAGCGTCCGAACGACATCTCGTCTCTTCATCACGGGCCCCCTATTTCCCAGGGCGTAGCGGTCCGTGCGCGGACGGGGGGTGGGGGGCAGCCCTGCCCCGAACCCCCTCGCCCGCCACGGGTCCGTGTGTCAATTCGTCAGGAAAGTGTCTTCGAACGTCGTCCAGGCGTCCGGGTCCAGTTCGCTCAGCGCTCCGACCGGCACCTCTCCCCCATCTGCGAGGGCGAGGCCCGTATCTCCGTCGGCAACCGCATGCTGCAGGTGCTCGCGGATCCGCTCGTAGCGATCCCGGGTCCAATCCGCCGCCTGTGTGCCGATCATCCAGGACGGCACGTCTCGCGCGAGGTCATCCGGAGCGATTCTATACAACCATGCCTCGTCTGACCCGCGCACATTCTCCCACCCGCCATGCGTGTTGGGATACAGGTTCCTGGCGGTGATGCGTCCACTCACGGGCGCTCTCAGGTGGAGCGCGCGATCCCCCTCACCGATCTCGAGGAATGGCGCACCTCGCTCAACCCGGTTTCCGGGCTCGTGGAGCAACATCTCCGGCTCGCCCCCGATGAGGCCAACCAGCATCGGATGCACACCGATCTCGACCGCACCGTCGGGAACCACACGACTCCATGTGAATCCGTTCTGCAGGAATACGCCCCCTGGCAGAGGCCCGACCACGTCATCGAGCGGTGCGGGCCCTGTCCGCGCGCGCAACGTCGCACGACGGGGCTGCTCGATGAGGACATGGTAGGCCGCCAGCGCGACGATCACTGTCACGAAGAAGGCTGCCGCTAACATGATCCCCTCCCGTCTGATTTCAGGTCCACCGACGTCCACGCTCGTGTGCCCCCCCAAGGGCCCTTTCCCGGCGTGCATTCTGACGCACGGCTTTGACCGATCACTGAAGCAAGCACGGTGCCAGTTCGGCAACCCGGGACCGGTGCCGCTATAAATGATTTGGTCACACCGGGTTAACGTTCCCCCACCGGATCCCGACATCAAGCCCGGGCGCTCCTGCCTGTCGAAGATTTCGACACCCATTCAAGGGCTCCGGCGTTCCGTTTTCCGACATGACGCAGAACTCCGCGCCAGACTGTCCGTGGAGGATTTCAACACACAGCTGTGGAGAAATTCGACGGACTCGGTTCCACGCGAAGTGAACCGCTGAATCTTCGGATCGGACTTCCCGCCAGACCGTTGCGGAGACAGGACGCCATGCTCAGTTTGTGGCCTCGAACACCTGGAGAAATGCCGGATCTCACCTTTCCGGTGGTATGAATTGACAGACGCGACGATCATTCCGGTACCAGGGCCCCGCAGCCCGCTGGATCATCCCGTAGTCCGGATGGTCCTCGTGGTGGCGTTGCTGTTCGTGTTCCTCGTAGGCGTGAACGGGCTCGGAGACGGCTTCAAGTCGCTCGGCAGCGAGTTCCTCGACTCTTTCTTCCGGGCCACCGAGAACCCGTTCATGGGCCTGATGGTCGGAGTCCTGGCGACGACGCTCGTGCAGAGCTCGTCGGTGTCCACCTCCCTGATCGTCGCACTCGTGGCTGCCCCCGCAAACCCGCTGCCGTTGGTGAATGCGATCCCGATGGTCATGGGCGCGAACATCGGTACGACGGTGACGAACACGCTCGTTTCTCTGGCGCACATGGGGCGCAAGCAGGAGTTCGAACGAGCGTTCGCCGTCGCGACCTGTCACGACTTCTTCAACTTCCTCGCTGTCGCCGTGTTTCTGCCGCTGGAGATGGCGACGGGGTTCCTGCAGAAGAGCGCGACCGCCCTTTCCGGCTTGTTGATCGGCGTGGGCGGCGTGGAGTACGAGAGCCCGCTGAAGGGGGCGTTGAAGGCGGCAGTGGGCCCGATCAAGGACGTCATTCACGCACTGATCCCGTCAGAGCGCATCGCGGCGATCGCCCTGATTCTCGTCTCGGGCGTGCTGATATACGTCGCGCTGATGCTGCTCGTGGCGACGATGCGCAGCTTCATGCAGGCACGCGTGGAGAGGATCGTCGGCCGCGGTCTTTACAAGACGCCGGTATTCGCGATGCTGGTCGGAGTCCTCGTGACGGTGATGGTCCAGTCCAGCTCCATCACGACGTCGCTGCTCGTGCCTCTCGCGGGTGCCGGGCTGCTCACTCTCGAGCAGGCGTTTCCGATCACGATCGGATCGAACATCGGGACGACGGTCACCGCCGCTCTCGCCGCTCTCGCCGCCACGGGCCCCAACGCACGTTGGGGAATCACCATCGCGCTCGTACATTTCCTGTTCAACATGTCTGCGACGCTGCTGATCTTCCCGTTCCGCAGGATCCGGGAGATCCCGCTGAACGCAGCGCGCAGGCTCGCGTCGATCGCGGTCGAATCGCGAAAGTGGGCGCTGGTGTACGTGCTGGGGCTGTTCTACGGAATTCCGTTGCTGTTCGCCGCGATCAACCACTTCCTCGACTGAGTTGGGTGCCAGAATGCTCAAGGAACTGCTCTCCCTGTTCAGATCCGACCAGCCGCTGCGCGAAATGGGAGAGAACTTCGCGGAGATGTTGAGGCTCACGTACGAGATGACTCTGCAGGCGGGGGAGGTCTACTTCGGGGACCGCGTCTCTTCGGAAGCGCGCTCCAACCTGTATCGACGAGACATTCGGGTCAACAAGCTGGAGCGCACGATCCGGAAAGAGGTGATCGCGCATCTGTCCATTTCCGGAACCTCCCAGTCGCTGCCCTACTGCCTGCTGCTCATGAGCCTCGTGAAGGACGTCGAGCGAATCGGAGACTACGCGAAGAATCTCTCCGAGATACGTGAATTCCATCCCGAGCCGCTGCCGGACGACGAGTTCGTGTCGGAGCTCCAGGAGATCCGGGAGGGAGTTGAGCAGGCGTTCTCGATCACCGCCGAGGTGTTCGCCTCGTCCGATCACGATCGGGCCGTGGCCCTGATTCAGGAGGGCCGGATTCTCACACACCGGTGCGACATGCTGGTGGGCCGGGTCGCCGCGAGCGGATACGGGGCCCGCGACGCGGCGGCGGTGGTGATGGGAACGCGATTCTACAAGCGGATCGCCGCCCACGTGCTGAACGTTCTGTCGAGCGTCGTAATGCCGCTCCACAAGCTGGACTACTACGACGAGAGAGTGTTTCCCGAAGGCCAGGTCGCCAGGACGGAAGACGACCGGGCCGGTTGAATCAGATCGGATCGTTCAGGGGGCGTGGCGCCGTCCGATCACTCCTGACTTTCAGCGGCCGGGAGCGGCCCCGGCTCGAAAAACAATGCGGCGAACGCTCCGTCAGTGTTTGTGTAGGTGAGGACCAGGTCGCCCAGCATGAAGCCGTAATCCGATACGCCAGCCAGGGCCCCGAGGTATCGGCGTTCGACCTCCATCACCTCATCGGGGCACGCCATCATCGTCCCTCCGGCCTGCCCGACTGAGATCGCACCCGGGACGTCGCCCTCCGCTACCGCGGCGAAGTATCGGTTACACCCGGACGAACCGGCGACACGTTCACCGTCGAACACGATCGTGATCGGCGGCTCTCCGCCGTACGGATCCGACCAGTCCAATTTCAGCAGCGTCCACTGCACGCCCTCGAGCTCCGCCACGGACAATCTTCGAGCCGGCGTGTCCGTTTCGATTTCGACCAGATCGTCGCCATCGATTATCCAGGCCCGCGTCGCCAGTTCTCCGGGACAGCACGCCGCGTCGTCCAGACCCGTCTGCAGGACGTCGAGTACCACGGTTCCGTTCTCCACCCGCGCGTCCCGGAGCTGGACCCGATCGCCAACCAGCACCGTGCCCAGATTCTCGATCTCTCCTTCCTGCCGGCCCATGACCGCCAGGTACACACCGGTGCCGGATCCACCGGAACTCTCCGACAGGAAGGCCACCGTCTCATCCATGCCAGAACCGTCCATGTCACCCGTACGGTAGAAGTCGAGCAACTTCACCATGGGCCGGGATGCTCCGCCTTCGACAAACGGTTTCCCCTCGTACACTCCATCTTCGAGCAGCACCGGGTCGTCGTAGATCCCTGCGATCGTGGCGTCCCCGATTTCCTCGATGGAGGGCGGTGCCTGCACGGCAGCCGCCGCCGAGCCCTCTCCGGAGACCACCTGATCCTCGACGCCGTCACCACAACCCAGCGCGATGACAATTACGAATGAGGCCAGCGCAGCTCGGGACATCATCCGGGACGTGAGGCGTGTGTTCATTCGAATTCTCCTGCTGACCAAGTGCTTGCGTCGATGACTGGACTGTCCGGAAGGTGGACCTCCCGGAGTGAAGATATCGGGGCGGCCGGATTCGAACCGGCGAGGCGAAGCCGAGACATTGAGCACGCGGAGCGTGCGCCGTCGAGCAGTGCGAGACCTTGAGCGTGCAGTCGCACGCGAAACACTACCGGCGACCCCACTTAGCTCGAAGGAACCGCTGGCTCGGAAGCACAGTACTTCTCCAACTCTGGGTCTGTGCCTAGCCCAGTGGCGGATACGGTACGCAGTGGTTCCGGCCGGGAGAATCAGGGGCTCCAGGACGGATGGTATGCCGGCGATATCCCGACGGTCAGGTGAACCTGGTTGCTTCCGTCTCCCGCCATCAGCCAGATACTGGCGTCGCGTGCGAAGGCTATCCGTGACCCATCCCTGGACCAGGCAGGGTGCTCGTCGTCCCGGGGATCGTTCGTAAGGTTGGACAGCCCCGAGCCGTCAGCGTTCATGATGTAGATCTCCCGGTTCCCGTCCCGGTCACTTACGAACGCGATCCGCCCATCCGGGGACCAGGCGGGCATAACGTTAAAACTGGACCCAGAGGTCAGCTGCTCAACCCCCGTCCCATCGGCGTTCATAATGAAGATGTGGGAGTAGCTGGCTCTGTCACTCTGGAACGCAATTTGGCTGCCATCGAGAGACCATGAAGGCCATAGATCGAGGGATGCGCTGTAGGTGAGACGCGTGTGGTTCGTACCGTCCTTATCCGTCACGTAGATCTCGGTACGCTGCTCCCGGTCGCTGTGATACGCGACCATCGTCCCGTCCGGCGACCATGCTGGGTGGTCGGAGCAGCAGGCAACGTTCGCCGTGATGTCGTCTCGGCTCCCACCCAGCCAATCGATCGTGTGAATCTCAAACTGGTTTGCCGTCAGCACGATCTGCTTTCCGCTTGGGGATACGTGCGGGGCGATGTCTACCGTGTTCGGACGGGTTGTCAGACGAATCAAGCCCGATCCGTCGATGCCAATCGCGTACAGGTCCCCTTGTCCCGCTTCGTGGTACGACTCGAACACGATCTGGTCAGACAGGGCTTCACCCGACACGCACACGAATCGGTAGTCGATCCGAGTTGTTTCCCCGACGCTGACGTCGAAGTTGGTGGGATTCGGAACCTGAATGAGACAATTGCCCGCAATGTCGTAGAGGTTCAGCCAGTAATGGCCGGGCGGAACCCGATCGAAGGTCACCGTTCCGTTCACGCCAGTCACCTGCCTTGCGAACAACTGGAAGTCAGCGACCAGGTCGGCTGTGTAGCCGTCGGGATCCAGATTCTCCCCCTCGGTCACCACGTGCAGCTCCACCGCCCCTGTGGTGGGGGTGCATTCAATCACGAACTGAACGTCGAGCACCTCATCCTTCTCGATCCAGATCTCCAGTGGATTCCCGGTGCGCACCGCGCAGTTTTCGGCGATGCCGGAGATCTCCAGGATATGATTCGTCGCCGCGACCGATTCGACGAGCTCGAGTCCGTTAGTCGGCACGGGTATCCCCCGCGAGTTGTCCAGGGTCACCAGATAACCGTCCGGATCCAGATCCACTCCGTCGGTTACGATGGTCAGGCGAAGTGAGCCCGTTGGGGCCGCGCAGGCTACTTCGAAAGCCGACGTGGACAGCGTATTCCCCGACACCTCGACTCGTTGGGGATTGGAGCTGGTGACAGTACAGTTGTCAGCCACCTGTCCCAGAAGGACGGTATGTGGCCCGGTTTCAACGTCGGAGAAGACCACACGTCCCTGGCTTCCGATCTCACGGTTCAGCTCGGGGCGTGTCGAGTCGTCAAGCGTTACCAGGTATCCATCGGTATCCTGGTGTTCGCCGGATGTTGCTGCTGTGACCTCGATGCTGCCTTTGGGATCAACTCTGACCGGGTCCTCTCCGCCGCAACTGGCCAGGAGGAGCGTGCCGATGAGAGCGCGGCGTGCGCGCTGGACTATTCCTGCCATGGAACGAATGCACATGCGTTGAACTCCGAATCAGGTTTAGCCGGGCTGTCCCACACCCTATTCCGCTTGTTGGCCATGGCTCGACTCGTATTGCTGCGTCCTAACGGTCGGCGCCTGAGCTGCGCACTGACCCAGAGATCTACCCATCATGTTCACCGCGTCTGCTCCAGGCGCGTGTCAGCAGTCACCGCCAGAGGATTGTTGACGACAAGCGTCATGAGCAGGGTGCTACCACGCCGTGCGTTCACGAGCCACCTCCCGCATCATCGGGGTCACGTGCCGCGGCCAGACGCTCCCGATACGCCTCTACGGCCAGTTTGATGTCGGGGTCGGTCAGCAGGAGGAACCGCTCCTGGCCCGCCCTACCCCACCTTACCCCGGCGACCAGCGCAGCGAGCTCACGGGCCAGCACCTCGCTCTCGGCACGTGTGGCCTCTGCTTCGATGGACAGTTCCTCCCGCACCCGCTCGAGGTAGGGATCCAGCAGCATCGCCTCCCAAGAGGCGGCGTTCTCCGCCCACGCATCGACGGTGCCCGGCGCGCCCGAAGCCGCCTCCGTCGCCACCTCGAGCGGGAATCCGTGCGCCACGCTCTCGGCCCACCAGGCAGGTAGCGCAGCGGGTGCCGGCGCCTCGACGTCGGGCCGCACTCCCCCTCCCCCGCGCACGGGCCTTCCTCCCAAGGTCTGGTAGACAACCGTGTCCGCCTCCGGGGACTCTCCGGCGAGAGAGCGATACTGGCCGGAGGTCATTCCCTCGTAGTCCCGCTGGATCAGGCGCCCGCTCGGGGCGTAAACCCGCCCCACCGTGAGCATCACGACGTGCCCCCGGGGGAGGAAGAACGCGGTTTGGATCAGGGCCTTGCCGAACGAGCGCCGCCCGACGATGAGTGCGCGGTCGTTGTCCTGCAGCGATGCGGCGAGCACCTCCGAAGCACTGGCCGACCCCTCGTCGATCAGCACCACGAGCCCGATGTCCCGGAACTTGCCGTTGCCCCGGGTCCGGTACTCCTGGTTCATCTCCGCCTTGCGTCCCCGGGTCGTGAACACGGGCCGGTTCTTCCGCAGGAAGATCGAGGCGGCCTCGACCGCCTCGTCCAGGATTCCGCCTGGATTGCCGCGCAGGTCGAGCAGCACGAGCGACGCGTCGCGATCCACGATCTCTTCGAGCGCCTTCTTCAGCTCCTTGCCCGCGTCCTCTTCGAACTGCTCGACCCGCACGTATCCGACGCCGGGCTTCCTCATGGCGATTTCCGCCACGGAGCCTCCGGGCAGCTTCTTCCGCTCCAGCCGCACGTCGATCATCTGCGGCTCGAGCCGGGAGCCTCGCTCCAGCCCCAGAGCGACCTTCGAGCCCGGCTTCCCCAAGAGGCGTACTTCCACCTCCCGGGCACCGAGGCCGGCGACCGACGTGTCGTCCACGGCGACCATCCGGTCGCCCGGGTGCACGTCCGACAGGTCCGCGGGGCCGAAGCGCCGCACCGAGATCACGACGACGCTCTCACCCCGCTGCTCGAGCCGGATGCCGACCCCGGCGAGCTCTCCCGCCCCGAAACCCTCGAGCCGGGTCAGGTCGTTCGCGGTCAGGAAGTAGCTGTGCGGATCGAGCCCCAGGAGTACGCCCTGCATCGCCGCCAGCGTGAGGCGGGAGTAGTCGATCTCGTCCACGTAGTTCAGCCGCACGTGGTTCAGCAGCGCCGAGAAGTTCTGCAGCTCCTCGTAGGCCGATGCCTGGGCCCGCGCCTGCGACGGAAGCGTCAGCGCCACGACGGTCAGACAGGCTGCAGCTGCGGGACTGAGCTGAGCTGCCGGCATTCTCACGAGACTGCCCGCAGTCGCGCCTTCGCGTCGTTGATCTGCGCCCCGAAGCGGCTTGGGGCCCGCTTCAGGAACGCCCGGAACGCTTCCCTGGCACCCGCACGGTCACCCGCCTTCTGGTCGAGCAAGCCCCGGTAGTACCATGCTCTCGGGTCGTCCGGGTTCGCCTCGACCGCCTGGTGCATGACCTCCCGCGCTTCGTCCCACTGTGTCATCTGCGCCAGAGTCCTGCCCAGGTCCGTGAGCAGCGCGGGATCGTCCGGGTTCGCGTCCACTGCCCGACGCCGCTCGGCGACGGACTCCCACCAGTCACGCTGTGCCTCGTGGATCTCCGCCAGCCGCACGTGCGCCATGTACAGCCCCACGTCGTGCACCAGCGCGTCGCGGTAGAGCTCGATCGCTCGGTCCTGGTTTCCGCGCTTGTCCTCGATGAACGCCAGCAGGTAGCGGTACTCGTTCGTGCGCAGGGGCACGTGCAGCAGGTCGTCGCCTTCCTCGAGTTCCTCGTATTCGGCGATCAGCTTCTCGATGTCGCGCACCGCCTCTTTGTACTTCCCCACGTGGGCGGCGCTCAGCCCGCGGTACCACAGCAGGTAGGACGGGGTGTCGCCCAGGCCCTTCAGGTCACGGATCAGCCGATCGAAGCGCATGTAGGCGGACTCGTAGTTCCCCTCCTCGAAGTCGTCGAAGATTCCGAAGTAAGCCTCGTAGAACGAGGCGTATTCGCCGACGTTCCAGATCGCCGACTTCTTGGGCCGCACCGCCGCCATGATCCGCAGGTCCACCAGCGGATCCACGAGAAACGCCCTGCGGTACAGGCGGTCCATCTCTGCCACCCGCTCCTCCCACTCCTCCGGGACCTCGTCGTCGAGGATCTCCCGGCGCAGCTCCTCGCGCTGCGCGAGCGGCAGGTACGCCATCGCCAAGTACGCCGGAGCGAACCGGGCATCGAGCTCGACCGCCTGGCGAAGCTCCGTCTCCGCGTCGTCGTACCGTTTCTCGCTCCAGTAGCCGAGCGCCAGGTTGTAGCAGGCTGCGGGGTCGTATGGATCCACCCCGGCGGCCATCTCGAGGTCGCCGAGCGAGTCGGACACCTTGACGCCCTGGGCGCCTGCAAACGTCGGGGAAACAAGGAAAAGAAGTGCCAACAGCACCAGCGGACGCCTGGTCATTGGTTCCCTCCACGGGCCGGTGAACCGATCAGAACCGTCGACTTTCGGGCCAGATTGTCGCGATCAGAGCGGAAATCCCGGACGCAACAGCCCAACGGGTGGGGCGCAGCCACCTCAGCGGTGAGATCACGTCAAGTCTCGTGCCGCCTCCGAGCGCGTGTCAGGAGGTTCACGACTTCTCGAGCCTGTAGACGACCACTTGCTCCAGGTCCAGTTCATCGCGCCGCAGCGCCAATACGAAGTCCGGGCCGATCTGGCGCACCCGGAGGTTGGACGGAAGCAGAGCCCGGGTCACGAACACGCCTTCTCGGTCGAAGACATCCCAGCGGTCGAGAGAATCTGCCGGCATCCGTGTCCGACGGACCCAGAGCCGACCATCATCGGCAACCTCCAGCGCATCGAACACCCTCGCCCATTCCGGCCGCGGCATGGTTTCCAACGCGGTCTTCATCCGATCGAGCCACAGCGTGTCGCCTCCCGCTTCCGCCAGCTGCTCGTCGGCGTATGCTTCGAAGAGCTCATCCGTGACCGGGATCGGATCGACGTCGATCCGGAGAATCCGAACGAGGCGCCCCGTCTGATCTCGTGTCCTGACTTCGTACGTATCCCCCGTTCCCTCGTACAGCCGGGTACCGTCCACCGCCCAGACCCCGGAGGGACTGTGACCTGCCCCCAAGAGTGGTACCACAAGTTAAGTTAGTCTGGCCGCAACCCTCCGGACCTGCCCTGGCCCCTGCAGTGCGGGCCGTTTGAGCCACGCTCGAGCGGGCCGAATCGCCTGCGGAGCGGGTGGACGGTAGCCCAGTGAGCTGTGCGGCCGGATCGTATTGTACTCCCTGCGCCACTGCTCCACCAAGACCTGAATCTCCCGCAGCGAATAGAAGATCTCCCGGTGAATCAGTTCGTCCTTGAACTTGCCGTTGAAGCTCTCGTTGTAACCGTTCTCCCAAGGGCTTCCAGGTGCGATGAACAGGGTCTGCACTCCCACTCGCTTCAGCCACTCCCGCACCACTTTCGCCGTGAACTCCGGGCCGTTGTCCGAGCGCAGATGCTCGGGCGCTCCGTGCCTTGCGAACAGTTCCGCCAACGTGTGCAGCACGTCGTCGGACTTGAGCTTCCTCGCCACCACGATCGCCAGGCACTCCCTCGTGTACTCGTCCAGCACCGTCAGCATCCGAACCGCGCGCCCGTTGTGCGTCCGCGTGGCCGTGAAATCGTACGACCACACACTACCCTGGTGCGTGGGTCTCAGCCGGATGCACGATCCGTCGTTCAGCCACAGCCGGCCTCGCTTCGGCTGCTTCTTGGGCACCCTCAGCCCTTCCTGCCTCCAGATCCGCTCCACCCGCTTGTGATTTACCGTCCACCCCTCGGCCTGCAGCAGAGCCGTCACCCGACGGTATCCGTACCGCCCATACCGGCTCGCCAGCTTCACCACATCTCCGCGCAGCGCCTCCTCGTCCCCACGCTGCCCGATCTGCCGCCGCTGCGTGCTCCGCGCCTGGCCCAAGACCCGACATACCCGGCGCTCCGACGCCCCGAACCTCTGACGCACGTGTACCACGCAGCGCCTCCTCCGCTCGGGGCTCAGAAGTTTCCCTTCGCCGCCTCCTCCAGGATCAGCTTGTCCAGCGTCAGGTCGGCCACCGCACGCTTCAGCCGCCCGTTCTCTCGCTCCAGCTCCTTCAGTCGCTTCGCCTGGCTCACCTTCAGGCCTCCGTACTCCCATCGCCACCGGTAGTACGTCTGCTCCGAGATCCCCATCTCCCGAACGATCTCCGCTACCCGCATGCCCTCGGCCGCTAGCACTTCCGCCTGACGCAGCTTGCCGATGATCTACTCCGCCGTGTATCGCTTCTGGCCCATTTCCAACCCCTTTCATCAAGTCCCGACCGATCACAATACTAACTCTGGGATCGGTAGCGTTTCAGGGGGTCAGGTCAGTCTAAATGACAGTGTCCACGGACCCTTCGAGAAACGGCGATCTGACCAGGAGGCTGGTGAAGCGGCAGAGATGCATGAAAGACTCTGGGCATCGGGCCTCTCGTGAATCGGGGCGGCCGGATTCGTCGTCGAGGCGAAGCCGAGACATTGAGCACGCGGAGCGTGCGAGTTACCGGCGACCCTCCGCCCGGCTGACTACACCGAGCCCCTGAAGAAATCGGGGCGGCCGGATTCGAACCGGCGACCCCCTGCTCCCAAAGCAGGTGCGCT
>CBDUVN010000004.1:0-54659 GCA_965370685.1 uncultured bacterium | reverse complement strand
CGCCCTTGCGACTGGAATTCGCCAGAGGAAGCCCGAACAGCACGATAATGAAGCAGGTGAACGGAAACGCGAGCTTGAGCTGCTGCTCCACCCGCAGCTTGCCGGTCTTACTGCCGGATCGCTCGATCGCTTCGATGTAGCGGCCGAGCTCCGCGTAGCCCATCTCCTCTTCGCCCTTGGGGCGGGCGAGCAATTCCGCCGGAGTCTCGGTGAAACCACGCTGCCAGAGCTCATCGAACCGGAATTCGAACGTGCGATCCCGTTCCGGAAAGTACCTGAGGCGCCCCGCCTCCATCACCCAGCGCTGTCGATCCGCGTCCCAGCGCGCCTCTCTGGCCGACGCATCGTAGCTCGGATAGACGTAGCCCGATCCCTCGTGGATGATGAGGATGTCATCGATCTCACCGCGTCCCGAGGCGAGACGGCGAATGTAGTAGTACCGTCCCTCCTCTCCGCGGAAGATGAACGACACGCGGTTTCCTACCCGCTGGCTGGCGGTCTCGCCCAGGGCGTCCTCGCTCTTCCTGTTCGCCTCGGGAACGACTTCGGTCAGTCCGAGGGCGATGATGCTGGTCAGCATTCCGACCACCAGTATCGGTGCGACCAGCCGGTAGAAGCTCACTCCCCCGGCCTTCGCCGCACTGATCTCGAAATGTCGAGTCATGGAGGAGATCGTGAACACGGCAGCGAGCAGGGCCGCGATCGGGAACGAAAGAAGAACGTAATACGGGATCTGGAAGACGTAATGGGCGAGGATGCTTCCACTCGTGAGTTCTTTTGCCAGGTAGTTGTCGATCTGCTCGGTCAGATTGATGATGATGAAGATGAACGGCACGCCGAGCACGCAGACCATGAAGATGCGGGAAAACTGCTTCAACACGTATCGGTCGAGGGTCCTCAACCTCCGGCCCTCCGCGCCTGGAAGAACGCACCGAATCCGATGATGCCGAACAGGACATTCGGGGCCCACATCGCCCAGAACGGGGACAGAAGCTCCCGATCGGCCAGGTGCTCGCCACCGATCAACGACACGTAGAATGCGCAGAACACGACGAGGCTGACCCCGACGACCAGCGCCACGCCCGCGCGTCGGTAGCGAACGGCGATCGGCGCTCCGATCAGCACGAACACGATGCAGGCGAAGGGAATGGAGTACTTCTTCCAGATCTCCACCTCGAACCGGTTGGCCGACTGGTTGTATTGTGTTTCGGTCAGGGCCAGGGTGCGGAAATTGCCGGCCGCCGCCTGGGGTGAGCCGAGC
Organism: uncultured bacterium; assembly: GCA_965370685.1. Taxonomy (GTDB): domain Bacteria; phylum Gemmatimonadota; class Gemmatimonadetes; order Palauibacterales; family Palauibacteraceae; genus Carthagonibacter. The sequence goes on along the minus strand of CBDUVN010000004.1, from coordinate 53,398 downwards.
CGTCTGCCGGTTCGCCAGCCCTGTACCACTGCACTCGTTGTATCTGGTGGAATCGTGTCTGCCTCGGCGAGGCCACCCAGAAATGACTCCGTCCAGGCCACGGATGTGGCGTGACTCTTGATCCGGGTTTCCTCGGAGGCTCTCCTGTTGCCTTTGACTCGAACGCGCATCGAGTCGATGGACAACTCCCGGTCTCCGCGCACCCCGCTCTCGCCTCGATTGAAGGCGTTCTCGACCCCCGGGACCCGAAGTTCATTCCGGTCGAACCAGACCCGTTGCAGGCGGTCTGGCGACTCGGCCGATGACTCGTGCACGACACCGTCGAACAGGGTGAGATAGAGATCCTCCTGCTCCTCGTTCGAGACGACTGCGATCGTGGCGCTGTCGGCGTAGATGATCCGCCGCGCGTCCACGTTCTGCACGTCCCAGATGATGACGTCGATGAGCAGATTGCGCGCCTGCTCGTTCCTCTGCGCCAGGAGAAACAACTTCCCGTCCGCGACTTCGTTCACCTTCCGCTCAGGCAGGATAAAAACGGGAGATTTTCGTGCGATGCTGCCCAGCAGCAGGGCCAGTTTGTGGTTCGATTCCGGGAGTATCGTGTTGTTGAACTGAACCAGTCCCACGGCCAGGATGGTAGCGAGCAGCACGACCGGCGCCGTGATGCGTGCGAGGCTCACGCCGCTCGCCTTCATGGCGGAGATTTCGTTGTCCGCAGCGAGGCGATTGAAAACGTACAGAACCGCCACGAGAACCGCCATCGGAACGATCACCGCGAACATGAACGGAATCGAATACAGGAACACCTCGGCCACGGGCCGCCAGCCCAGGCCCTTGCCGACCAGGCTTCCGAACCGATCCGCGACGACGTCCATCATCATCAGTGCGGTCAACAGGATCGCGGCGAACATGAACGGCGCCACAAGCTGGCGCAGCACATAGCGGGTCAAAATTCGCAAGGCGGTGGTAGCTCTCCGACACCTCGGGTCGTCCGATTTCGATCGATCGCGCCCCTCCGCGGTTTGACACGGACCGAGCGCCGACGGAACATACCCGGCCATGGTTCGTTTGGCTCCCTGCCGTACCCCGACCCCTCCGCCTCACGGCGCGGCCCCCGCATGAGCGGAGACTCACCCGCGCCCGGCTCGGTCGTCATCGTGCTCCTGAGCGCGATAGGCGACGTCGTGCATGGCATGCCGATCGCCAGCTCGCTGCGCAGGGCCTGGCCGAATACCCGGATCCACTGGGTGATCCAGCCCGTGGGGCGCGGACTCGTCGGTCCGCACCCCGCGGTGGACGAGTTCCTCCTGTTCGACCGGTCCCGAGGTGTCGCGGGATTCAGGGATTTCCGGAGTCAGATTGCGGGTCGGAGATTTGACCTCGCTATTGGCCTGCAGGTGTACATGAAAGCCGGCGTGCTGACCGGGATGCTGCCCGCCCGGCGCAAACTGGGATTCGACCGGGCTCGGGCGCGCGACCTGAACTGGTTGTTCACCAACGAGCGAATTCCCGCGCACGCTCAGCAACATGTGCAGGACCAGTACTTCGAGTTCCTGGACTACCTCGGAGTTCCTTCGTACCGGGAGTGGGAATTCGGATTCTCGGAGGAGGAGCGCCAGGCCCAGGCCCGGTTTTTCGAACAGATCGACAGGCCGTCGCTCGCGGTCGTGCTTCACACGACCCGGGCGGGGAAGAACTGGCCGTTGGATCGGTACGCCCGTGTGCTGGAGATCGCCGAGTCAGACCTCGGACTCCAGCCGGTGCTGATCGGCAGCCGCGCGCCTGCGGAAGCAGCCGCGGCGGACGAGCTGATGCGGCTTACTCGTGCGCGGCCGATCAATGCGCTCGAGAGCGATCTGCGCCGCCTGGCCTGGATCCTTGACGGCACGCGATTCGCCCTCAGCCCGGACACGGGTCCGCTTCACATCGCGGTCGGACTCGGAACGCCGACGGTAAGTCTGTTCGGCTACACGGATCCGAAGCGGGTAGGGCCGTATCGACGGTTCCACGATCTCGTGATCGACCGGTACACCAGGCCGGGCGAAGTCACGCCATCGATGGAGTTTCGACCGGGCAACATGGAACGGATCACGATCGAGGACGTAGCGGAAAAGCTCGAGCACGCCGCGCGCACCTACGGTGCCGACCGGCCGATTCCTGTCCCGTAAGCGTTGCCCGATTTATGATTCCGAGTTCGGTCGACAAGCGTGCGGGACCGACGACCTGGCCGCGGGGGATTCCCGGAGCCGGAGCCAGAGTGGAGGCAGCTTGAACAAAGGTCGGATCCTGTGGGTGGATGACGAGGTCGATCTCCTCCGTCCGCATACGATTCTTCTCATGCGCGAGGGATACCACGTCGATGCCGTGATGAACGGCAACGACGCTCTGGAGCTACTGGATCGTGAGAGCTACGACCTCGTCCTGCTCGACGAGCAGATGCCGGGCCTTAGCGGCATCGAAGTCCTGTCCGAGATCCGGGCCAGGGGTCGGGGACTCCCGGTCGTCATGGTGACGAAAAGCGAGACCGACGACACGCTGCACGAAGCGATCGGCCGCAGGGCTGATGACTACATCGTGAAGCCCACCAGCCCGCGTCAGGTTCTTTCCGTCGTGACTCGATTGCTGGCCGGTCCACGTCTGCGGCATGAGCGGATCGCGAAAGAGTTCACGCGCAGGTTCGGAGAGCTGCGCGACGAGATCGGGCGCGCCGATTCGTGGGCGGACTGGTCGAGCCTGTACTCTGAACTCGTCGACTGGGAGCTCGGCCTCGAGCAGGCCGGTGAATCCGATCTGCGCGAGATCCTGCAGTCGCTGCAGACAGACGTGAGGCGAGGATTCTCCGACCTGGTGGTCCGGGAGTATGTGGACTGGACACACGAGGGAGGGAAGTCCGGGCCCGTCCTTTCCGTGGACGTCATGCGGCGGTTTCTGCAGCCCGTGATCTCCGATGAATCCGCGTGCATGCTGTTCGTCCTCGACTGCCTGCGGCTCGATCAGTGGCGGGCCATGCGCCCTCTGCTCGAGGAGCAGTTCGAAGTCGAGGAGAGCCTGTACTCGTCGATCCTACCCACGGCCACACCATTCTCGCGCAACGCGATCTTCAGCGGCCTGTTTCCGGACGAGCTGGAGGAAGCCCGTCCGGGCTGGTACGCTTCCGGCGAGGAAGAGGGATACAATGCGTTCGAGGACGAGCTGTTCGCGGCGCACGTCCGCGAGCTCGCCGGACCCGGTATCCCGACGCATTACGAGAAGATTTTCAACGCTAAACAGGGAGAAGACCTGCTCAAGCGGCTCCCGGGCTGGTTGTCCAGGCCATCGGCCACAGCCGTGGTGTTCGCCTTCGTAGATCTCCTGACGCACGGCAGGTCGGAGTCCCGTCTGCTGTGGGAAGTGGCCCGGGACGCGGCGGCCCTGCGTTCCCTCACACTGGGCTGGTTCGAGCGGTCGGCGGCGCTGGAGGCGCTGCGAGAGGCGGCACGCCGTGGAGTCACGGTCCTCCTGACCACGGATCACGGCTCGGTGCACTGCAATCGCCCGGCGGTTGTGTACGCGAAACGTGACGCGAGCGCGAACCTGCGCTACAAGTTCGGTCGAGACCTGCGGGTCGAGAGTCCGGCCGCCGTCCTCGCGGCCTCGGACCCGGACGACCTGCGGCTTCCCTCGTATGGGTATCACACCAATTACATGTTGTGTCGAGAGGACTACTATTTCGTGTATCCGACGAAGCTCCGGGAGTACCAGAGCCGATATCGGGACAGCTTTCTGCACGGTGGCATCAGCCCGGAGGAGATGATCCTCCCGGCCGTGCTCCTCACGCCGAAGGGCTGAGCACGCTTTGACTCGATTGGCCCCGTACATGCGCCTGCTGAGCTATCTCAGACCGTTCCTCGGCCTGTTCGTGCTCAGCACGCTGCTCACGATCGCCATGACCGGGTTCGACGTGTTCAGCCTGGTGCTCGTGATCCCGCTTCTGCAGAACCTGTTCGGAACGGGCACGGCCCTGGCAGGTCCGCAGGCGACGATCCTGGAGCGCGCCCTGGACTTCGTCGCAGGTGGTTTCATCGACGCCGGCTCCCCGCTCGAATCTCTCCGCAACGTCTGCCTCCTGGTTCTCGCGGCGATCGTGTTGAAGAATGCCGCGCTGGTCGGCTCACGCTGGGCCGCGATCTCGGTGCGCGAGGGCGTGGAGCGGGACATGAGAGAGGACGTGTACAACCACCTTCAGCTGCTTCCCCTCAGCTTCTTCGGAAAAGCGAAGATCGGGCAGTTGCTGACGCGTGTGCTCATGGACACCCGCGTCGCCCGCGACCCGATCAGCTACGGTCTGGCGAACTTGATCCGGAAGATCGTCACCGCGGTCGTCTATACGGTCGTGCTACTGCTCGTCTCGTGGCAATTGACGATCGTCGCGCTCGCGCTCGCGCCGTTTCTCGCCCTGTTGCTGGCCCCTCTTCTCAAGCGGCTTCGGCAAGGATTCCGCGAAGCGCTGGACAAGCAGGGCGAGCTGCTCAGCGTGCTGCAGGAAAACGTGAGCGGGATCCGGCTGATCAAATCGTTCGGGGCAGAGGACCACGAACGGCGGAGGTTCGCGCTTCTCTCTGAACTGTACCGGAAAAGGACGCTCAGGATCTCGGTTCTGTCGGACCTGGCCTCACCGCTGTCCGAGACGCTGTCATCCATGGTTGCCCTGACGCTGGTGTGGATCGGGGCCTGGATGGTACTCGGAGAGGGCTCTCTGACGCCCGAGCAGTTCCTGTTCTTCGTCACCGTCGCCCTGCAGCTGATCTCTCCGCTCAAGGCGATCGCGGACTACCCGGCCAAGCTGCAGCTTTCGATGGCGGCCGCCGACCGTTTCTTCGAAATCCTCGATGTGCCGATCGAACCACCGGGCGGCTCGATGACGGCGGCGGTTCCGACCGAGAGCATCAGGTTCGAAGACGTCTCGTTCGAGTACGAGCCCGAAACTCCGGTTCTCGCGGGAGTCGAGCTCGACGTGTCGCCGGGGGAGGTAATCGCCATCGTCGGTCCATCCGGGGCCGGCAAGACCACGTTCGTCGACCTGTTGCCCCGGTTCATCGATCCGACGGCCGGGCGGATTACGCTGGACGGGGTAGATATCCGGGAATTCACCCTGTCGTCACTCAGGGAACTGTTCGGCGTCGTGAGCCAGGACACGGTGATCTTCCACGACACGGTCCGCCGAAACCTCGCATACGGAAGTCCGGATCGCTGGACCGAAGAGGAGATACGTGCCGCCGCGCGCGCGGCGAACGCGGAGGAGTTCATCGACGAGCTCCCGGAGGGTTTCGACACGATACTCGGTGATCGCGGCGTGCGTCTGTCGGGAGGGCAGAGACAGAGGGTCGGCCTGGCCCGTGCCATTCTCAGGGACCCGCCGATCCTGATCCTGGACGAGGCGACATCGTCCCTGGATACGGAATCTGAGCAGCTCATTCAGCGGGCGTTGGACCGACTTCTCGCCGGGCGCACCGTGTTCGTGATCGCGCACCGGCTGTCCACGGTCCGTGGAGCGGACCGAATCCTGGTCCTGGAAAATGGTCGGGTGGTCGGGTCCGGAACCCACGCCGAGTTGGTCGACGATGACGGAGTCTACCGCCGGTTGTACGACCTCCAGTTCACTCATCCCGACTGACGTCAGGCGATATTCTCCGGGCCGCGCTGAAGCCGCGGCCCGGTCAGGCGGCGGGAGTGGGCCCCGGCTCCGAGGCGTAGCCCTGCTCGAGCGCAGGCCACGCCTCGATCGCCGAGGCCAGTTCCAGCTTGCGCAATGACCGCGCGAGCCGGGACAGATTCGCCCGGCCCGCCCGATCCGGGACCCCCTCCGGAATCCACCGTCCCCGATCCCAGTCGATCACCACCACCGGCAGGTCGGGACGAGAGTCGGGGACGAGCAGGTTCCATGCGTTCAAGTCCGCGTGCCAGCCGCCCGCCTCGTGACACCGCCGGATAGCCCTGCCGATATCCACCATCAGAACTCGCAGTTCGCCCGCCGGCGCCCGAGCCAGAGCCTGGGCGGCCGGCACCGTGCCCGCGACGCGTCGCGTGACGATACATGCCGAGTATCCCGGGCCCGGCCGGATCCGTTCCTGTACGGCGGCCAGAACCTCCGGTACAGGGGCCCCGATTCGCCGGAGTCTCTCGGTGACCATCAGCTCCTGGAATGCGCGCGCGCCGACCAGGTAGCGTCGCTTCACGAAGTGGCTGATCCAACCGCCCCGCCGATACGGCCGGACGACGACGTCTCCAAACGGTCGGGCCGATAGAACCCAGGCCGAACCCCTTCCGCCCGTGACGTTCGCCGCTCTGGCCGCCCGCCCTGCCGGACACTCCAACAGACCGTGCCGGTCGAAGATCTCCCGGAAATCAGATCGAACGAACGCCGCGGCGTCGGTCGTGCGAACGACCTCGAATCGGTCCAGGATCCAGTCGGAGGACGGAAGGCGCATGCAGCCAAGATGCGATGTCGCTGCAGGTACCGCGAATTCGCTATTTCCACCGGCTTATCGTTGCCCGGCGCGGTAGCAAAGGCATACTTTCCCGCCGGAATGAAATACCGAGCCCCCGTTCGTGTTCTTCACGTAGAGTCCGGCCAGGAGTGGCGGGCTACGCGCGACCAGGTTCGCCTCCTGGTCGAGGCGCTCATCGAGGTTCCGGGCATCCGGCAGGCCGTGGCGACGCTGGAGGGATCACGGCTTGCCGTCGAAGCCGAGAGCCTGGGGATCCCGGTGATTCCCCTTCCATGGTCGACTGCATCGGATCCCCGGGCGTTAAGAACGCTCGCGCGGGTTGCCGAAACGGGTTGGGACGTGCTCCACGCCCATGACGCGCAGGCACTGCGGATTCTCCTGTACATCTCAGCGCTCGAAGGGTCGGCGAGTTCCGTCGTTGCGTCGCGGCGGATCTCCGGTCCGCCGCGCTCGAGTTGGAAATGGCGACGTGCGAGCGTCGTCCTGGCCGTATCCGAGGCCGGTCGTGACAACCTCCTCGCAGCCGGTGTCGAGCCCGGGCGCGTCGTGGTCGTGCCGAATGGAATCGATGTGCGGGAGATGGATCCGCAGCGCCCCGGGCTGATCCGCGAGCGCGTTGGTGCCGTCGATGAACACCTCCTGGTGGGTTCGTTCGCCGCGCTCGAGCCGGATCGGGATCATGACACCTTCCTGCGGGCCGCCGCCATCGTCGTCGCCCAGGAGCCCGCGGCACGATTCGCGCTTCTGGGAGAGGGGTCCGAGCGTCCGAAACTCGAAGGCCTGATCGAGCGCCTGGGCCTCGGGGGCAAGGTCTGCCTCCCGGGGTACATTCCCGATGCACGTTATTCCATGTGCGACTTCGACGTGTTCGTTCTTCCGGCGCGATCGGGAGAGATGGCGAGCAGTGCGCTCGAGGCCCTGGCCGCGGGCGTACCGCTCGTGATGCCACACTCCCTCGATCACCGGTTCCACCACGAAGGCGGAATCGAGCCGGTTCCGCCCGGCGATCCGCAGGCCCTGGCCACAATGCTTCTCGGGCTGCTGCGTGATCCTGGACGAAGGCAGGAGTCCGGGGTCGCGGCGCGCCGCATAGCAGAGGCTCATGGCCTGGCGCGGATGGTGAACGGAACACTTCGCGCGTACGAAGCCGTAGTGCGCAGCTGAAGCTGGTGCGCCATCGGATCGAGTACGCAGCTGCAAGAACGGCGTTTCGGGTCCTCGGCGCCCTTCCGCGGGACATGGCACTCGGCCTCGGCACGGGGCTTGGACAGCTCGCATTCTCACCATTTCATGTTCGACTCGACGTCGTCGAGTCACAGATCGCAGCCACATTTCCGGAGCGGGATGAGGACTGGGTTCACCGCACGGCCCGTGGGTGCTATCGGCACTTCGGACGCGAGGCGGCCGAGATCGTACGGCTCGAGGGTGGTGGTGGAGGAGACATGTTGTCCAGGACCTCGCACGTCGATGAGGCTCGATCCGTTTTCCGCTCTCACCTCGTTTCGGGGCTCGGCGCCGTGATCGTTACCGGGCATCTCGGCAACTGGGAGGCAGGAGGGGCCGCCATCGCGTCACTCGGAATGCCGCTCGCGGCAGTGGTCAAGCGTCAGAGCAACGATGAGTTCGATCGCCTGCTGGTCGATTCACGACGTCGAGTCGGGATCGAGCCGGTGTACATGGAGGACTCCCGCACCCGGCTCCGGGAGCTGATCCGTTCGGGAACTTCAGTGGCTCTGGTGGCTGACCAGGACGCCGGAAATCGGGGGCTGTTCGTTCCATTCCTCGGACGCCCGGCGTCGACGTTTCGCGGTCCCGCACGGCTGTCCATGTCGACCGGGGCTCCATTGTTCTTCGGCTCGGCGATCCGCGAAGGAGACGGTTACCGGGCGATTCTCGAACCGGTGGAGACCGATTTGACGGGGGGCGAGGCGGAGCTCGATCTGACTCGGAAGTGGGCGCAGCGGCTGGAGGCGTGGGTGAGACGATATCCGGAGCAGTATTTCTGGTTCCACCGGCGCTGGAAGACGCTGCCTCCGGATCCCGGCGACCCGAGCACGGAACGGTAGCCCCCGACGAGATGTACTGAATCGGAGTCGGCCCGTCGGCGACACTGCCGCGGGCCCGTAATCGGAAAGGAGAGCGGCGCAACGTGATATGGGTCACGCTGCCGATATATAACGAAGAGCATACGGCGGGTGTCCTCCTGTGGCGCATCCGTCAGCTGTTCAGTGGGTTGAACCGGGATTTCCGCATCCTGGCGCTCGACGATGCTTCCGATGATGGAACGGTGGAAGTGCTGGAGCCGTACGCGCGCGTCATGCCGCTTACGCTTCTTCGCAACGAACAGCGCGAAGGTCGCGGAAGATGCCTCGAACGCCTGGTGAGGGAGGCGGTCAAGCGATCACGGTATCCGAAACGGGATGGCCTGCTGATGATGCAGGCCGACTTCACCGACGGACCCGAGGCGATCCCGGAGATGCTCCGCCATTTTCAGGGGGGAGCTGACCTGGTGGTCGCTCGTCCCGCCGACGTCGAGCAGGTCCCGCGGTCCATTCGAGTTGCGCGCGCCGGAGCGGGATTTCTGGTGAAGAACCTCCCCCGCCCCGATGGGGTGGAAGATCCGCTGGCGGGGTATCGCCTGTATCGGCTGATTGTTCTCAAACGGGCCCTGGACGGACTCGACAAAGACACGCCGCTGGTCCAGCACGATGGCTGGGCAGCGAACGTCGAACTGTTGTCAGCCGTTTCGCCGTACGTGAGACGGTCCGAACAGGTCGATGTGACGATCGACTATTCGCGACGGTACCGCGCGAGCCGGTTTCGACCACTCCCCGAACTGTGGTCAGTGTTCCGCGCCTCGAAAGCGGTGCGCTCCGAGTCCGACGATGGACCGACGGCGGGCACGGGTTCGACGAAACGGGCGGTCGGCGACGGGTGAGCGGTTCAAGGGTCGGATTCCCGCGTCTGAACAGACGGATCGCAAGCATCGGAATCGTCGGACTGGCGTTGATCACGGTCGGTCGTGCTTCCGGGATCGAGATTCGGCCGGCGTCAGGCGCAGGAGCCGCGCCGACCCGGACCATTCACGTGGATCCGGACACGCTGAATCCGTGGAGGTTTCCGGTCGGTGAGCGGATGGAGTATTCCGTCACCTGGGAGGGGATTCGGCTCGGCGCAGGCTCTCTGTCCGTCGAAGCGATCGACACTGTCCAGGACCGCTCCGTGTATCGGGTCGCGCTCGAAATGGCAGGCGGGCCTCCGTTCTACAGGGTCGAGGACCGGATCGTCAGCTGGATCCAGCCCGTCCCGTTCGCCTCGCTGCAGTTCGCGCAGAATCAGAAGGAAGGAAACTACCGGCGCAATCGAAAAATCGTTCTGGATGTCGAATCCCTGACCTATACCCGGTACGATCTCAAGGACGGCGAATACGTACCGCACCGGAAGGAAGCGGACGTGCCGATTCCCTCAGGTGCACTGGACGAGATTTCCTACCTTTACATGGTGAGGCTGCTGCCTCTGGAGGTCGGGCAGCGTTACGAATTCGATCGATATTTCAAGAAAGACGGCAACCCGGCGACCGTCGAAGTACTGCGTCGGGAGGAGATTCGTGTCCCGGCGGGGCGCTTCAAGACGATCGTGCTGCGTCCGGAGATCGCCACGGACGGAATGTTCGGCGAGGGCGGAGAGGCGGAGGTTTACCTTACGGATGACGAACAGCGAATCCCTGTGCGGCTGAAGACTTCGCTGCTGGTCGGTTCGGGCAACCTGTATCTCACCGGGTATGATCCGGGGAAAGGCGGCGCGTTGATCGAGGCCGGAGGGCCCGACGCCGCCGGGGCGGGAGACCGATGAACGGAGGCGAAGGCCCGGTGCGAGACGAGCGCGGCTCGCTTCGTCGGGTTCCCGTGGCGGAGCGTCCCAACAAGGTTGTTCCCGGTGATTTTGCGGGCGCGCCGGAGGTCGGCGGCTCTTTCCTCGCCTGGCTCGATTCGCTTCCTCACATCCTCCAGGCAGACTCCTTCCGAGAGGTCGCGCGTGGTGTGGCCGCAGCCGCACGGCGCGAACGCACCTGTCTGTGGATGCTGGGCGGGCACGTCGTGAAAACTGGCCTGAACCGGGTGCTGATTTCCCTGATGGAACGTGGCGCCGTGACAGATATCGCCGTGAACGGGTCCACGGTGATCCACGATTACGAGTTGGCGCGGTTCGGCGGAACGTCGGAGGACGTGGAGGCCGGCCTGACCGATGGGACCTTCGGAATGGCGCTCGAGACCGGCCGGGACATGAACCTGGCCATTCGACAGGGCCGCGATGAAGGCTACGGCCTTGGAGAATCGCTCTCACGTGACCTGGCAGCCCGTGACGACGTGCGGTATCCGGAGCTGTCGCTGCTTCTCGCGAGTCTCCGGCTGAATGTCCCGATCACCGTGCACGCCGCGATCGGCGCCGAGATTCTTCATCAGCATCCCGAGGCCGACGGAGCAGCGATCGGAGAGACTTCATATCGCGACTTCCTCGCGCTGTGCCGGGCACTCGGCGGACTCGATGACGGCGGCGCGGTGCTGAACGTGGGCTCGGCAGTCCTGCTTCCGGAGGTGTTCCTCAAGGCGCTCACCATGCGCAGGAACCTCTCCGCGGGAAGGCCGCGCAAGTTCATGACCGCTGACTTCGACATGATCCGGCACTATCGACCACGCGTAAACGTGGTGGAGCGTCCCACGCGCACCGGGGGGGGGGTGGGGTTCCAGATCACCGGGCACCACGAGATCATGATCCCGCTTCTCGCGTGGGCGATCTTCGAAGAACTGGAGGCCGGGCAGTGAACTGTTTCAGGCCGTCTGAAGCCGTTCCGACGATCTTTGCGCACTACCGTGACCGCGGGTATATTCCCGGCGCAGTCGCCGGCCACGGCCGGCAGTGGAGGCGCCCATGTCGTCATGGGCGACCGGGACCGGGACAGAGCCCGGATCACCGACCGAAAGGAGGCAAGACCCTTGAGTTCTTCGAAGTACAAGCCGACTACTCTCGAGCTCGCGCGTGACGAGCTCTTCAGCCATATCCAGCGATGCGACGTTCTCGAAGCGGAGGACAGCGAGCGCGGCGAATGGATGAAGGATACCGTGGAGTACCTTGGCGAGCGGTATCCCGATCTCAACGAGGAGCAGCTCGCAGAACTGTCGGCAATCGGCCACCGTTACTGTCAACCTGCCATCCCGCACGGCTCGAACGGTTCGTTGGAAGAGACTGCGGAAGGGACCGCGGAAGAGATAGTGGAAGAAGTTGCGAACGAGACCGCGGAAGAGACTGTGGCGGAGATTGCGGAAGGGACCGCGGAAGAGACTGTGGCGGAGACCGCGGAAGAGATAGTAGAAGAAGTTGCGAACGAGACCGCGGAAGAGGTTGCGAACGAGACCGCGGAAGAGACAGTGGAAGAGGTTGCGAACGAGACCGCGGAAGAGATAGTGGAAGAGGTTGCGAAAGAGACCGCGGAAGCCTGAGATCCGAGGCTGATACAGCACTGGACATTCCCTTACCCGGGCCCTTCGGGGCCAGCATCGGGTGCATGTGCAGAGATTTCAGAGCGCAGGCACCCCTCGAGCGACGGACCCCCGAATCCGGCGGGTCCGGACCTTCCTTGACTCCAGATCTTCTGGCGCCCGTGCGGCGATGCATTCCGTGTTTCTGACGGCCGTCCTCGCCGCGGCGCTACTGCTGTTCTGCGCGTTTTTCAGCGCGGCGGAAAGTTCGCTCGTTCGGGCGCGACGAGAGCGACTCGAGGCGCTGGCGGAGCAGGGCGACGCGGCGGCTCAGAAGGCGGAGCACGCACGACGTCATCTCGACCGTTACCTGCGTGGCGCACGGCTTGGAATCGTGCTGTGCGTGCTCGGATTCGGGGCGGTGACCGTACCGCCCCTCAGCGCGGCCGTGTCAGACATCCTCGGGTCGTTCGGTGCTCCCGCGGTCGTCGCGATTCCCGTTGGCGTGCTCACCGCTTTCGTCGGGCTGTTCACGATCGTGCTCCTGGTAGGACTGGCGCTACCCCGATCCCTGGCCCTTCGCGACCCGGAGCGGGTCAGCCGCGCCACGGCCGGACCGTTGGTGACGTTCTGCACGTTCATCGGGCCTTTCCTGTCACTCCTGGAGCAGGTCGAAGAGCGAGCCGGTCGGTCAGATGATACGAGTCGTGATCGTCTGAGCCCGGATGAGCTCGACGCTTTGCGCCGCGGGACGCGTAGCGAAGGGGGCGTCGAGCGCGACGAGGAAGCGATGATTCACGGAGTGTTCGAGTTGCCGCACACGGTGGCTCGGGAGGTGATGACTCCCCGGCCTGACCTGATCGCGCTTCCGGAGAACTCGAGCCTCGATCACGTTCTGGAAGTGGCGGTGGAGTCGGGTTTCAGTCGATTCCCGGTGTATCGGCGATCCATCGACGAAGTGGTCGGTGTCGTGCTCGTGAAGGACCTGCTGCGGTGGGTTCGATCTTCCGACGCGTCCGAATTCCGATTGAAAGCAGTGCTCCGTGAGCCGTTCTTCGTTCCCGATACGAAGCCTGTCGACGATCTGCTTGCGGAATTCCGCGAGCAGAAGGTCCATATGGCGATCGTCGTGGATGAATTTGGCGGCACGGACGGCGTGGTCACGCTCGAAGACCTCGTCGAGGAGATCGTGGGGGACATCTTCGACGAGCATGATGTGGCCGAGGAGGAGATCGAGAGGTTGCCCGACGGGCGCATTCTGCTGGACGGCGGCGCGGGGCTGGAGGATGTGATCGAAGCGTTCGACCTCGAGGGCGTGACCGACATCGAGGACTTCGACACAGTTGCGGGATATGCGATCGGTCGACTGGGGCGAATCCCTGTGGCCGGCGAACTCGTCCCGATCGGCGACGCAGAGCTGGAGGTCCTGGAGACACACGAGCAACGGGTGACGCGGTTGGAGTTGCGAATGCGACCCTCCACACCGGCCGCGGATACGCAGTCTGACCTCGAAGCGGATCAGGAGCGCCGATGAGGCTGGAATTCTGGGACCCGGATGACTACGACCTGAATGCGCAGAAGCATTACGAGGCCGGAGAGCTGGACGCCGCGATTCAGATTCTCCGCGAAGGGACGGCGATCTACCCGGAGGTCACGGAACTGCGGGTGTCACTGGGATACACGGAGTTGGCTCGCGAAGAGTACGCCTGGGCGCGGAGGGCGTTCGCGGGGGCTCTGCGCCTGGAGCCCGATCACGAGGACGCGCTGGTCGGCCTCGGGGAGGCGCTGCTCAAACTGGGAGAGCGCGGCCGGGCGTTTCGTGCCTTCGACCGCGTTCTGGAGCTCGGGTTTTCGAAGGACGCCGACCTGATGCTGTCGACCGGCCGAATTCTGCTTCGCGAGGCTCTGTTCGAGCGAGCGGAGCGGTTTCTTCGCCTCGCGGCGGCAGCCGATCCTGATGGCGCCGAGGCACCGACCGATCTCGGTTCGGTGTTGCAACAGCTGGACAGGTTGGACGAGGCCCATGAGTGGTTCGAGCGTGCTCTGAGGCGTGATCCCGAGAATCACGATGCCCGGGCTCTGCTCGGGAACCTGGTATACGAGGAGGGTGATCGTCGCGCGGCCCTGGCACACTTCGAGCGACTTCCGACCACAGCGGTGTGGGACACGCTGACGATCTGGCGCATCGTCGAGCTGAAGCGCGCGTTCGACGAGCAGGGGCCCGAGTCCGGGATCTCACCCTGGATCTCCCGGCTCGAAGAGCTGTTCGCCGGAATTCCGCCGGAGGACAGATTGATCGAAGATCTCGTAGCCGGCCTCGCCGGGGGGGCGGATGTCTCCGCTTCCGTTCGGGGCCAGTTGGATATGTTCCGGCCGGGGGCAGAACGGGGTGGCAGGCAGAGCGACGAACGCCGCCATGACTGGGAGAGGATCGTCCAGGCGATGTGTCGCAGCTCCGCGGAGCCCGATCGGACGCTCCTGGAGTACATGCGGGACACGGCTCGCCGGATACGGGTTCTTACTGGAATCCGGATTCCCGATGACGATCCGGAGGCGTTTCTCAAGGCGTCGGCGACGGCCGGCGTGCTGCATATCGCAGATTGAGCCAGTAGACCGATGGAGAACCATGCGAAGGACGGATTCATGACTCACAGTACGCTGAAAGACCTCCTGACCCGACGGCTGGGTGAGGAAGGTGTGCCGATCCGCTCGCCGATCGCTGTCGCGGAACTCTACCGGCGCCTGGTGCCGTACTCGATCTGTCGGGACGCGCTCGGTCTGGCTACCAAGGCCGAGTATGACATGGCCGTGCTCCGGCTACTGGCCGATGACGGGAGCCTCGACGTCACGGAGGAAGCGTTGAGAGAGGCCGTGTCGCGCGAGCTATCGTCACCCGAACCGGGGCTGGCGATCCTGCAGCGATTCGCGGCGTCCGAGGTCCGACTCGTCGGGTCCGAAGACGACCCCTCACAACTCCCGGACCGTCCGACCGCGGAAACCGCCGGGCCACCACCATTCACGTACGAGACGGAACGCCTCGCACAGGATCGGATCCCCGGGCTGGATGACCTGGAATTCGTGCCGGAACCACAGGTCACGGACGATTCGCGGGATCCAGCCGGTACCGTGGCGGCCACCGCTTGCAAGGCCTGCAACAATCCGCTCCCGGGTCGGGATGGCCTGAGGTATTGTCCTTCCTGTGGAGCGGATCAGCGCCAGTGGCCGTGCAGGTCGTGCGGCGCGGTGGTCGAACGAGGCTGGAAGTTCTGCGCCATGTGCGGCACCGCTCAGTCAGCCTGAATCGCGATCCCGGATTTGCTCCCGATGACAATGCTGGATGACTGGCGGCCGAGACGATACCTTTCCGGCCGTATGACAGGCCGGGTCCGTTCGACACATGGTCGTACGGGAACCCGACGCCAGTATTGCGGAACCCACAAGGAGTGATAGAGCCATGAAGGAAAGCAGGATTCGCTGGACGGCCATGTTCGCGCTCGTTTTCGCGCTCGGACTGTCGGCCTGTGGTGGTGATGCCAACGGAAACAGCGCCAACGAGGCGGTCGCAAAGTCAGTTGACGACGCCGTCGAAGCCGTGGACGAGGCGAATGAAGCTGTCGCCGAAGCCGTCGAGATGACCGAGCAGGAGCTTCCTGAGGGCGTGACGGTGGAGATGGTCGCACAGGGCAAGACGGTCTATTCGGGCGCGGGGATCTGCTCGTCGTGCCACGGCCCGGCCGGCGCCGGTGTTCCGAGCCTCGGCGCGGACCTGACGGACGCCGAGTGGCTGCACTCCGACGGTACCTATGAGGGCGTCGTGAAGACCGTCATGGAGGGTGTCACGGCGCAGGCTTCCAGCACCGGTATTCCGATGCCCGCGAAGGGCGGCACGAAGATCAGCGACGACGATGCGAATGCCGTCGCGGCGTACGTGTGGACACTGAGTAAGTAAGACCGGGAAGTAGCCTCGGGCTGCATGCTTCCAGCTGGAAGAGGCCGGAGACCCTGCGGGGCCTCCGGCCTCTTTCCCGTTCAGGGGGGTGATGGATGATCCGGATCGCGCTGATCCCGGGTGACGGGATCGGACCGGAGGTCGTGGAAGAGGGTCGCCGCGTGATCGACGCTGCCGTCGAGGCGGGCCTCGTCGAAGTGGCGATGGAGGAGTTTCCGCACGGGGCCGATCACTTTCTCGCTACAGGAGAGACCCTGGGCGATGAGACGTTCGAGCGCCTCCGCGATGATTTCGACGCGATCCTGCTGGGTGCCGTGGGAGATCCACGCGTTCCGGACAACCGCCACGCGCGTGACATACTCCTGGGTCTCAGGTCTCGACTGGACCTGTTCATCAACTTCCGTCCCGCCCGGGTACGCCTGGCGGAGCTGTCGCCTCTGCGGGACGCGGCGAGTCGGCCACTCGACATAGAGGTGTTCCGGGAGAACACGGAGGGGTTCTACACCGGATCCGGCGGGATCCTGCGGGAAGGAACTCCGCATGAAGTAGCGATCAGCGAGTCGTTCGCGACTCGCCACGGCGTCGAGCGGATCGTACGGGCTGCGTTCGAGCATGCTCGGAAGCGGGGACGCCCTCGAGTGACACTGGCTGACAAGGCCAATGCCGTGCCGCACGTGTACGGCCTGTGGCGAAGGGTGTTTCAGGAGGTCGCGGAGGAATACCCGGACGTCGAGTCGGAAGCACGCTACGTGGACGCTCTGGCGATGCAACTGGTCAGGGAGCCGGAGCAGTTTTCCGTGATCGTCACGGAGAACCTGCTCGGCGATATACTGTCCGACCTGGCCGCGGAGCTCGCGGGTGGAGTGGGCCTGGCGCCATCGGCGAATCTGAACCCCGGGCGCCATGCGCTGTACGAGCCGGTACATGGAAGCGCGCCGGACATCGTGGGGACCGGAACCGCCAATCCGGTGGCCACGATTTTGAGCGTAGCTCTTTTGTTCGAGCACGCCGGAGTGGAGACAGCGGCCCGCGTGGTCGAGGAAGCGGTGGATGCGTCGCTCGCGGCCGGCGTTCGCACCCCGGATGTCGGCGGCACCGCGACCACCTCGGAGACCGGGATCTGGATTTCGGAACGCGTGGCCGGCGGCTGAGGGCGCCTTCGCCGCGGCCCGGAACGAACAACCGAATCAGCACGGGAGAATTCATGGGAACCATGGGCAGCGACCGCGAGGTCGTGTTCCTGTCGGCCATCCGGACTCCGTTCGGGACATTTGGTGGAAGCTTGAAGGACCTGTCGGCTACCGAGCTTGGAGTCCAGGCGGCCCGCGCGGCCGTCGAGCGAGCCGGCGTGGACACGGATGAGTACGACGAAGTCTACTTCGGGAACGTCATTCAGACCTCGGCCGACGCCGTGTACCTGGCCCGACACGTCGGCCTCAACGCCGGTCTCCCGGAATCGAACCCGGCTCTCACGCTGAACCGACTGTGCGGGTCGGGCTTCCAGGCGGTGATCGACGGTGCGGAAGCGATCCTGCTGGGCGGAGCGCATCTGTGTCTGACCGGTGGAACAGAGAACATGAGCCAGGCCCCCCACGTGGTTCGCGGTGCGCGCTGGGGGCTTCGCCTGGGCCCATCGACTCCGTTCGAGGATTCGCTGTGGGAAGCGCTCACAGACACGTACTGCGGGTTCTCGATGGCGCAGACGGCGGAGAATCTTGCCGAAGAGTACGACATCAGCCGTGAAGAGGTGGACGAATACGCGCTGCGCAGTCAGCATCTCGCCGCGGCCGCCTGGGACGAAGGCCGACTGGCGGAGGAAGTCGTGCCTGTGTCGATGATGAAGAGGGGCAAGGAGGTGCTGTTCGAACGGGATGAGCATATCCGCGCCGACACGACGCTGGAGGCGCTCTCGAACCTCAGACCTTACTTCAAGAAGGATGGACTCGTGACCGCCGGCAACGCCAGCGGGATCGGCGACGGAGCCGGAGCTCTCGTGATCGCGGACGCCGAGTTCGCCTCGGCGCACGGTGTGGATCCGATCGGGCACCTGGTCTCGTGGGCGGTCGCCGGAGTACCGCCGAGGATCATGGGTATCGGCCCCGCCCCGGCGTCACGGGCCGCGCTCGAACGGGCGGGGATCGGGTTCGACGACTTGAGCGTGATCGAGGTCAACGAGGCGTTCGCTCCCCAGTACGTGGCAGTCGAGAAGGAGCTCGGCCTGGACCGGGAGAAAGTGAACGTCAACGGTGGAGCGATCGCCGTGACGCATCCGCTCGGAGCGACCGGCGCACGGATCACGACGACGCTGCTCCACGAGCTCCGCCGCCGCGGCGGTGGATACGGCCTCGGTTCGGCCTGCATCGGCGGCGGACAGGGAATCGCGGTCGTGGTCCGGGTAGACGGCTGACGTCAGGAGTCCGGGGCCCCTCGTCCGCGCCGGGGTCCCGATCCATGAAGCTGTGCGGGACGGGGTTATTTCGTATATTTTCCGTCCGGCCCCGGTTTTCCTTCGCAACGATTTGGAGCGTCCTATGGACATTATCCTCGCCCTCATAGCGATCGGCGGCGCCGCCGCCTTGGCCACGAGTCTCAGAATCCTCCGCGAGTACGAACGGGCCGTGGTATTCCGGCTCGGTCGCGTGCGCCCGATCCGCGGCCCGGGACTGATCTTCCTCGTGCCGTTCGGGGTCGAGCGAATGGTGCGGGTGGGCCTGCGGATCATCGCGATGGACATCCCGCCGCAGGATGTGATCACGCGCGACAACGTTTCGGTGACGGTCAATGCGGTCCTCTACTTCAAGGTGCACGATCCGAGCAGGGCCATTCTCGAGATCGAGGATTTCCTGTTCGCGACGTCACAGCTTGCCCAGACCACGCTGCGCTCGGTGATCGGACAGGCGGAGCTGGATGAACTGCTGGCCGAGCGGGAGAAATTCAATCACATCCTGCAGCGGATGATCGACGAGGGTACCGACGCCTGGGGAATCGACGTAACGGCCGTAGAGGTCAAGGACATCGACCTCCCGCAGGAAATGAAGCGGGCCATGGCGAAGCAGGCCGAGGCCGAGCGGGAGCGGCGGGCCAAGGTCATCAACGCCCAGGGTGAATTGCAGGCGGCGACCGGGCTCAAGGACGCCGCGAGACTGCTGTCTCAGCATCCGGCGTCTCTGCAGCTCCGGTTCCTGCAGACAGCTTCCGAGATCGCGGCGGAGAACAACTCGACGACGCTGTTCCCGCTGCCGCTCGACATCTGGCCGCTGCACAAGGCGATGGCCGGCGGCGCGGCCGCAGAGGAAGAAGAGGAGAGCCTGGCGGAACTCGAGGCCCGGGCCCGGGCCTCGATCGAAGAGGCCTCCCAGCCCGTGGATAATCTCGGCAAGCGCTACGACGCTGATCTGCTATCGGAGGGACCGCCGCAGAACCTGGAGGAGCTGGTCCAGCGGGTACGACGCAACGTCGGGCAGGCACAATCCGGACAAAAGCCGGCCACGCAGGAGAAATCCGAAACCGACGAGAAAGCAGACTGAATGCCCACGTCACGCGAATCTCCGGCGCCTGACGACCGGGTCCCGTGAGCGACAGCGAGACCCGAAGCATCGCTCCGGTACCGATGCGGGTGTCACAGGACCAGCTCGAGAGGGTGATTCACCGGGCCGCCGCGCTGCAGTTCAGCCAGGGCGACTCACACGACGACAGCCTCGAGGCCGAAGAGGTCCTGCGCATCGCCGAGGAAGTGGGGCTGGAGGGGCGCTACGTCCGCCAGGCGCTCGCCGAGATGCGGGCCGATGCCCTGTTGCCGGTCAGACCGGAGGACCGGTCGACGGCGACGCGGCTGTGGGGAGAGGCCGTCGTGGTCGCGGCTCGCGTCGTCCCCGGTGAACCAGCCGAGATCCTGGTAAAGCTCGGAAAATTCCTCGCCGAGCGTGAAAGTCTGCGCTGCGTCCGCGACCGGCCGGGTCAGCAGATCTGGGAGCCGGCTTCAGACTTCATGAGTCAGCTGCAGCGCGGGCTCGACTTCAGCGGCCGTGGATACGAGCTGGCCAAGGCCCGTACGGTGAGTGTCATGGTTCAACCCCTGGAAGAGGGACGCTCGCTGATCTCGATCACCGCCGATATGTCGAATCAGCGGATGGGACACGCGGCGGGCTGGTATGGCGTGCTGGGCACATTTGGACTCGGCTCGGCGCTCGGCGCCATCCTGGGTGAGGGTGCGTCGGCGATGATCGTGATTCCGGCAGTTGCCGGCGGCGTAGGTGTCGTCGGGACGGTCGGTGCGGCAATGACCCTGGCCCGGAGACGGAATCGGATGGAACTGTCGGTACAGGGGCTTCTCGATCGCCTGGAGCGCGGTACGAAGATGGCATCCGAACCACCCACGTTGCGCGAGCGGATTACGGACTTCCTGGAAGACTGATCGACAATATCGTGCCCCGTCGTCACGGCATCCGACGCGGCGAGACAGGGCATGGGACAAGAGACCGAGGAGGAGAGCGTGAGCGGCATACAGAAGGTGGGAGTGGTCGGCTGCGGCCTGATGGGGCGGGGAATCGCACAGGTATGCGCCGCGGCCGGTTACGAGACCATCGTGAGGGAAGTCAACCGGGAGTTGCTCGAAACG
Organism: uncultured bacterium; assembly: GCA_965370685.1. GTDB lineage: Bacteria > Gemmatimonadota > Gemmatimonadetes > Palauibacterales > Palauibacteraceae > Carthagonibacter. Next base: position 32,866 of record CBDUVN010000004.1, on the reverse strand, counting down.
GGGCTCGGAGCGATCGGTAAGCAGCTCGACCGGGCGGTCGAAAAGGGAAAGCTGGAGGCAGAGGTTCGGGACGCGACGCTGGGCAGGCTGAGCGGCACGGTGTCGCTCGAGGACCTGGCGGATTGCGACCTGATCATCGAGGCGATCGTCGAGAACATCGAAGCCAAGAAGGACCTCCTGGGCGTGCTCGATCGCCAGAGCCCGGAGCACACGATCTTCGCTTCGAATACCTCGAGTCTCACGGTGACGGAGATGGGAGCGGCGACCGACCGGCCGGACCGCTTCGTCGGGCTCCATTTCTTCAATCCCGTTCCGATCATGAAGCTGGTGGAAGTCGTTCGCACGGGCTCGACCTCGCAGGACACGTTCGACCAGGCGTTCGAGTTCGCGAAGTCGCTGGGGAAGGTCCCCGTTGCCTGCCGCGACAACTCGGGATTCATCGTGAACCGGCTCCTGGTACCGTACATGCTTGACGCGATCCGGGGCTTCGAGGAAGGGATCGGATCGATCGAGGACATCGACACGGCGATGAAGCTGGGGACGGGTTATCCGATGGGGCCCTTCGTGCTGGGTGATTTCGTCGGACTTGATACGCTCTACTACATCGCCGAGATCATGTTCGACGAGTACCGGGAGAAGCGCTTTGCCCCGCCTCCACTGCTGAAGCGGATGTACCTGGCTGGATACCACGGACGGAAGAGCGGGAAAGGATTTTACGATTACTCGGGAGACGAGCCGACAGTCAGCGACTTCGTCGTCTGAGCGGAGCTCCGGGTGGGGGCTCGCGAAGCTGACGTGTCCCCACCGCCGGTGCGCCCCGGTGCCGATTGGCCCCGGCTGAATCGCGTTGCGATCAACCGGGGTTTCGCTGTATTTTCCACAATCTATGCCGACGTCCACGAGCGCTCCCGCTGGAGCTTCGACCGAGGCCGCTCCTACGTGTCTCGAGCGCCTGCATCTGAGTAATTTCCGGAACTTCCGGGAGTTGCGGTGCGAGTTCCCGAAGGCCGGAGCGATTGTCATTGGACCGAATGGCGCCGGGAAGACGAACCTGCTCGAGGCGATCTACTATCTCGAGATCTTCCGATCGTTTCGCGGCGCCCCGGACCGGGAGTTGGTGCGCTTCGGCGAGGAAGTATTCCGGATCGAAGCCGGGCTGTCGGATGGGTCTGAACACACCGGTCTGGCGGCCGCTTTTCAGCGCCCGGGGCACCGAAAGAAGGTCGAGCTCGGTGGGCTGGAGGTGGATCGTATCGCGGATGCGATCGGAGCTTTCGGCGCAGTCGTGTTCGACCTCGACGATGCGGTTCTCGTCTCCGGGTCACCAGGACGACGCCGACGTTTCATGGACATCGTCCTGTCGCTGGTGGTTCCGGGATACCTTGTGGACCTGCAGCGCTACCGGGCCGTGCTCGGTCAGCGGAACGAGGCGTTGCGGGCGGGTCGGGCCGAGGTGGTCGATGCCTGGACGGAGGGCCTCGTCGCCCCCGGCGCCAGGCTCATGGCGGCCCGTGACGCGTGGATTCGTGAACGGACGCAGGGTTTCCGTCACTACCACGAAGTGATCTCGGGTGGGCCGGGGGCGTCCCTGGCGTACGAGACGGGGCTTCCGGGGGGCGCTCACGAGACGGCGATCGGCGAGGACATCGGTGGCGATCGAGCAGATCCTCCGGGTTCATGGGAAGATCGTATTCGCCACGGGCTCCATGCCGGCAGGGAGCGCGACGTTCGCCGCGGCTTCACGACGGTCGGCCCGCACCGGGATGACCTGGCGATCCGGGCCGAGGTGGAGACGGACGGACCGGAGCGGGACCTGCGGGCATTCGGCTCCGGTGGCCAGAAGCGAACGGCGGCGATCGCCCTGCGGCTGGTCGAAGCGGACAGTCTGCGGGATGCGAGGGGACGGGAACCGGTGTACCTGCTCGACGACGTGTTCGCCGAACTGGACCGGGATCGGGCGGAACGAGTATTTCGTCTGTTGGAGGATGGACGCACAGGCCAGGTGTTCCTCACGGCACCCAAGCCCTCTGATATGCCGCTCCGGGATGGCGGGCTGGCTCGCTGGAGGTTCCAGGACGGTGCGCTGGTGGAAGATGACTGAACGACGCTCGCAACGCACGAAGCCGGAGCCGATCGGGGGACTGGTCGGGGCCCTGCTCGCGAAGTGGGGGATCGCCGAGCGGGTGGAGCGGGCAACGGTGATCGCGGACTGGGAACGACTCGTGGGGCCGCACATCGCCCGCGTGTCCCGACCGGTCCGGATCCGTGAGGATACATTGTTCGTGGAAGTGGAAAGCGCGGCCTGGCGGATGGAGTTGAGCCTTCTCCGTCCGCGCCTGATGCGGAAGCTGAATGCCGGCAGGCGCACAGGCCGAATCGAAAAAATCGTATTTCTGCAGTCGGATGGACGACTGGCGGAGGAGTTGGATGGCGAAGAGCAACGGTAAGAAGGACGGGGAGAAGAAGCAGGGCGGTTACACCTCGAGACACCTGCAGGTGCTCAAGGGCCTGGAGGCGGTCCGCAAGAGACCCGGGATGTACATCGGGTCCACGTCGGCCCGTGGACTCCACCACCTCGTGTATGAAGTCGTGGACAACGCCATCGACGAAGCGATGGCTGGATACTGCTCGGAAATCGGAGTGGTCATCCACGACGACGACTCGATCACGGTGACGGATGACGGTCGTGGTATCCCGGTCGACATTCACCCGACCGAGAAGATCCCCGGTATCGAGCTTGCCCTGACGCGCCTGCACGCCGGCGGAAAGTTCGACAAGGACAGTTACAAGGTCTCCGGGGGTCTGCACGGGGTCGGCGTGTCCGTGGTAAACGCCCTGTCCGAAATCCTCGTAGCGGAGGTGAAGCGTGACGGCCACCTCTGGACTCAGTCGTTCAGCCGTGGGATCAAGAAGACCGATCTCGAGAAAGGGCCGGAGACAAACGAGACGGGCACCACGGTTCACTTCAAGCCCGATTCGGAGATCTTCACGGAGTTGCAGTACCAGTGGGATACGCTCGCAACGCGCCTTCGGGAACTCGCCTACCTGAACCGCAGCATCGAGATCGTGCTGCGGGACGAGCGGGAAGAGGACCGCGAGGAGCGGTATTACTTCGAGGGAGGCATCAGCCAGTACGTGGAATACCTGCGGGGCAGCAAGAGCCCGCTCCACGATGATGTCATTTACCTGCAGGGCGATCAGGACGGTACCGAGATCGAGCTCGCCATGCAGTACACGGACGGGTACAACGAGGACACGTTCACCTTCGTCAACAATATCAACACGCACGAGGGAGGAACGCACCTCAGCGGCTTCAAGGCTGCCCTGACCCGCACAATCAACAGCTACGCCTCCCGGTCGAACACCATCAAGAAGGGTGACTCCAGCCTGTCCGGCGACGACGTGCGCGAGGGCCTCGTGGCGGTGCTCTCCGTAAAGGTCCTCGAGCCGCAATTCGAGGGGCAGACGAAGACGAAGCTCGGCAACAGCGAGGTGCGGGGTATCGTCGAGAGCCTGGTCAATGAGAAGCTCGGTACCTGGCTCGACGAGAACCCATCCTCGGCGCGCCGGATCATCGAGAAGGCGGTCCAGGCGTCCCGGGCACGGGAGGCCGCGCGTAAAGCTCGCGACCTGACGCGCAAGAAGTCCGCGCTCGAAACCGGGATTCTCCCGGGCAAGCTCGCCGACTGCTCCAGCCGCGACGCTGCGATGTCGGAGCTGTACCTGGTGGAGGGAGACAGCGCCGGCGGGTCTGCCAAACAGGGACGCGATCGGGAGTTTCAGGCGATTCTTCCACTGAAGGGGAAGATCCTGAATGTAGAACGGGCGCGAATCGACAGGATCCTGGGCAACGAAGAGATCCGCGCCATGATCACGGCGATCGGCGCCGGGATCGGCGACGAGTTTTCTCTCGACCAGGCGCGGTATCACAAGATCGTGATCATGACCGATGCCGATGTGGACGGTGCGCACATCCGCACGCTGCTGCTCACGTTCTTCTTCCGGCAGATGCAGGAGCTGATCGAGGCCGGCTACATCTACATAGCGCAGCCGCCGCTGTACCGTGTCCACAAGGGAAAGCAGGAGTACTACTGCTACACGGAGGACGAAAGGGAAACGATTGTCGATCAGCTCACCAGCGGGAAGGGGAGCGGCACGGTCCACATACAGCGGTACAAGGGACTCGGGGAGATGAACCCCGACCAGCTGTGGAATACGACCATGAGTCCGGAGAATCGGACGCTTCTCCAGGTTACGATCGACGAGGCAACGGAGGCGTCGCTCCTGTTCGAGCGGCTGATGGGCGACGAAGTCGAGCCGCGCAGGCGGTTCATCGAGGAAAACGCGAAATTCGTCCGCAACCTGGATGTCTGACCGGTAAAACGGTCGGACGTCCAGGATTCCGAGCGTTGCGGAGCAATGCGCAGGACAACCTGGACGTGCAGGCAGTCATGGAAACCCGACGAGCGACGATCCCGGCCGCCGAGGAGATCCTCGGGGGCTACTTCCCGGTCCTGGACCACGGCTTCGTGTCGCTCATCGACTACATGGGCGGTGACGATGCGATCGAACAGGCGGCCCGCGTAAGCTACGGGTATGGAACCCGCACACAGAGTCACACGCGCGGATTGATCCGGTATCTCCGCAGGCACCTTCACACCACTCCCAGCGAGATGGTGGAGCTGAAGTTCCACTGCGCGATGCCGATCTTCGTGGCCCGCCAGTGGATCCGGCATCGCACGGCGTGTCTCACTGGAGACACCGAGGTCTACTTCGATCTGCCCGGAGGCATCCGGGGCCGTGGCAACCAGCTCTACAAGCTGACACTCGAGGAGATCTGGAATCGTTTTCAACCCACACGAAACGTCTCCAGAGCTGACAAGCAGAAGAATCCATGGTTCCGAAGAGATCGGGTCCGAGGAATGCATCTGCGACAGGTAAACGAGGAGACGAGCCGGATTCAGCATACCAGGGTCGTGGACGTGTTTCGAAACGGTCCGAAGCAAGTCTTCCGGCTGGTGCTGGCGGACGGAAAGACCATCAAGGCCACCGCCGACCACCAGTTCCTGTTCGCCGATGGCTGGGGAACACTGAAACAGAAGACGGGACTCGAAGAGAGATCGGGCTCGGCGGTATGGAATCGGCGGGACTATTTCGTTCACGTAAACGGAATGGTGTGCGAGGATCCGGCGCTCTACACCGACAGTGAGTGGCTTGACCACGAGTACAACCTGCTGGGACGGTCACTCGCCGAGATTGCCGAGGACTGTCGTTGCTCTACGCACACGATTCGGAAATGGCTCAGTCGGTTCGGGATTCAGGACACGAACGATCGAGGTCGATTCAAACCGGGGAATGCTCCGTGGAACCGGGGCAAGACCTATGAATCGGGGCCGCGCGAGCTTACCGAAGATCACCTCGCAACCATTAGACGAACCCGGTCGGGGCCCGCCTCGAACTTCTGGAAAGGCGGAATGTCGTCGGATCGAGCCTCGATCGGTCGATGGACGACCCAGGCGGCTGCCAGGGTACATGCCCGGAATTCATGGACGTGTCAGCTGTGCCACACGCGGGCAGGCGAGTTGCATTGCCATCATATCGTTCCGGTGTGGCTCGATCCCTCCCTGGCAAGAGAAGAGTCCAACCTCACAACGCTGTGCCCGGACTGCCACCGGGACATTCACGGACACGAGCTGGACTTCGTCGAGCAACTTGACGGCCCGCCGGTCAAGGCCGAATGGGTCGGGAAGAAGAGGCCCAGGCGAGCGTGGAACAAGCTGGAAAAATCGCGAATTGTCCGTATCGAACGCTTTGAATATGTCGGTGTCGAGGAGACGTACGATCTCGAAGTCGAGGGGCCGCATCACAACTTCGTGGCTAACGGGATCATTACCCACAACTCGGTCAACGAGTACAGCGGACGGTACAGTCTCATGCCTCTGCTGTTCTATCGGCCCGAATACGAGCAGTTCGCCCTGCAGACCGAATCGAATCGACAGGGCCGCGAGGCGACGTCGGCCGACCGCGAGGTCTATGATCGGGCGATCAACTGGTGGGAGGAGACACGCGAGCGCTCGAGCGACACTTACGGCTGGCTGGTCGAAAACGAGGTCGCACGCGAGCTGGCCCGGATCGATCTGCCGTTGTCCACCTACACGCAGTGGTACTGGAAGATCGATCTCCACAACCTGATGCACTTCCTGACGCTGCGAGTCGATTCTCACGCCCAGTGGGAGATCCGCCGCTACGGTGAAGTGATGGCCGGCATGTTGAAGCGTCTCGCCCCGTTCAGCTATGAGGCGTGGATCGACTACCAGGTCTGCGGAACCAGAGTCGGTCGCAGCGAGCTCGAGATCCTGCGGGGACTGGTTGCCGTAGACGACGACGGGAACGGCCTCGCGGCGCGGCAGGGCTCTGAAATCGGCACGGAGGAAATGAAAAAGTTCGGGCTCTCCGGCCGCGAGATTCGGGAGCTGATCGACAAGCTCGGCACCGGGAAACAGGTAGACTTCGAGCTCGACATCGGGCAGATGCTGCCGGCCGCGGAGTTCGAGTCACGAATGCGCGAAGCCGTTCCGGGCGACTTCGACTGATACTCGACGGCACTTTGGGCGTCGATCTTCGTAGAAAAAGATGGGTCGGGATGTGAATCCCGGCGACGCAGCTCCGCAGGGGCGGACAATGTCGGGAAGAGATGGGTGGGGATTCGCGGGGAGGGGAAAGTCATGATCGGATCGGGTTCAGCACAGAGCAGGGGCTGCAGGAACCTGGCATCCAGGTATCATCCGACTCTTGCCGGCTGTGTATTCGCCGCACTTCTGGGGCTGGCGATCCCCACTCCTCACGGCGGTCTCGCGATTGCAAAGAGCCCTGGCGATCAATCGCAGGACGGATTTTCCGACCTCGAGGCGAGCGCGGGCCGACGGACCGGCGGAGCGTTCCCGTTCGATTATCAGCAACTCGTCTTCTATCCCGCGAACGATAGCGAAGTGGATCTGTGGGCCGCCGTGAGCGTTCACGCCGGCCGGGTACGTGGTGTGTTCGAAGGAGGCTGGAAGTACGAACTGGGAATGACGTTCACGCTGCTGCGGGACGGCCGGGAGGTCGCTCGCGACGAGACTCGGGTGAAGTACGTTCTGAGCGCGCTGATCCCCCCGCATACGTCGGATGGATTTCCGATTCAGACGCGTGTCCGGGTTCCTCCCGGTCGCTACGAATACCGGATCGAAGTGCGGGATCTCAACTGGGAGGGAGACCGGTCGCTGAACGTCAAGGAAGGTGATGTCGTAGTACCTCAGTTTGACGCCTCACGACCGTTCATAAGTTCGGTTGCCGTCGCCGCGGACTCAGGCGGAAGCTGGAGCCCGGTCGCCGGAGTCGAATTGAAGCTCAATGCGGCCAGGATGGTACAGACCGACGCCCGCCCGTTCGTCTACTTCGAGGTGTACGGTCTGACTCCCGGCGGACCGTTTCGAGGCGATGTCCGACTCGTTTCGACCTGGACGTCCAAGGGGACGGGAGAGAGGTTCAACGGGGTCCGGCAGCCATTTCAGCTGCAGTTCCGGGGGACCGCCCCCGAGGACCCGGACCGCCCGGTCCGGTCGGTCCTGCGACTCGAGATGAAGAATACGAGACCCGGACCGTACGAGGTCCAGGTTCGGTTCACCGATATGGAGACCGGCGAGAAGAGCGAGGTCCGGAAGACGAGAGTCCGAGTTCGAAAACCCCAGACGAGAGGGTCCGTGCAGGAGATCACGGAAGTCGGAACGGGTAACACGGGAGGAAGTCGATGATGCGATCGGGGGACCTGAACCGGAGTTCCGTCACACGCCTTGTCCGGGGACTGCTCACGGCCGGCGTGGCCGGATTGCTGGTGGCCGGCACAGCGAATGAACTGCCCGCTCAGACGATGCCCGGACCCGTGTACTTCGAGCTCGGAAACGCGGGCCACGAGAAACTGGCCAAGAAAATCTCCAAGAGATTGGAGCTACGGGCGGATCCGGGAAGTGGTGATGTCAAAAAGCTGCTCGCGCAGTGGGAGCGGGAGACTGGCGGGCCCGTGACCGGTTGGGACTGGGTGGCGGTCGAACGTCTGTGGATTCGCGCCGCGGACCCGGTGTCCGCCGACTCGGCACTGCAACGGGCCCGTGAGGCGGGAGGCGTGCCGGAAGCCATCCTGCATCTGGATCAGGCCAGGATCTCATTCCTGACCGACGACCCGGACCTGGCTGAACAGGCGTACTGGGATGGCTGCGGTGCCTCCGACGAAGCCGCTGCGCTCGAGTATTGGCTCGACATCGAGCCGCTGGCCACGCCCGACGAGGCCGCCGAGTGGGACAGATTCAGACGACTTCCCGTTCCGGCGCGCAACATGTGTCAATTCCTGCGGAGATTCTGGGCCGAGCGGTCGCTCGCCTCCGGGCTTCCCGTCGGATCTCGCATGAGTCTGCACTACGCGCGCCTCAGGTACGCCCTGGACAACTACAGTCGTCGGAGCGGGAAGAAGGGTCCCACGTTCTCCAACCGGCTGGGTCGTCCTCAAAACGCGATGTTTGATGATCGCGGTTTGTTGTATGTCCGTCTCGGTGATCCGGACCGACTCACGTCGTTCGCGGGAAACCCGTCGATTCAGTCAGACATGGTCAGCGCGGAGTGTTACCAGCCGAACGAGAGTTGGGCCTACGACTACCCGGAGCGCATTCGTGTCTTCCATTTCAGCGCATTCGGCGGGACGGACGACTACTGGCTTGTAGAGAATCTGGCAGTGGTATATCGCTGTGGGAATCCGCGAGCCGGGGCAGACGGCGATGTTTCGGCCGCCCGCCTCACACCGGTCAACGAGAATCGATCCGTTATAATTGGAATGGCTGCGGCCCTGGTGCTTCCCGATCTCTACAGGTCTCGCCAGGGGCTGGATACGCGCTACGCACAGGCGGCGCAGCGGATGTCCGACCCGACGGCGGCGTACACGCTGAACACGAGCGGACTGAAGGCCCTCGAGGCGTCGAAGGTTCTGCAGGAGGAGCGGGACCAGACGTGGGCGGATGGAGGATTCGTGGTGTCTTCCGTTCCGGACCGTCCGAGTGTCAGGACCAACGCGCGCCTGCTGGTCGAGGAGCTCCAGTTTCGGGGCTCGACCCCGGAGCTGAGTCGTGTCTGGCTGAATGCCGTCATCGAGGCGGCCGAGCTGCAGCCGTTGGAGGAGCCGGGTGGAGGTTTCCGCTACAGGGTCAGTGCCCGATGGCTGCTGGTCGACGACATGGGTGAGCTGCGGCGCGTTCAGTCCGGGTTCGAGGCGATCGTGCCGTGGGTGCTGGGCGAGGACGAGAGTCTCCCGGTCCGTCTGTCAATCGATCTCCCACCCGGTCAGTACCGTTACAACTTCATTGCTCGTGACGCCACTGACCCGGTCGGCGACGAGGCTCCCACCGGCAATTATTATCGCGGGGAGATCCTCGTCCGGCAGTTCGCCGTGGCAATTCCTGATCTTTCGGACGTGGCGGTCGCCGCCGACTCGGGCGGCAGGTGGTCACCGATCGGCTCTGAATCACCGGTTGTAGGCATTCGGCCGAATCCCTCACACATGACGGGTCTGGATGGTATAGCATTTGTCTACTTCGAGACTTACGGCTTGACGCCTGGCAGCCCGTATACGACGACGGTGCAGCTGGAACCGATCGATGGTGGTGGAGACACGTTTGATCTGTCGTTCCCGGGCGACGCGCCGCTCGAACCGGGCCCGCGGGTCGGCCGGATCCTCCGCCTCGACCTCAGCGACTCCGACCCCGGGGCGTATCGGATGCTGGTAAGCGTGGAAGATGGCAAGACCGGCGAGCGCACATTGCCGTTCGAGACTGAGGTCATCGTTCGCGGGACTCGCGACTGAGTCCAGACTGTGTCCATGCGCGCCACGCGCACCGTTCGGTTTCTGATTGTCGGGATCATTCTGCTTCTTACGATCCCCAGGCCGGCAAACGCCCAGACGATGCCGGGTCCGGTATATCACTCCCTGCTCGACCAGGGGGCTGACGGATTCGAGGCCAGACTCGAGAAGCAGTTCGAACCCGCGTCGACCCCTGATCGAAATGAAGTAGAGAACCTTCTGCGGCGCTGGCGTGAAGCGACGGGCGGACCGAGCAGCGATTGGGACTGGCTCGCGGTCACCCGCTTGTGGCTGCGCGCCGGAGATGCCGACCGTGCCACCGAGGCGCTGCAGCGGGTCGGTGACAGAGTGCCTGAACCCTTCCGTCTGCTCGAACGCGCCCGGGTCGGATTCCTGAGCGGGGATTCCTCCGCTGCCTCTTTCTGGTGGGGCTCGTGCGCCGTCGCCACAGAGGAATCTGCCCTCGAAGCCTGGCTCGACCTCGTCTCGCTCGCCACGCCCGACGAACTGGAGGAATGGAACCGGTTCCGACCCCTCCCCGCCGCGCAGCGGGATGACTGCGCGTTTCTGCACAGATTCCTGAACCGGCGGGCGATCGCATCCGGACAGTCCGCCGACGGGCGGTTGTCCCAGCATTACGCACGCCTCCGCTATGCCCGCGAGAACTATGGACGGCGCGGAAAAGAGACGGGAACGACGATCATCCGCCACGATCTGCCCCCGAAGCCGGTGTTTGACGATCGGGGGCTGCTGTACGTGCGCCTGGGGAAGCCCGACCGGACGGCGGCCTACCAGGTCGGTCTCTGCTACGAACCGAACGTGACGTGGGCCTACGAGGACCCTGACGGAATCCGACTGTATCACCTGTCTCCGCTGGGCGGGACCGACGACTGGTGGCTGCTCGAGAACCTGGCCAGCGTTTTCCGTTGCCCCGTCGATCCGGTCACGGGTCAGGTGATCATGACCAGGAACCCGATGGTGGCGCTGTCTCCAATCCTTCCGATGATCCCTCCGTGGTTCTTGATCGATCTCTACATCTCCAGGGCCGTCCTCGACCCCGAGTATGCCCGCATGGCCAGCCGGTTCGACCGGCTCCGGACGGTCGAGCAGCTGCAGGTCGAACGAAACATGACTGTCGCCGACGCTCTGCTGCTGATTGAACAGGTGCCGGAGCGGCCCGACCTGGACTTCGATCTCCAGTTCAACAGGGAGTGGATTCAGTTCCGCTCACCCCGCCCATTCACGACCCGGGTATGGGTAAACGCGGAGCTTCGGAGTGAGGACGTACGACGGGCTGTCGCTGACGAACGGAGCGCGACGGTCGAGGTGGTTGTTTCGCTGCTCGACGAGACCGGTGGACGGCTGCAAACCGTTCCCGCCAGCTTTGATCTCGAGATTCCGGCCGATGGCTCTGCTCAGAACGTGCTGGGCATACGCGTTCCGGTCGAAGTGCCCCCGGGTCGATACGAGACGCTGTTCCAGATCCGGATCCCGGGCGACGCAGACGATCTTCGTCAGCGCGGAAATTTCGTGCGAGACAGCCTTGTCGTTCGCGATTTTGGTGGAACGATTCCTCTGCTGTCGGACGTGGCCGTCTCCCCTGACTCTGGTGGCGCCTGGCAACCACGACCTGGACTCAACCTGCGGCCGTCACCCGCTCACCGGAGTGGCCCGGACGGCCTGGCATGGATCTACCTCGAGGCCTACAACCTGACACCTGGGGGGGCTTTTACCGCATACGTGCGGTTGGACAAGGACGATGCTGGAGGCGCTGACCCGTCGGTCTTTCAGCAGGAGTACGGTGGAACGGCGGCCCGGGGTGCGCGTATCGTAACGCCGATCGTCCTGCGGCTCGATCTCGGAGAAACCGAGCCCGGGTCGTATGCCCTTAGAGTGAGCGTGACGGATGTCGCGACTGGCGCACGCACGCTGGACTCGCCCGCTACACTCGAGGTGTCGAGACGACCCTGATCCGGTATGAGGTAAGGGTTCCCGTACCCTCTCAGGACTCCCGTTCTGTCTCCACTTCCCGTTCGGCCTCCAGCGCCAGTTCGACCTGGTCCAGCGAGTCAGGTTCATCGGTCGACGCGGCGGCGAGTCGATCGGCCGCGATCGATTCGTCGTCCGAAGTCTCCGAATCGGACACTGGAGCCGAACGGAGCGGGTAGACACTCGTGACCGGCCCGGCTCGTTTCGCTACGGCCGGGATCCGCACGCTCGCGCCCCGGCGAGCCGTGGCGCGAATCGAATCGGCTTCCACAGGCACGACCTCCGCTCCCGAGATCTCGACCACGAAGAAATCACCCGGGTGGGCCTCCAGCACTCCAACGATGTCACCCGAAGTTCTTCGTTCCGGGAGGATGGCGATACCTTTTCCAGCCCGGCCCTGTCGGCGTACTTCGGTGAACGGTACCCGTTTCGCGTGACCATTTGCAGTCGTGATCACGAGCGACGCATCCCGCCGGGGAAGCAGAGCACTGACGAGCGAGTCATCGGAATCGATGTCGATCCCCCGAACCCCGCGGGCGGATCGACCCATCGGCCGGACTTCGTCCTCGCCGAACCGGATCACCTGTCCGTGGCGCGTTGCCAGCAGGATATCTTCCAGCCCGCTGGTGAGGTGCACGGAAAGAACCTCGTCTTCCGGCCCGAGGCCGGTCGCACGTATTCCTCCTCCCCGCACGTTCGAGTATTCCTCGAGCGGTGTCCGCTTCACCTGCCCCTGCGCCGTGACGACAAGAACGAATTGGCCGGGTTCGAACTCAGCAACCGGAATCACGGCGACCACTCGGTCACCGGTCTCCAGTTCGAGAAATTCCAGCAGCGGCCTGCCTCGCGAACTGCGAGTCCCGTGCGGCAGGTTCCGAACCGGAAGCGCGTGAACCGTACCGGCTGCCGTGAAACAGAGAAGCTGCGTGTCTCCCCTGGCGACGAAGGCCTGCGTCACGAAGTCTCCCGCACGCTCCTCCATCGCTTCTGCGCCGGCGACGCCGTCACCCGATCCCCGCACTGATTGGGACTTCACGTAACCGCGTCGGCTGAGCATCACCAGCGATGACTCTCCGCCATTCGCGGACGGGAGCGGGAACGGCTCATGATCGTCGAGGATCTCCGTTCGCCGGACGTCGCCGTATCGAGCGGAAAGCTCGCTCAACTCCTCTCTCAACAGATTCCGACGAACGTCATCCTGTTCGACGAGGTGCCGCAGTTCCTCGATCTGGACAGCCAGAAGCTCCAGCTCGTCTTTCAATTTCCGTCGCTCGAGCTGCGTGAGTCTCGCGAGGCGCATTGCGAGGATCGCTTCGGCCTGACGCTCGGACAGCCCGAATTCGACGCACAGTCGATCGGCCGCAGACTTCGGTGACGTGGATGCGCGGATCAGCTCGATGACCCGATCGATATCGTCGAGTGCCAGGAGAAGGCCCTCGAGGACGTGCGCCCGGTCTTCTGACCTGGCCAGCTCGAATTCGGCCCGCCGCCGGATCACGTCCAGCCGGTGACCGACGAAGCAGGAGAGCGCGTGCTTCAAGTTGAGCTGAACGGGCCGACCATCGACCAGCGCCAGCATGATGACGCCGAACGTCGTCTTGAGTTGTGTCTTGAGGAACAGCGTCTTGAGCAGCTTCTCGACGTCGGCATCGCGCTTCAGCTCGATCACCAGCCGCATTCCGTCGCGATCCGATTCATCCCGCAAGTCGGTGATATCGTCCGTCCGTCCGGCGCGCACGATCTTCGTGATCTGCTCGATCACACGGGACTTGCTGACCTGGTACGGGAGCTCTGTCACCACGAGGGAGTTCTTCCCGTAACTGCCTTCCTCGAGGTGCATCCGCGCTCGCACCTCGATCAGGCCACGCCCCGTTCTGTATGCGTCTCCGATTCCTTCCCAGCCCCAGATGTAGGCGCCGGTCGGGAAGTCGGGTCCCTCGATCAGCTCGATGAGATCATCCACGTCGCAGTCTGGATTGGCGATGAGGTAATCCGTCGCGCCCACGAGTTCCCGCAGGTTGTGTGGCGGGATCTTGGTCGCCATTCCGACCGCGATTCCGTCCGAACCGTTGAGGAGCAGATTCGGCAGTCTGGCAGGAAGTGAGGTCGGTTCGTCCAACCGACCATCGAAGTTCGGGACGAAATCGACGGTCTCCATGTCGATGTCCGCCAGAAGCTCCAGGGCGATCGGCGCGAGCTTTGCCTCCGTGTATCGATACGCTGCCGCGGAATCACCATCAATCGAGCCGAAGTTGCCCTGTCCGTCGATGAGCGGATATCGGAGGGAGAAGTCCTGGACCATGCGGACGAGCGTATCGTAAACGGCGCTGTCGCCGTGCGGGTGATACTTGCCCAGCACATCTCCGACTACCGTCGCGCACTTCTTGTGATCGCGCTCTGGAAACAGACCGAGCTCGTACATGGCGTACAGGATGCGCCTATGCACCGGCTTGAGTCCGTCTCGGGCATCCGGTAGCGCACGCTGGACGATCACGCTCATCGAATAGTCGATGAACGAGTCGCGGAGTTCCTCTTCGATCAGGCGGGGGACGATTCGTTCCCTGTGAGCGGTCTTCATGGCCCGGGCTGCGCTCTCCGTCAGGCGTTGGAGGATTGGTTTCGGGTTACCTTCGGCAAGGTCGGGGCGAGCGGGAGCGGGCACAAGTGCGGCGCGGCCCGATCAGTTGCGCCGGAAACAGATTCAGCCGACAAGTAGCCTTACCGTTTCCCGCTGCGGTTCGCTGAGTTGTTGCGGGGCCAGCAGAACCATCGCCCGCGTCGTCTGCTCATCCGGAATATGAATCAGGAGCATACCGGGCTCAGGCTCGCCTGGTGCCGATGATGCCCGGCCCGTGACGTCGATTTTCACCGCTTTTCCATGCGCGAGCCTGTCGGTGAGCCAGCGAGCGTATTCGATCCACGCCACCAGTGGATCTGTGTCCTCCGAAGCCGCCGCCGGGACCAGCACCCGTTCATAGCGGTCCGTCGCCTCCGAAAACCCCTCGGGATCCTGAGCTCGAAGTCGTCTCAGGAGATCGCGAAGGGCCGGCCTCGGATCTTCGAGACCGGCCCTCGACAGACTGCTGTCGGTTCGCCTGCGTGCGACCTCCGCGAGATCAGCCACCTGCAGCCATCGAGTCGAGGAATTCCTGGTTCGTGTCTGTCCGCCTCAGCCGCTCGAGGAGGAATGAGATCGCTTCGGCCGGCGGCATGTCGGCGAGGAAATTCCGCAGCAGGTACATCCGGTTCAACTCGATCTCGTCCAGCAGGAGCTCTTCGCGTCGAGTGCTGGTCCGATTCACGTCGATAGCCGGATAGATCCGCTTGTCGGCGATCTGCCGATCGAGCAGGACCTCGCTGTTTCCGGTGCCCTTGAACTCCTCGAAGATCACCTCGTCCATGCGGCTGCCCGTCTCCACCAGCGCCGTGGCGATGATTGTGAGGCTGCCACCTTCCTCGATGTTCCGCGCAGCGCCGAAGAAACGCTTCGGCTTGTGCAGCGCATTGGCGTCCACACCGCCGGACAGGATCTTTCCGGAGTGCGGCACGGTCGTGTTGTAGGCGCGCGCGAGCCGGGTGATCGAGTCCAGGAGGATCACTACGTCCTTCTTGTATTCAACGAGGCGCTTCGCCTTCTCCAGCACCATCTCCGCCACCTGCGTGTGCCGATCCGCCGGTTCGTCAAATGTGGAGGAGATGATCTCCGCGTCTACGTTCTCCTCCATGTCCGTGACTTCCTCCGGCCGCTCGTCGATGAGCAGTACGATGAGGTGCACGTCCGGGTTGTTCTCGAGGATGGCGTTGGCCATCTTCTGCAGAATGATCGTCTTACCCGCCTTCGGCGGCGAGACGATGAGCATCCGCTGTCCCTTTCCGACGGGACTCATGAGGTCCAGGACCCGCATCGAAATATCCTGGTCGGCTCGCTCGAGCCTCAGGCGATCCTCGGGGTACCGCGGCCGGAGATTGTCGAACGCGATTCGGTGTTTCGCTTTCTCCGGGTCGTCTCCGTTGACCTCTTCAACCTTGAGCAGAGCGAGATACCGCTCTCCCTCTTTCGGTGGCCGGACCTGTCCGAGAATCGTGTCCCCTGTACGAAGGTCGAAGCGCTTGATCTGCGACGGCGACACGTAGATGTCATCCGGGCCGTACAGGTAGTTCCAGTCCTGGCTCCTGAGAAACCCGTAGCCCTCAGGGAGGATCTCGAGAACTCCCTCGCCACGGAGCACCACGTCCGAGTCAAGGAGGTTCTGTTCGATCCGGAAGATGAGATCCTGCTTCCGAAGGCCGGAGAAGTTGGCGATCTGCATCTCCTCGGCCATTTCGTGTAACTCGGCAATGGATTTTGATTTCAGTTCGGCAATGTCCACGAGGGTCGCTCCGTCGGTATGCTGTCCCCAGGTGCAAGCAGTCGATGAACTGCTCGGCGCCGTCTCTCGGGGACGGGTAGGTGGTCCTTGCGTTCCGGGTAGTCTGTGTCGCTCCGGGGCTCGAAAGCTCGGGTGAGAATCAGTGGCGGTCAGAAAACGTTACTCTCGAGATCGCGGTCGGTCAAGATCGCGGGACGAACATCCGAACTATACGTTCGGACGCCGCGAGTGTTCCGAGACAGAAAAGACACGGGAGGGCTGTGATGGCGCGCCACAACCGGGAAGCGCGAGGGGTCGATCAGACAGGAAGCCTGTGGCGGATCGGATACCAGCCCGACTGGTTGAGCCGGATCAAGATTTCTCGTCAGCTACTCGATGGGCGACGCCGCTCGAGTCAGACTCTGTTCCGGAATCCCGCACGCCGAGCCGGCGCAGCTCCGGGCCGGGTCGTGCGAACCGAGCTCCGATCTGTGGACGGAAATACCGGGTTCCGCATCGCCGTGGAGGATCCTGATCAGATCGTGGAAGAGATCATCGTGGTGACGAGGCCTGGAAAAGACGGTCCGCGCGGCGAACTGGTGAAGTTCGCGATCGAGTCCCGACTTCCCCCTCCAAGGCGGTGACCGGGCAGGGCCCGTCGCCATCGCCCTCGGGGAAACGGCGCTCAAAACAGTCGGAACCGAAGCCACTCGAGGGGATTCGCCCCGAGTTCCGTCGTCAGGGAGTCCAGTACCGCACGGGTCCGATCCGTGCTCAGCCGCAGCGCCGGATCATTGAGCGCCCGGCCGACGGTTCCTTCGGCTCGATCGATCCCGGAGCCGATCTCTCGTGCGCGTTCCGCGACTCGCTGAAGCGATTCCCCGACCCGGGCCAGCGAATCCGCTCCGCGACGATTCTCAGGACGGGTGAGGTCGCTGAGGGTCTCTATCGCCCGTGTCGCCGACGCCCGGACGGAGTCTTCCCGCACGAGTCTTGACAGCCCCCCTCCCTGGCGCCAGGCCAGAACCAGTCGATTCATCCGTGTGCGGGTGGAATCAAGTTGTGTGACGGAGCCGGGGTCGGCGAGGAAACGTGCCGCGGACCCGCTTCCCCCGGTGATCTGCTCGCCGAGGCGCGCTGCGCCCTCCGCCAGATCACCGATCGCGGTGCGAACGGAATCGGCCATCGTCCGGAACGCCTCGATATCCAGCCTGGACGCGACTCGCAACGTATCGCCGTCACCGAGCGGCGACGCATGCTCAGATCCGGGAGCGATCTTGATTACGGAAGGTGCGAGGAGGGCCGCGGATCCGATCGTGACCTGCGCATCCTCCCGGAGGAACGGCACCGCCTCCCATAGCAGGACGGCCTCGATCGACACACGCTCGCCAATCGGTCCGCCCGGCTCCCGGAAGTGAACGCTGAGCACACGCCCCGAGGGCTTTCCTGCCAGCCAGACGGCCGAACCCCGCACCAGTCCGCCTGCCTCCGGCGCGAGCACCGTGAGCCGGGGACCCTCGGCGGACGCTCGTACAATCCCCTCTCCAAAGAACGTGATCACCGAGATGACGAATACGACGCCCAGGATCAGCAACCCCGGGCCTACCTCGGTCCATCTCAATTGATCGCGTCCGTCACGTTCGCCCATGCCGGATGGTACCTCCGGATGATACGAGAGTCGAGCACAGGAACTCGTGCCGGCCGTCTTCACCCTCTCCGACTTTCCGTCGGGGCGGACCTGACGATCCGGAAACTGTCCGAAGCTCCGTTCCTTCGAGATCAGTACCGGGGCATTCTCGGTTCGACGATGCGCCGCGACACAGCGTCCCGGCGCCGCGAACCGCAAACCAGGAGGTCCCATTGAGCCGTTCCGTGAATCGCGTGATCCTGGTCGGAAACGCCGGGGCAGACCCGGATGTCCGACGCACATCGACTGGCCGGACGGTCGCCCATCTGTCGCTCGCGACGAATCGCGTATTTCTGCGCGAAGGCGAAGAGCAGCACCGGACGGACTGGCACCGCCTCACGTTCTGGTCGGGAGCGGCGGAGACGGTCGAGCGCTATGTGCGCCGCGGCAGCCGCATTTACGTCGAGGGCCGTCTGGAGTATGGCGCGTATGACAGGGAGGGCGTATCGATCCCGACTGCTGACGTAATCGTCCAGGAATTCGTGATGCTCGACAGGAAGAATGGTACCGGTGAAGTCTCGGATGCATTCGACGAGTCGGAGGACGACCCGGTGGACTAGCAGCCCCCGGCCCGTTGCGAAGGTGTCGGAGAAACCGGAATCTTCAGGAGTTCACGACGCCCCGGGACAGGAGCATGCATGCCGAGAGCCCCGATTCCCGCACCTGGTGGCGATTCTTCGTCACCAGGAAGCGAGGATCTCGCGACTCAGGAGCACCCGCAGCCGATCGATGTCGAGCTGGTGTCTTCGCTTCGCGTGCTTGTCACGGGAGCCGACGGCTTCCTCGGACAGCATCTGCTTCCGCGACTGATCTCGCGAGGACACCGGGTCCGTGCGGTCTGCCGCGAGGCGCCGACCCGGCCGGGAAGCCAGGGCCCCGGTATCGAGTGGAGACAGGCCGACCTGACACAGCGGGAGTCGGTAGCCGGAATCGCAGCCGGGTGCGATTGTGTCGTTCACCTTGCCGGACGTTTCGTGGCCCGGAGGGGAACGAGCCTCGGACGGGAGCACGGGACCGGAACGCGAAATCTCGTATGGGAGATCCGTAAGACCGATGTCGAGCGGATCGTGTTCGTGAGCGCCCTCGGGGCCAGCCCCGATGCGGGAGAATTCTTTCGCACGAAATTCGAGGCGGAAGACGTCGTGATTTCGGCGGATCTCGAGTACGTGATTCTTCGACCGTCGGTCGTGTATGGGCCGGGTGATCATTTCACCGCGCCGGTCGTGCGGATTCTGGATTCGTTGCCCGTATTTCCAATGATCGGAGATGGTACGTTCGAGCTTCAGCCGCTGGCGGTAGAGGACATGGTCGATGTACTGACCCAGGCGGTCGAGAGTCCCGACGTCGCTGGTCGATCGCTGGATCTCGCGGGGCCGGAGCGGCTCAGCTTCGTGCGGATCGTTCGGATCCTGGGAGAGACGATCGGACGCCCACGGCCGATGATTCCGCTTCCCGCGGCCCTCGCCGGTCCGGCGTCACGCATTGCCGCCGTGCTGGGCCTGCCCAGCCCGTTCTCGGCCGCACAACTCGACATCCTCCGCTTCGGCAGCGTTCTGCCCACGGATGACAACCCGGTGCGGACAGTGTTCAACCTGAAGCCACTGCCGTTTGCGGATGCTGTGACCGATTACCTGGAGCCCGCGTGAAGCCTCACGACATCGACTCGCGCGACGCGACAGCGACGGACGTCGGATTCCTGACGCCCGCCAATCTACTCTCGCTGGCGAGAATCCCGCTCGGGCTGGCGTTCCTCGCCGTCCATGACCTGGCCTGGGTCGCGGCAATCGTGGCGTTGGGCGCCGCGACTGACCTGCTGGACGGCTTCATTGCCCGTCGCACGGGCACGCAGACCGAGATCGGCGCGCTGCTCGACCCGTTGTGCGATCGTGTATTCGTGTTTCTGGGCCTCGTGTCGTTCCTGCCAACCGGAAATCTCGACTGGGCCGGGTTCGTGATCCTGATCCTGCGTGACATCTTCACCGGCGGCGTGTTCGTGGTGACGAGGATGGCCGGGCGGCACCTTCCATTCCAATCCCGACAGGGCGGCCGGATCACCACCGCGCTCCAGCTTGGCGCACTGTTAACGCTGATTCTCGCGCCAGCGTACATCAACGTGGCAATCCTGCTGGTCGGGACGGCGTCCGTGTACGCCATCCTCGACTACGGGACCGCGGGCTTTCGACTCTCGTGGGAACCGGAGAGCCCGGCACCAGCCGGCGCTGCTGGCTGGGAGCGCCGGATCGACGGGTGAGCGGGTACGCGAAGGCTCAGTGGCGCGGGCGCTCGACCAGGTTGGGAGCGACGGGGGATCCCTCTCCCATCCGTTCGATCCCTCCGACGACGACCTGCTCGCCGCTGGAGATTCCGTCCCGAATCTCCACGAATCCCCTGGTTCGGACCCCGATCTGGACCTCCCGTCGGGACGCCGTCCCCTCGGGTGTGACGACCCAGACGTAGTTCGCACCCGAAAGCGGGAGAATCGCGTCTTCCGGCACGATAACTGCTTCGGGCCGCATGGCGACGACGAGTCGAGCTTCGATGAACATGCCCGGCTTCAGCGATCGATCCTCGTTCGACACCTGGGCCTTGACCATGATCGTGCGACCGGGAAGCTGGACGCGGGGATCGACAAAGTCCACGATGCCGGTATATGACTGAGCCGACATCGCCGCGACCTCGAACATCACCTCCTGGCCCACCTTCAGCACGCCGGCGTGGCGTTCCGGGACCCGGAAGGCGGCTCGTTGCGGATCCACGGTCTGAAGTGTGGTGAGCTTCGTCTGCGGCGTCACGTAGTCGCCGACGCTTACCAGGCGCTCTCCGACCACGCCTGAGAACGGGGCGCGAACCACGGTTCGCTCGAGCCGTGTCTGCTGGAGGAGAAGCTCGGCGCGCGCGCTCCGTGCAGTGGCCTCCGCCTGCTCCAGGTCCGCCTGCGAGGAGGCGTTTCGATCCAGGAGGTCCCGCGTCCTCGCGAGGGCCTGCTCTGCAAGGTCCATCTGCGCCTCGAGCCGGGCGACCTGCGCCTGCAGTTCGGCGTCATCCACCTTGAACAGATGTGCGCCGCGCCGCACCTCCCGGCCCTCCGTGGCCGGGATGCTCGCAAGTCGTCCGGACACCTCGGGCTGGAGCTCGATAGACTGCACGGCCTCGATCTGCCCCGTAGCCCGGATCTCCTCCTGAACGGTGTCCGTTACCGCCAGCGCCACATCCACCGGCATGGGTGGCGGACCTCCCTGGCCCATGCCTCCGCCCGGCCCCGCTTCGGCTCCGTCACCGCCGCAAGCGGCCACGAACGCCAACGCCGTCACTGCGGCCCGCCACGCTCGAGCGTGTGCCATCGCCGCGCCCTCCTCCCGAATCATCGTGTTGCTGTGAGTCGTCGTCCGAGAATGGCCTCTACTCCCGCCCGCGCGAGTCGTGTCGTGAATCGCGCCTGGACGAGGCCGGCCTCCGCTTCGGTCAGGTCGACCTGTGCCACGATCAGGTCGATGATCGTGGTCGCGCCGGCACGATAACGCTCCTCCTGCACCCGGAGGTTCTCCCGTGCCACCAGGACCGCGTTTGCCGCCAGTTCGGCGCTGGCCCGGGCGGTGTTGTAAGCCAGGTACGCCTCCGCCATGTCGCGTCCGACGCCGAGCTCCGTGTCCCGTCGGGAGGCTTCGGCAATCTGACGCGCGGTGCTGGCCCGATACACCCGGATCTCGCGCAGAGCCCCATCCCAGATCGGGAAGTTGAGCGCCACGCCGAACGTGCTGCGTTTGGTCGCGTCTGGAACCAGGTCATCGTCGAATCCTGCCCAATTTCCGAACAGGCTTAACGTCGGCAGGTAGGCGCCGCGCTCGGACTTGAAAACGGCGTCCGTTCTCCGCTCTTCCGCGCGCGCGAATTCCACGATCGGGCTCACGGTCACGGCTTCCTCGATCGCCTGGGCCTCCGTGAGCGGGAGAGCCTGAGCCGGCAGAGTGTCGAGAGGCTCCGCGGCCACCCGGCCGGGGATACCGACCCGGCGCCCCAGCTGCAACTGGGCCACTGACAACGCGGCATCCTGGCGGAGCAGGTCCACCTGCGCCCGGGTAAGCTCGAGCACGAGTTGCAGCGAATCGGTCTGTACGGCGGCGCCTGCCAGAACACGGGCCCGCGCGACGGCGAGTTGCTCCACCGCCCGACTCTTCCTCTCGTCGGCGACCCGCAGGAGCTCCTTCTGGGCCAGGGCATTGTAATAGTCCGCCTCCGTGCCCAGCGCGGTCGTGAAGCGCTGCCGGCGCTCTCCGGCTTCCGCTCCATCCCTGTCAGCGTTGGCTGCCTTCAGGTTGAAGATCCGGGATCCGCCGTTGAACAACGTATACGCACCGGTCAGCCCGAATTGCGTGAGCTGGTCCGTCTCCTCCCCCGTCCCGATGTTGAACTGCGGGCTGGAGTACTTGCTCCACGACCAGCGGAAATCGATCACCGGCAGCAGAAACGCCGACCAGGCCGAACGGCGGACCCAATCCGCGTCGCCGACGCGACGCAGAGCCGCCACGTAATCAGGATCGACTCCGGCTGCCCGGTTCAGCGCCTCGGGCAACGAGATCGTTGTCGTCGGGGCGTTCTCGTACGCGGCAGCCACCTCCGCCACGGGATCCTGGGCGCGTGCCGGGCTGGACACCAGCAGCAGAGAAAACGCACACCCGGCGGCAAGAGCCCTGGCGGTCACGCGGTGGGCGTGGCTCACGTCCTCGATGCTCATCACGACTCCGCCTCCGCCGGCTCGAGTCGCTCGGCGCGCCTCATGACGCGTTGCCTGGCCTGGTCGAGGAGAACGTAGACGACGGGAACCAGGTACAGCGTCAGCACGGTCGAGAACAGAAGTCCTCCAACGACCGCGTACCCGAGCGGCCGACGGCTCGCCGAGCCGGCCCCGAGTCCGAGGGCGATCGGTGTGAGCGCGATGATCGTGGCGACGGAGGTCATGAGAATCGGCCTCAGACGGATTCGACCCGACTCGAGCATCGCCTCCGTCGCGCTCATGCCCCTGTCTTTGAGCCGGTTCGCATACTCCACCAGCAGAATCGAGTTCTTGGTCACGATGCCGATCAGGAGGATCATTCCGATCTGGCTGAACAGATTCAAGGTCGAGCCGGCCACCAGCAGAGTCACGAGGGCGCCGGTCACGGCGAGCGGTACGGCGAGGAGCACCGTGAACGGATGGATGAGCGACTCGAATTGCGCCGCCAGTACCATGAACACCACGAGCAGGGCGAGCGCGAACGCGAAGTACAGGGCGTTCCCGCCCTCCTCCATCTCCCGGGACTCGCCGGCGAGCGCGATGCTGCTGCCGGGGGGAAGGACCTCCGCCGAAATAGCGTGCAATGAGTCGATTGCAGAACCGAGTGGAAACTCGTCTTCCAGGCTCGCGGACAGAGTGAACGAGCGGACTCGATCGAAGTGGTTGAGCTGCCTCGGCCCCACGGTTTCCTCGATCCGGGCAACGGCGTCGAGGGACACAAGCACTCCGTCCCTCCCGCGGACGTAGATCGCCGACATCGCCTCCGGCGTCGAGCGGGCTTCGGGCTCGAGTTGAACGATGACATCGTACAGTTTGTTGTTACGCGTAAACCTGCTCACGCGCTGTCCTCCGAGCATTGTCTGGAGAGTCCCGGCAATGTCGGCGATCGCGATCCCGAGATCCTCCGCGCGGTCGCGGTCGTACTCGACGGTGATCTCCGGCTTGTTGACCCGGAGGTCGGTGTCGATGTTGACCAGACCGGGAACCTGTCTGGCCCGCGCCGTCATCCGGTCCATTCCCGCTACGAGCGAGTCGAAATCCGGATTCCGTACCACGTACTGAACCGGGCTGCCGAATCCGATCGCGGCGGGAGCGCTGGCGAACGCCATGACACCCGGAATGCCGAACAGGCGAGGCCGAATCTCATTAATGATCTCCTGGACGGAGCGATCCCGGTCTTCCCAGTCCGTGAGGCGCGCGAAGATGATTCCCTTGTTCACTCCTCCCATGAAGCCCCCGACGATGCTGAAGTAGCCCTGGATCTCGGGCACGCTTTCCAGCACCGCTTCCACCTGCCGCTGGTAGCCGTCGGTGTACTCGAGGGAGGAACCCTCGGCCGCGACGACAAAGGTGAGAATCGCGCCGCGGTCCTCCGGAGGCATGAACTCCCTCTCCAGGCGGTTGAATACCACGACGGCCAGGCCGACGACCAGGCCCGCCCCGAGGATGACGAACGCGCGATGCCGGACCGCGAACTGGAGGCTCTTCTGGTACAGCCCGGCGACTGTCATGAACGCGCTCTCGAACGCCAGGAACAGCTTCCCGTGTGATGTCGGAACCCGAAGGACTTTCGCGCACAGCATCGGCGTCAGGGTCAGGGCGATGAAGCTGGACACGATCACGGCGCCCGTGAGTGCGATCCCGAATTCGTTGAACAGGCGGCCGGCCGTGCCCTGCAGGAACGCCAGCGGCGTGAATACTGCCACCAGAGCCACGGTCGTCGCGATTACGGCGAAGGCGATCTCGCTCGTTCCGCGTTGAGCCGCGACCACTGGCGACTCACCCAGCTCCTCCTGGTGCCGGTAGGCGTTTTCCATCACGATGATCGCGTCGTCCACGACGATCCCGATACCCAGGATGAGCGCGAGCAGCGTGAAGTTGTTGATCGTGAATCCGAACGCGTACAGCACGCCGAACGCGGCCAGGATCGATGTGGGGATCGCGAGCCCCGGGATGATCGTGGCCCGCATGTTCCGCAGGAACACGAAGATGATCAGGATTACCAGAATTGCCGCAAGGACCAGGGTTTCCTCGGCTTCCTTGATCGAGCGGCGAACGAACAGCGCCTGGTCGAACCCGATGTTGATCGTGACCCCGGGCGGCAGCGAAGCCTGAATGGACGGAAGCTCGTCACGAACGGCGTCCGACACCTCGATCAGGTTCGCCTTCGACTGACGGATCACGCCGATCGCGACCGCCGGGCTTCCGTTGTAGCGCAAGGCAGAGCGGTAGTCCTCCGGCCCGAGCTCGACTCGCGCCACGTCTTTGAGACGCACGACCTGTCCATCGCGACTGGAGACCACGAGGTTCCCGAACTCCTCAGGGGTCTTGAGCTCGCCCAGCGACCGGACGGTGAACTCCCGCCGTGCAGATTCGATCCGCCCGGCCGGTAGCTCCACGCTGCGGGTCCGGATCGCCGACCGGACGTCCTGCACGGTCAGACCGCGTGCCGCCAGTTCCTGTGCCTTGATCCAGACGCGCATCGAATAGCGTCGCTCTCCCGCGATCATGGCGCGGCCGACGCCATCCAGTGACTGCAGCCGCCGCTTGACCTCGCGGTCTGCCACGTCCGACAGCTGCAGCAGATCGAAGTTGTCGGCCGACAGAGCGAGCCACATGAAGGGCTGAGCGTCAGACTCCTGCTTCGCGACGACAGGATCGAGGACGTCTTCCGGGAGTCTTCCGCGGACGCGGGACACGACGTCACGAACGTCCTGCGCCGCGAGCTCCAGGTCACGATCCAACTCGAACTCGAGGTTGATGTTCGTGGACTGCTCGGAGCTGGTGCTCCTGAGAGTTCGAACGCCGGGAATCGTGCTCAGCTCCTCCTCGAGCACGTCGGTTACGGTGGTCTCCATGACCCGGGGATTCGCCCCGCGGAGGAACACTGAAACGGAGACGTTGGGAGTGTCCACGTCCGGAAGCTCTCGCACCGACAACCGGGTATAGCTGATGGCGCCGAACAGGACGACGGCCAGAGCCACCATTGACGTGAGCACCGGCCGACGGATGCTCGTGTCTGACAGAAACAACCGGACCTCCCCGAATTCGTTTTCCCGCCGCTGACCGTGACGGGTGAACAACACGTGCACGGAGCGAAGCGTTGAGTTTGCAGACAAGAACGGCGCCGGTGTGGCCGTTCACCGGCGCGAACATCCCGAACATTGTAATGTGAACCCGGTTGATTCGCAGAACTTGATCGATCAGACCGGGAGTTGAACGCTTTGACACTCCATGTCTTCCACAAGTCGAGCCGCCTGGATTTTCCCGCCGCACAGGTGTACGACTGGCACGCCCGCCCCGGAGCCCTGCAGAGACTATCTCCGCCGTGGGAGTCGGTCGAACTGCTGGAGCACACCGGCGGAATCGGCGATGGAGCCAGGGCGGTGCTGGAGGTTCGGATCGGTCCGGTGCCGGTGACGTGGGTAGCAGAGCATCGCGACTGTGTCCCTGGCCGGCAGTTCACGGACGTCCAGGCCGAGGGACCGTTCGCCCGCTGGGAGCACTCGCACCGGTTCGAGCCGATCAATCGCGACGCATGCCTGCTGGAGGACCGGGTCGAGTACGCTCTGCCCCTCGAACCCGCTTCTTCCGTGATCTCGGGTCGGGCGGTGGCCGATCGGCTGCGGCGTGCGTTCGACTTTCGGCACCGGGTCACGGCCCGTGATCTGGCGCTTCACGACAGTTGCACACTCGACGGCAACCGCCGGTTCGTAATCAGCGGGGCCAGCGGACTGCTCGGTTCCGGGCTGAGCGCCGTGCTGTCCACGGGCGGCCACACTCCGATCGCCCTCGTCCGGGAGTCGTCCCGGACACCTCCGTCGGCCGGGGGAAGCGTGGCCTGGGGCCCGCGGTCCGGATCGATCGACGCCGAGGGTCTGGAGGGAGCAGACTATGTAGTTCACCTCGCCGGGGAGTCGATCGCGTCCGGTCGCTGGTCGGACGCGCGGTGTAAGTCGATCCGCGACAGCCGGGTTGCCGGAACCCGTCTTCTGGCCGAGACCCTCGCCGCGCTGGAATCTCCCCCCCGGGCCCTGATCTGCGCCTCGGCGACGGGGTGGTACGGGGACCGGGGCGATGAACTTCTGACGGAAGATGCCGGGCCTGGTCGCGGATTCCTCGCCGATGTATGCAGCGACTGGGAAGCCGCGGCGGACCCGGCACGCGATGCGGGAATCCGGGTTGTCCACCTACGGTTCGGTATGGTCCTGTGGCCTGCCGGCGGCGCTCTGAAACAGATGTTACGGCCATTCCGTGCAGGTGTCGGAGGCCGAATCGGCTCCGGTCGACAATTCTGGAGCTGGGTGTCACTCGACGATGCGATCGGCGCCATCCTTCATGTGGCGGCGACTGACTCTCTGGAGGGGCCCGTGAACGTCGTGTCGCCCGGGCCAGTTCGGAACGAGGTCTTCACTGACGTGCTCGGGTCTGTGCTCAGGCGCCCCACGATCATACCGATACCGGCGAGCGTCCTTCGGCTGTCATTGGGGCGGATGGCGGACGAACTGCTGCTCTCCAGTGCCCGGGTGATCCCGGTGCGGTTGCGGGAATCGGGCTTCAGTTTCCGCGATCCGGAACTCGAACCTGCGCTTCGGCACATGCTGGGGCGACAGGCTCCCGCCCGGTGATCCGCCCGGGTGAATCCGCCGTGGCGGCAAGCCCCCTCCGTCTCGGAATCTCTTCCTGTCTGCTCGGCCAGGAAGTTCGGTATGACGGCGGGCACAAGCGGGATCGATTCCTGACCGATGTTCTCGGCAACTACATCACGTGGATCCCCGTGTGTCCGGAGATTGAGATCGGCCTGGGAACACCGCGGCCGAAGATCCAGCTCGAGCGGGCAGAAAACGGGGCGGTGAGGCTGGCGATGCCCACGTCCGGAGAAGATCTGACCGACCGGATGAGGGCCTACGCTGACGACAGGATCACGCGGCTCCGGAGACACCACCTCGCCGGCTACGTGCTGAAGAAGGGCTCTCCGAGCTGTGGAATGGCACGAGTGAAGATCCGGGGCCCGACCGGTGTGCTGGCCCGGAACGGTGTCGGTACCTTCGCGGCCGAGCTTCTCCGGCTCGAACCGGATCTTCCGGTCGAGGAGGAAGGACGGCTTGACGACGCGAGACTGCGGGAGAATTTCATCACGCGGATCTTTGCATACCGGCGCTGGAAGGAGTTGGAACAGGCTGGCCCGACGAGACGCCGCCTGCTGGAGTTTCATGCAGCTCACAAGCACCTGTTGATGTCGAGAAACCAGGTCGGCATGCGTCGATTGGACAGCCTTCTCGGGCAGGCTGCCCGGGGCACGTCAGTTCGGGGCACGTCAGCTCAGGCCGTGGTCGACGAGTATCGGACCGGCTTTACACAAGTCATGCGGAGAGCCCCGGGACGGAAGGGCCACACCAACGTGCTTCGGCACCTGGCGGGATACATATCCGGTGGCCTCGATCAGGGCGACCGTTCGGAACTTGCGGAGGCGATCGATCAGTATGAGGCGAAGCTCCTTCCGCTCATCGTCCCGGTGACCCTGATCCGTCATCATGTAACGAGATTCCAATTCGAGACGCTGCAGAACCAGGTCTACCTCTGGCCCCACCCGCACGAGCTGATGCTGCTGAACCACGTCTGATGTCGGATGATTGACGACAGGACCGTCAGCCGGTTTCCGAAGGTGTGTCCAGCGAATTTCCATCTTCCAGGAATCGCCGGATCCGCAGCCAGTTATGTGAGGCATCCCGCTCACCGAGCCGGATGAGTTCCTGCAGGTATTCGCTTTCGAACATGAGATATGAGAGCAGGTCGGGACTCGCGACGCGCCGGGTCCCGAGGCCCCGGATCAGGTATCTGAGCCCCCGGGGCAACCGGTCTTCGTAGCGCGCGGCCAGACGTCCCAGGTCGCTCGACGGCCGGAGCAGGAGCAACCTGACCGGCCGCTCGGAAAGGAGCCATTGTCTCTTATCCGGCACGCGCGCGACGATCTCGTTGATGCGCTCGAGACGCTCAACGTCGGCATCCAGGTTGTCGAGAAATATCGAGTTCGCCATCAAGCCGAGGATCTGCGCGGCCGGCGGATATCCGTCCTGACCCGTCTCTTTCTTATCACGGGTGCCAGGGCCATAGCGGGACGACACGACGAGAATCCGATCGGCACCCAGGTACACTGCGGGGGCCAGCGGGCTACCCTGGCGCAAGCTGCCGTCCCCGTACCACTCGCCTTCGACGGACTGTGCGGGGAAGAACAGCGGTATCGCTGCCGACGCCATCACATGGTCTACGTCCAGGTGGGTTGAGACGGAGTGGCTCCTCGTGCGCTCCCACATCCGGACTCCGGGTGCCGCCTGGACAAACGTGACCGTTCGCCCGGTCCTGTATGATGTGGCTGACACGGCCACGGCCGTAAGCCGACCCTGCGAGATATTGTCGGCGATGCCGTCAGGATTCAATGCGCGTTGCAGAGTCCGTTCGAGCGGGGACGTATCCACGAGCCCCCGCACCCGGGGCGCGAGCTTTGCTCCGCCGCTCCCCAGATTCATCAGTACTTTGAGCGCATTGCCCACAAGTGAAAACACATCTGCCCGCAGAATCTCCTCGGTCGACAGGCCTCCCCACATTTCTGCGAGGAGGTCCATGGCTTCGGGCAGGGGCTCCGGACGGCCTGCGAGAAATGCGGCATTGATCGCGCCAGCGGAGACTCCGGTCAGGATCGGGATTCGTAACTCGGGGTACTGGTGCGCAATCCACCGCAGGACTCCTACCTGGTAGGCGCCGCGGGCTCCACCGCCCGACAGAACAACCGCGGTCGCCGCTGCGGTGCTCGTGTCACCTCCCGGAATCCGCGGCTCGTCTTTCAAGGGTCGGGCTCAGAGCAGACGCGCGTGCCAGGACGTCGAAACCGGGCGCTCCAGCCCGCCGGAGCGGATCGAGCCGAGAGTCGACGCAGTCAGGTCGAACACAGGGGTGTCCGGTCCAACCGATCCGGTTTTCGCGAGCTTGCGGAATTCTTCGCGCATGACTGACCGAATGCGGCTTTCGCCGTCCCGGTACCACACGGGAGAGGCGTCTGTGAGGCGAATGCCGAGCTCCCGCTCGAGGTCGGCGAGGCGGCCCATGAGCGCATCGATCGAGCAACCCGAAGCCCCTGCCCGGCTCTCATCGAGGCCTACCAGCAGGAACCGCTGGTGCATCCAGGTCACGCCTGCGGCGAGGTCCTGTCTGTGCGCCGTCCACTGCTCGACGAATTGCTGCATCGAGTCCAGCAGGTGCGCAGTCTCTCGCGGTCCAGGCTCCGGCTCGGCCGCGAAACACCAGACGTGCGCATCATCAGGAAGAGCATCGAACGAGACCTGGCTCATTCGTAGCGCAGCGCTTCGATCGGGTTCATCGCCGCCGCCCGGCGGGCGGGCCACATACCGAAGAACAGCCCGATCGTGGCTGAAAAGACGACTGCGAGCAGGACCGCCCGTGGCGACACCGCCGTGTTCCAGTTCGCCAGCTCAGACAACGCGTACGCCGCACCGAAACCGAGCCCGATACCGACCAGGCCTCCAACGAGACACAGAACCAGGGCCTCGAACAGGAATTGCCCGAGGACGGCTCTCCGGGTTGCCCCGAGCGCCATCCGGATTCCGATCTCACGCGTCCGCTCGGTGACCGAAACGAGCATGATGTTCATGATTCCGATGCCTCCCACGAGGAGGCTGACGAGGGCGATCCCGGCGAGCAGGTAGGTGAATGTCTTTGTCGTTTCCTGCTGCGTGCCCATCAGCTCGGCGCGGTCCTGGATCCAGAAATCGCTCTCCTGTCCGACCCGCAGGCGGTGCTCGCGTCGGAGGACTTCCTCGATCTGCGCCATGGCGAGCGTCTGACTGGATCCATCCCTGACAACGGCGTTGAACGAGCCGATTCGCTCCGTCCCGAACAACCGGAACTGTGCCGTATTGATCGGAACGAAGATTCTCTCGTCCATGTTGAACCAGCTCCACCCACCCTTTTCGCCGAGGACCCCGACCACTTCGAACGTGACGTTCTGGATCGACATTTTCTGCCCGACGATCATCTCCGGGGTCGTTCCGAGTACCGCCGGAACGGCTCCCCCGAGAACAGCCACTCGCCGCCGTCCCTCATTCTCATGCCCTTCGAAGAACCGACCCATGCTGACTTCGTAGTTGTTCACTTCGTAGTAATTCGCAGAAGTGCCCGTCACCCGGAGATTCGCGTTGCTCCGGCCGAATTCTACCTGCACATTCCTCTGCATCTCGGGCGCAACGGCCGTGATCGCGGAAGCATCACGCTGGACGATCAGCGCATCCTTGACCTCCATCTTCGCGCTGCTGCCGCCCCTCGTGCCCCGGAACCAGGCCTGACCCGGACGGACGGAAAGGACGTTTGTGCCCAGTTGCTCGATCTGCTCCTGCACGGCTCGCTGAGCGCCGGTCCCGAGAGCCACCATGGTGATGACCGCCGCGACGCCGATCACGATCCCCAGCATCGTGAGCATGCTGCGTAACTTGTTCGCGGCGATCGCCTGGAGAGCGACGCGAATGATCTCGCCGAGGAGCATTTCGCTATTCCCCCCGCCTCAGCTGCGGCTCACGCCGGGAATCGATGTACGACTCCGGATTCGTTCCAGCATTTCCGACTGCTGCACGAGGGCCATCGGGACCTGAACGACCTCGTCTCCCTCGTCCACACCGCCGAGCACTTCCGTGTACTCCCAGCTCGACAGGCCGATACGGACGGGCCGCAGCGTCAGCAGGCCCTGCTCGTCGTTGACGAACACGAAGGCGTCTTTCGGCTTGCTCGGGTCGGCACGCGCCGCCTGTTCCTGCTGCTCCCGTATCTGCTCGAACATGCTGAACAACTTCTGCCGCTGCGCCGGCTCCAGGTCCTGCATCAGCTTCATGCGTTCTTCTCTGGACATCGCCTGCAGGGCGGCAATCGTCGGGAGACCGTCCTCGGTCGTTGCTGCTTCCGCCTCCGCGCCCTCTCCGGCCTTCTCCGACTCACGTGCGCCACCTTCATCGGGCACCCGTGCTTCGAGCAGTTCCGCGTCCATGCCGAGCGCCGTGACCAGCTGCCGTGCCTCATCGACCGTCCGGATCGCGGCGTTCGGGAGAGACAGGACA
Source organism: uncultured bacterium (assembly GCA_965370685.1). Lineage (GTDB taxonomy): Bacteria > Gemmatimonadota > Gemmatimonadetes > Palauibacterales > Palauibacteraceae > Carthagonibacter. The sequence continues at coordinate 1,068 of CBDUVN010000004.1, read as the reverse complement.
TCGTCCCGCACGCCGATCAGGATTTCGACATCGGCGTTCATTCCCGGCTTCAGCAGATCCTCATCGTTGCGGATGCGGGTGAGCACGGCGAACAGCGTGACGTTCTGCTCCACTACGGCCTGTGGCTCGATCTTCAGCACCTTCCCCCGGAATTCCTGATCCGGGTAGGCGTCGACCCGGATCGTGGCGTTCAGCCCGGGCTGGATCGATCCGATGTCGGTCTCGTCGACCAGCGTGCGCACCTGGACTTCGTTCAGGTCCGCCATCCGCATCAGGATCGTGCCACCCGTCATCTCTCGCGCCGAGGTGATGATCTGCCCCTGCTCCGCCGTCTTCTCGACGACAGTGCCGTTGATCGGGGCTCGGACGGTCACGTCGTTGAGACGGTCCTCTGCCAGTTCCAGATTGGTCTCAGCCTTCACCATCGACGCCTTGGCGTTCGCAGCCTCGAGCAGCGCGACCTCGTACTCGTCCTCCGTCACTATCTGGGATTCCCGTAGCGACGTCGTTCGCTCCAGCTGTCGCCTGCTGATCGTCTGCCGGGCCCGGGCGACTTCCAGGTCGGCCTCCGCCTGGTTGAATGCGTTTCGCACGTCACGCGGGTTGATACGAACGAGCAGTGTGCCCTTTTCGACCTTGTCTCCAAGCTCGATCGGAACCTCGAGGACCTCTCCCGAGGCCTGGGACTTGACGTCGATCACCGCTATCGGCTCGACCGTGCCCGTGGCCGCTACGCTGGAGCTGATCTGCCGGCGCTCGGCCGCGACGCTCTCGAGCCCCATTGCGGGCTCATCCGCCTGCGTCGCTCCGCACGCCACGGCAATCACGGAGGCCGCTGCCACGAGGACCGTGCCATATGTCGATACCGCCCGGTGGCGGCTGTTCTTCGAATGCTTCTGCATCAGTTCCATCATTCCATTCGTTCAGGTACGACATCCGTTGACTCGTCGCGTCGACGCGGTTGCCGCGCCGCAGGACGGGTTACTACCGCCGCTCCCCCCGTATCAGTTCCGCAGGTCGGCGCCGAGCAGGGCCTCGAGGCGAGCGAGCCCGATCTGGTAGTCGAAG